>NZ_JBQAIK010000004.1:0-42326 GCF_051905915.1 Actinotignum sp. UMB0459 | reverse complement strand
GCATCTCCTTCGGTTGGTGGCACATCAGCTGGCATAAAGAGTGCCGGGCGAATCGGCCAAGGCGGATCGGTGCAACGTGCGTGGAATACGCACTCGGCGCCCGGCGCGAAGCGCGTGGAGCCCACACCCGGCACTCCGTGCCCAAAGCACCACGTGGCCGATTTACGGCGCCGCGCTCCCGGTATCGGGTGCGCGGCGCCGCGTCGTCGTCGTGCTTCATGGTGCCCCGCACGAACGGCGGGCACCTACCCCTTGACGGAACCTGCCGCAACGCCTTCCACAATATAGCGCTGCGCAAAGAGGTAGAAAATAATAATGGGGATAATGGCGAGCACCAGCACCGCCATCTGGGCCCCCAAATCCTTATTTCCGTTCGAGCCCACCAGGAATTGGATCACCACCGGGACGGTCCGGTAGGCCTCCTCGCGCCCGATCACGAGGTTCGGCAGCAGGAAGTCGTTCCAGATCCACATGGTGTTGAGGATCGCGACCGTGACCGCCGTGGGCTTGAGCATGGGCATAACCACCTGGAAGTAGGTCTTGAACGGCCCGGCGCCGTCAATGGACGCCGCCTCTTCAATTTCGCCGGGAATCGACCGCACGAAGCCCGCGAAAATAAATACCGAGAGCCCCGCCCCAAAACCGAGGTACAGCACGATCAGGCCCCACGGCGAGGATAGCCCTAGCTTGTCCGCGATTTTCACGGTCGGGAACATGACCATCTGGAATGGCGCCACCATGGAGAACACCAGCAGGTAGTACAGCAGCGACGTCCACCAGCTCCGCACCCGCGCCAGGTAGTAGGCCGTCATCGCGCAGAAGAACACAATAACGAGCACCGAGGCCACCGTCACGAAGAAGGACCAGCCCAGGGCCCGCATAAAGCCCGAAAGGTTCAGCGCGGTCTGGTAATTATCTATCCCGGCGAAGGTTTCACCGGCCGGGAGGCTAAAGGGGTCGTCCGAGATGAAGAAACGCCCCTTGAAAGAATTGACGAGGATGAAGAGCAGCGGCACCACGTAAATAAGGGAAAGAATCCCGAGGAATCCCACCGCCGCCCAGCGCCCGGGCGTCATGCGCACCCGGTGGCGCGGGGCCTTGAGCTTCGGTTTCGCCACGGGATCGGCGCCGCGTACGTCCGTGCGTGTTTCCGTGCGCGTATCCGCGGGAACGACGGCGCGCTTGGACTCAGCGGCGACGGCGCGCTTGCCAGTTTCGGTACTCACAGGTCCACCTCCTTCGTGCGGGTGGCGCGCAGCTGGATAAGCGCAATCGAGGACACAATGAGGAAGAAAATCACGGCTTTGGCCTGCGATACTCCTTGCTGCCCGACCTGCTCATACATGCTCTTGACGATATTGAGCGCCGCCATTTCGGTTTCCCGCATGGGGGCGCCGTTCGTGAGCGCCAAGTTTTGGTCGTAAATCTTGAAGGTATTCGCCAGAGTCAAGAAAAGGCAGATCGTAATCGAGGGCATCATCATGGGGATGGTGACCGAGCGGAGGGTGCGCCACCGCCCGGCGCCGTCGATCTGCGCGGCTTCGTTAAGCTCGGCGGGCACATTCTGGAATCCGGCGATATAGATGATCATCATGTAGCCGATCATCTGCCAGTTGACCAGCAAGATGAGGCCGATGAATCCGTATTTCGCGTCGTTGACCAGCGTGGTTCCGTAATTGGAGAGGACCGCGTTGAGGAGGGACTGCCAGGTGTAGCCCAGTACGATCCCGCCGATGAGATTCGGCATGAAGAAGATCGTGCGGTAGAAATTCGTGGCGGGTAGCTTCTGCGTGAGCAGATACGCCAAGAAGAACGCGATGATATTAACGCTGATAATAGACACAATCGCCACCGAGGCGGTGAAGATCAAAGCCCCGACGTAGTTTTGTTGCTCTGTGAAGGCATTGACGTAATTTTGCACGCCCACCCAGGTGGCATCATCAAGCGTGGTGAAATTCGTAAACGAAAGATAAATACCAATAAAGAACGGGGCGAGGAAAGCTATCCCGAACGCCACGTACGTGGGCCCCACGAAGGCAAGCCCGTGTTTTTTCAATGTTCTCATGAGAAACCCCCTGTGACACGCGGGGCCCACCGCGATGGTGAGCCCCGCGCCTCACCTCAGGCAAGGCAGGTGTGGTAGCAGTAGGCGCGGGCGCTGCGTGGCGCTGCGTGGCGCTGCGTGGCGCTGCGTGGCGCTGCGCGGCACGCGCTGCGTGGCACGCGCAGCACAGCTAATAAGCGCCCGCGGCGGCCTAGCTACTTCACCCCGGCAGCTGCCTTCTCAGTATTCCACTGGGTGACGAAGTAGTCCTTCACCTGATCCCAACTTTCCTTACCGACTGCATACTGGCTGAGGTGCTGCCCCAGCCCGTTCTTGAAGTCCATGGAAGGAGCCACCTGGAAGTCCCATGCCACGTTGTAGTGTTCGGTATCCTTCATGTACTTGATGACTTCCTTACCGAGCGGGTCGGTGGGCGAGAGGCTCGCGTATTCCTTGAAGGGGGCAATGAAGCCGAGGTCCTCCGCGCAGAGCTTGGCGCCGGTCGGATCGTTGAGCATCCAGTTGAGGAAGTCCATCGAGGCCTTCTTATCGGCATCCGAGGCCTTGTTATTGATGGTCAGGTAGGCTTCGGTCCCCACCGAGATGCCGGCCTTTTCTTCACCCTTAACGCCCATGTAAATAGGCAGGAAGTGAATATCTTCCGACTTGACGGTATTGCCATCCACGCCATCAATCTGGGACCAGGCCCAGTTACCGTTCTGCACGAAAGCCACCTGGCCCAGCGCGAACTCCGCCATGGAATCGGTAACCGCCTTCGCGGTGGTTTGCGACGGTTCCACCGTGGAATCAGTGAGGTAAAGATCGAAGATCTTCTTCATATTATCCAGGTAGGCACCTTCGATGCTCCCGGTGTCCTGCACGCCCTTATCCCGCAGCTCGTAGAAGAGCGGCCAGTTCATAAGGTGGGTCTGCCAGCGCCAGTCCTCATTCGGGGATAGCGAGGTGACCGCGAAGGCGCCCTTGATGCCAAGTTCATCCTTCTTGGCCTGCATATCGTCCGCGACTTCCTTGAGCTTGTCAAAGTTCTTGATCTCATCCACGGACTTAGCCTTGGCACCCGGCAGCGCAAAGTACTTCTGCAAAATAGCATCGTTGTAGATGATGCCGAAGCCTTCCACCGCGTGGGGGACGCCGTAAATCTTGCCGTCTTCACCCTTGAGGGCCATGTCCTTATCCGTCATGGCTTCAATGAAGGGAGCATCGGAAATATCGCTGGCGTACTGCTTCCATTTGGCCAGGCCGATGGGGCCATCCACGCGGAAAATGGTGGGGCCATCCGCGCGGCCGAGCTCATTGGCGAGGGTGGGTTCATACGAGCCACCGGTCGCGGATACGATCTTGATATCCACCCCGGTTTGCTCATGGTATTTCTTGGCCAATTCTTGGAAGGCCTGGTCAGATTCGGGCTTGTAGTTGAGGTAGTAGACCTTGCCGGCCCCACCGTCACTACCGCCACTATCGGAATTGGATACACAGCCACCCAATCCCGCGATGGCCACCAACCCAGCTGCGGCGAGAGCAGCGATTTTCTTCACTGAATGCATCGTTACGTCTCCTATGATCGTCAATGCCAGCAAGAAAGCCGTAACCGCGACAGCACCGTAGCGCCCGGCTCCCTTGCCTGTGTGGTGGTACTAGTTTACACCACAGTGTGACTTATCTTGCTTTCTACAGTTCTAATTTAATGTCACCTTCGCGTGTGCGTCCGGTGATCGTGGCGACGCCGCCCGTTCCGGTGAGCGCACCCGTGTCGGTGGGCACGTCCCTTTTCGGCGACGACGCCGCCACGCGCGCCATCAGCATCACTCCTCGGTATCCGTGCGGAAAGGCACCAGGTAGACCGTGGTATCGGGTGGGAGCACCCCTTCTTCCTCCAAGGGCGCGGAGCTGAGGAGCACCGCCCAGCCTTCGGGCAGGGGGAGGGGCTCGGCGAAGGCCGTCATAATCAAGAGGTCCCCGCGGGAGGTGGCGCCGTCGTTGCCCTTCACGGAATCGCCCTTCCCGGAACCGCCCGCATAATTAATGAGCGCGACGCCGCTTCCGGCGTACTCGGGGGCGCGGCGCAATCCGCCCAGGCCCAGGTCGTAGCGGGCACGCAGGTGCAGCAGCTCCGTGTAGTAGGCGAGCGCGGATTCCGGATCGGCTTCCTGGGTATCCACCGCGAAACGGCCCCAATCCGTAGGTTGGGGTAGCCAGCTTTCCCCGTCGGGAGAGAATCCGAAGGCCGGGGCATCCGCGCGCCAGGGAATGGGCACCCGGCAGCCGTCGCGACCCAGCTCCGCGCCACCCGTGCGCGCGAAGGTGGGATCTTCGCGAGATTCGGGCGGCAGCTGGGTGGCTTCGGGCAGTTCGAGCTCTTCGCCCTGGTAGAGATAGTAGGAGCCGGGCAGCGCGGCGGTGAGCGTGTGCCAGGCCCGGGCCCGGCGCGCTCCCAGCGCCGCATCTGGCTGCGGGTCATCGGGGCCGATGCCGCTCGGGCCGTTCCCGCACCAACCGGTGGTTACGCCCGCCAGGCCCAGGCGCGAGGTGGCCCGCAGGGTGTCGTGATTGGAAAGTACCCAGGTGGTAGGGGCACCCACGGCGTCGGTGGCGCGCAGCGAGGATTCGATCAGCGCATTAATACGATCCGCGCGCCACGGCGCGGAGAGGTACTCAAAGTTGAAAGCCTGCTGCATTTCATCGCTGCGCACGTAACGAGCCAGGTCTTCCTCGGTGTCTACCCAGGCTTCAGCCACCATCATGCGGTCGCGCCCGTATTCATCCAGAATTCCGCGCCATTCGCGGTAAATATCATGGACAGCAGGCTGGTTGGCCATGGGCGCGGGCGGCACGCTCACGTCCGGGTTGTAGCGCACCTCCTCCACTTTGTAGGGCCAGTCCGGGAGAGCTGGGTCTTTGGTCAGGCCGTGGGCCACATCCACCCGCAGCCCGTCCACGCCACGATCCATCCAGAAACGAATAGTATGGGCAAACTCATGATGAATAGCCGGGCTTTCCCAGTTCACATCGGGCTGGGAACGATCAAATAAATGCAGGTACCAGGTTTCTTCCGTTTCCTGCGGGGTGCCTTTCACCCAGGGGATGTCCTTGACCTGGGACCAGGCCGGGCCACCGAAGGAGGAAAGCCAATCCGTGGGTGGCTCGCTCCCGCCTTCCCCGCGCCCGGGCCGGAACCAGAAATTATCGCGCTGCGGGGCACCCGCGCCAGCCAGCACCGCTTCCCGAAAGAGTTTGTGATCCCAGGAGGTATGATTCGGGACGATATCCACAATCACTTTCATGCCGTGCGCGTGGGCGGTCTCGATGAGCCGCTCGGCATCCGCGAGAGTGCCGAAGCGCGGATCGACGTCGCGATAATCGGCCACGTCGTAGCCGGCGTCGAATTGCGGAGAAACATAAAAAGGCGAAAGCCACACCGCGTCCACCCCGAGCTTCTCCAAATAGTCGAATTTTTCGGTAATGCCGGGCAGGGTGCCGAGCGGCCCGCCGCTCGACGCGTAGGAACGCGGATAAATCTGGTAAATAACGGCATCGCGCCACCACTGGTCGCGCTGCTGGGGCGGGTGGATAACAGTGCCGGGGTGTTGTGCTGTCACGATCAACCTCTTCGTTGCCGGGAACGGAGCGGGTGCCGGTTGGCACCGCACTTCCAAGCTTACGTGATAGGTACGACGACGCCGACAGCTACAGCTACCCGAGCGCTCCGCCGGCGGCGCTGAGTTTGCGGCGGAATTCTTCCAGGTCCCGAGCCGGGCCGGCCGGGAGTTCACCGCCGTCTGCCGCGGCCTGTGCCGCAGCGGCTTCCAGCGCCGCGATGGCAGCCTGCCAGGCGGTGCGCGCCGCGGTCATATCCCGAGCTTCAGCGTGCAAATCGCCGAGCAGCCCGCGGCAGTGGGCACTGGAGAGCTCCTCGCCCAGTCCCGCGTAGATCGCGGCGGCTGTGCGCATAGCGGGCACGCCCTGCGCGGGCGCGCCGTTTTTGGCATGGGCCACCGCAACGTGATGCCAGGACATGGCGGCGACTTCCCAGGCGGCCCGCTCGGCTTCGGTGGCGGTGGCTGCCGGCGCAGCACCGGCTACTTCCCCGCCGGCGAGCGCCGTGGCGCGTGCCGCGACTTCCGCAAACTGCGCCGCCGCGGTCGGGTAGTCCCCGCTTCCGAGCACCGCGCGAGCCCGCCCGAAAGCACAATCAATCGCATTAAATTCCTGGCCGGGGAGCGCCGCGAAAGCCTCCTCTACCACCCGGTAATCGCGCGCGGCCGCCGCGAATTGCCCGGCGTCCAAGCGTGCCGCGGCGAGGGTAGCCCGAATAGCCACCCGCCCCAGGTCCACCTCCGGCAACGCACCCGCGGGTAGCAGCGCCGCTTCCAAAGCCGCGATAGCAGCGGCTAAATCGCCGGCTTCCGCGTAGGAGATCCCGGCGTTATACAGCGCATTGGCCTGCTGGGCCTCATGCCCACCCAGGGCTGCGTACACGCCGGCCGCCTCCCGCATAGCCTGAGCGGCTGCGGCGTCGTTAGCGCCGTCGTGCAAAAAATATCCGTACGTTTCCCAGGCGCGCGCGGCCCGCAAGGACGCCGGCGCCACGCGATACGCCTCCACGGCGCGGCGCGCGAGATTGAGCGGATTCTCCCCCAACTGCCCGGTGGCAAGCGCCGCGAAATACAGGGCATCCGGGTCACTCACCTGCGTAAAAAGCTCAGGCGCGGAACTGCCGGGAAGTACGCCGCCAGCGCCCCGAGCACCCGCGGCGCGCCGCTCGGTTTCCCGCGCCTCCACGAAACGGGCGCGGGCCTCATCTTCATTGTGGCGCTCAAGTGCGGCGAGCCCGGCGCGCAGCAGCTCGGTAACGGTGGCGTGCATAGACATCGTTGAGATCGATGAGCCGGCCTAGATGGACCGGAGTTTTTGGAGGACTTCGATCTGGAGCTCCTGGGTATTCGGCGCGGTGCGGTAGGCCGAATACGCCTGATTGTAGGAGATGCGGGCAGCGTCAAAATCGCCGGCTTCCTCGTTGATCTCCCCGATATGCCAGAAGCAATTGCCCATGCTGACCGCGGCATCGCCGTTTTCCGGGAACTGTTGGAAGAGCGCGATCGCGCGGCCGAGCCGGTCCGCGGCCTCATCCATCTCCCCGATGGCCTTGAGTGAAATCCCGAGCTGGCCGTTGGCGACAGCGCGCTCAAGATAGAGCTCCGGATCCCGCTCGAAAGTATCCGCGGCCTTCCGGTAGAGCTCCGCGGCTTGCTTGAGATTGCCGGCACTGAAAGCCTGCTGGGCATCGTTGAAATAGGCAAGGCCCGCACGCTTGCCCTCGTGCGGATCGCGGGCGGCAGGCTCCGGATACGCGGGAGTGACTGGTGATTGCGTCATGTGCGGGCTTCTTTCTTACTTGTTCAGTTACGTGGGAGCGGCCACCGGCGCGAGGCCGTGGCCTGGACCACTGACTATTCTATTACTTGTGAGCGGAAACACAAACCTGGGGAAGGTATACCTGACACGGGCGCGCGAAGCGTGATGGCGGGGCCCTGCGCCACACGCCGTGCCCAGGCCCAGCGCACACGCGAAAGGCGGGAGACCGGGCGCTTTCACGCTCGGGCTCCCGCCCTATCGCTACGCGGTTGCGGATTTACCGCGGTGGATTATTCTCCACGACGACGCAGCACCAGCACCCCACCGGCCAGCAGCGCGAGGACCGCTCCCGCGGCACCCAGCACGCCAGCGCCGGTGCGCGGCAGGCGCGGGCCGGAGCCAGCATTAACGGGCGAGGTCGGAGTCTCGCTCGACGTGCCACTCGGGCTCAACGCCGGGGTCGCACTCGGGGTCGACGATGCCGCCGGCCCGTCGTCCGTGCTTGCGCTGGGCTGCGGCGCGGGCACCGTGGCACTCGCCGTGGGAACCGCGGTGCTCGGCACCGGCGTGGTCGGCTCGGGTTGCGGCGCGGGTGCCGTCGGTGTCGCGCTAGGCGAAGGCTCCGGCTGCACACGATCCGAGGTCGGTTGCGGCGCGGGCGCCGTGGTCGTGGGTTGCGGGGCCGGCGTGGTCGGTTCCGGAGTTGTCGGCTCGGGTGCCGGCGGGACCGGCGGCTCCGGCGGAACCGGAGGCTGCGGCGGCACGGGCGGGACCGGCGCCACGTAGTGGAAGCCGAAATCGGCATCCAGCACATCCGCATCGCTCAGCGTGATCTGCCCGGAGCTGGCCTTCGCCTTATCCCCCGAGCCTTCCCGGACATGGGTAGTTTCCCAGGTTCCCTCACGCTTCGGGAGGGTAGCGCGGTCGACCACAACCGAGTACGTGCCAGGTTCCAGGCCGCGCACAAGGTACTTACCGCTGGCGTCCGTCGTCGTCGTAATAAATGGTTCCGTATCGCCGGGGCGGAATACCTTCACGGTGACACCCGCCAGGCCCGGCTCACCCGGATCGTCCGCGCCATTGTTATTGACGTCCTCCCAGATGCGATCACCCAGGTCCACGCCCACGGTCAGGCAAGCATTCGCCTGTTTGCCCGCGAACTTCTGACCCTTCGAATCGAGGCGTTCCTTGGCCGGGGTGAGCGCCTCGTTGCAGACCTGCTGGGCGCGCGCGGTTTCATCAACCACCGCGTACAGGTGCAGCACCTCTTCGCTGCCCGGGGCGATCCCGCGTTCGTGAGTGAAGCGCAGGTAGGCATCATCGGTGGCATTCGGGTCCGCGCCCTCCACCGGATCGCCGGTGTGAGGATCGACCACCTCGGTCACCGTGTCATTGATGCGCCAGGTTCCGGTGGCGGCATCGTACCCGCCATTCGTGCTCCAGTAGCCCACGTACGTGACCCCCGTGGGGAGCATATCGGTAATTTCCACGCCGGTGGCGAAGCCGGGGCCTTCGTTCTTCGCGCGCACCACGTACTCCACCACGGAGCCGGTGGCCCAACGATCAGTTTCGTTGTTTTTCTCCAGGTCAGCGAGCGTCACGCCCTCGGCCAGGCCGGCGTGCGCGGGATCAGCGGCGGTTTTCTCGCTGAGCACGCTGAGATCAGCGGACTTCGCGTGAATATTCTCCTTGGTGAGGTCGAGGTCGAAGGGCATGGTCAGCCCGACCTTCGCCGGCTCGGTCGTGATGATCGGCGCGCCAGTTTCAGCGTTCTTACCGGTGACCGCGTAGCTATTCCAGGCGATACCGCGCGCGGCCGCAGGAGCCGTCACATTGGCGTTGATCGTCCAGGTATCCGCGCGAGTGAGTTTGGCATCATCCGGGAATTCCACCCGGAATGCGCGCACCTGGGAGAAGTCCCCGCCCAGCTGTTCGGCGGTCTTCCACGTGCCCGATTCGCAATTCTCCGGGCCGGATTTAGGCTCACCGCCCAGGGTGATGACCTCACCGCGGCACGGATTCACGGAGGTGGAGTAGAGCACCGAGCTGGGCTGCGGGGTGCCCTCCCCGAAGGTCAGCGGTCCGTTCAGGCGCGGGCGCCAGGTGGATTCGCGTTTATTCTCGGGGGTATTGGCCCCGCTCACACCGTGATCACCCGGGTAGGGCAGCACATCGTACACCACCACACCAGAAGCCCCGGCATTACCGTTATTAAGGAGGTCCAGCTTGAATTCAGCATTGGAGGCCGGCGAAACCGTCCCGTAATTCGGGTTGGCCTGGAACTCGGTATCGACGTCGCCCTTCACGTAATTCTTGCCCGCGAGCGCCGGCAAGCCCGCCACGTTGAACTTCGTGGAGGTGGTGCAGCCGCTCGCTTCGGGGCGGTTGAGGCCGTCGAGGTTATCGGTGAGTTTGCGGCTATCGGTGCGCGCCCACCAGTTGCGGATGCACTGGTTCGGGGCGACGGCGGTGCCGAGGTTGGGGCGCTTGGCATCCGCGAGGATCATGTCGTTGGTGTTTTCGCCGGGCTCGGTGGCCGCGGTGATTTTCGCGCCGAAGTAAAGCACCATTTCCGACGAGTTGGAACGGCTTTGATCCCCGGTGCTGGGCGGGGCAAAATAATCGCCCGTACCGTCGTCCGGCCAGGTGAAACGCACCAGCTGGCGTTGCTTGCCGTCCACCTTTTTCATCTCGGTTTCCACCCGCATTTTGTCCAGCGGGAGGGAGGCCGGCCAGTTCGCGGAAGTGGTGATCTGCTGCTTGGGATCGTATTCCATGCCCGGGGCAAGCAGATCCATAATCACCGGGTAGAGCTTGGCGCCCTTGCCGGTGTAGAAGCCCAGCCCGAAGGTGTAGGTCTGGCCGGTTTGGAAGAGCTCACCGGGTTTGGTGTCGAGGTTGCCCACCATCTGGCCGCCCAGGTGCGAGGTTTTCGACACCCCGTAGGTGGGGTAGCCGTCCACGATCGCGACCTGCGCCGCAGCTTCCCGCGTGGTGATTTTCGCGGGCAGTTCCGGGGTGGGGTTGCCAGCAAAGTCAAGGGATTGCGCGGTGACGACGGCGCGATTTTCCAGCGTGGGGACCTCGTAGTTCGGGGCGTAGCTGTAGGTGGCGCCATCGGGTGCGGTGGTGCCGTTATGCACATCGGCCGGGAAGTCATCGACCACGGTGCCGCGGATTTCCAGCGTGATATCGCCACGTTCACTGTTCATCACGTCCGCATCCAGGGCGATGGAGGTGATCTCCTCTCCCGCCGGAACGGTGAGCGGGAAATCGCGGGTGGTGGTGGGGTCGACGTCGACGCTGAGCTCCTTCCCACCCGTGGTGGTGTAGGTGACCTTGGCGGGAACCTTCTTGAGGAGCGGGCGCACCAGGGCGGCTGTGATATTACGCAGGGCCGGGGTGGCGCAGGCGCCGGGATTCTCCGGGGAAACGTAGCGGCAGGGCAGGTTATCAGCCACGTGCATGCGCAGCGGAACATTCCCGGTATTCGACTACGAGATATTCCACACGGCTTCCCCGCCGCGCTGGGTTACGGCCTTATTGGCTGTTTTGCGGAAATTACCTTCGGCACGCAGGTTTTGCAGCTGGCGGGTCACGGAATCGGTGGCGGTGACGGGCGCGAGCTTGGGATCGAGCGGGGTGCCGGTGGCTTCCACATTGTTGGTGGCGCTGACGCCCTCGGTGAAAGCACCGGTGGGGAAAACAACTGTCACGCGGTAATCGGCGACGGCGCGCACGATGGGCGAGCCGGGAACTACCCAGGTGACGGTGCGGGTGGCCGGATCGTAGGTCCCGCCATCGGTGGCACGCACAAATTCCGCACCCTCAGGCAGGGTGTCAACCAGACGCATTTCGGTCAGGCCCATGAGGCCGGGAACACCGGTGCCCGGGTCCTTAAATTTATTTTCGTTGGTATTGAAGGCACCTTCGTAACCAGCGGTGATGGTGTAGGTGTACTGACCGCCGATAGCCGGATGGGATTCGGGTGCGAATTTACGCACCGCGATGCTGGGCTTGGCATGCACCGGCGTGGTGAGTACTACCGGATCGGCCACCTGGCCGTTGGTTTCCCCGGCCGCCTTCGGGCGGATTGCTTCACCTTCGGGCCAGCGCAGGTTCTCCGGGCGTACCTGCACGCGCATGCCACCGGTGGTTCCCACCGGTACGGTGCCCAGATTCCAGGTGTAGGTATCACCCTCGCGCACCGGGAGCGCGGCCTGGTCATGGGAAGAATTGGTTGCGCTCACGTGGGTGAGTGGGAGTTTATCGGTATCGGAAACGTAATCAACCAGGCCGGGGATGGTGACACTGAGAGCGGTGTTCTCGCACTGGCCTTGCACGCCGGCGCAGGACCATTGCACGTCATAGCTGGCCAGAGCTCCGGCTTGGACCCCGGCGGCTTTTTGCTCTGCCGGTTCGGCCACCGCGATTTCCAAGCGCGCAGAAGAGGCCGCATCCACGGCCCGATCTGCGGTCTCGCCGGCCGCGTTGGCGTTTTCACCATTCGCGTTGGTTCCGGATTCGTTCGTTCCGCTCGCAGAATTGGCATCATCTGCCACCACACGCACGTTCGCGGCCATGGCCGGCGCGGTCAGCGGAATCGCTCCACCCACCGCGACGACGGCAGCAATAAGTGCCGCCACCGCACCCGTGATCAACCGGTGCACCGCGACTCGCGAACGCGCCGCTCCCGTTCTCAATTTTTGCATTATTTGATCCCTTATTAGTTACCCGTTCGTACCGGATTCCACGCCCCGGTGGCGCGGTGAGACGCCCCAAACACGTGGCCCAGTTGCGGAAACACCTTGATTTCTCGAGGCACTCCTGGCGCCCCGTGATTGTAAACCATTTGGAAGGTGTTCATGCACGACTTAAATAACTATGTGGTAAATCTTATCTTCCGAGGTAACTGTCTCAAAGTGTGGCCATTGGTGCTGGTGGTGACGGTGTGGCGGCGTGATGCCGCGACGGCGGGCGGCGTCGATGTCGGGGAACGGCGGCGGCGCGGCGGCGGTGTGGCGGCGCGGCGGGAATCCCACACGTCACACGAGTCTCACGAACCTAAGTAGTCACACGCGTCCCGGAGTAGGCGGCATGTGTTGTCAAAGCTGTAGTGCATATGTCGTACATGCGAAGTACATCTCGGAAAAACACACCGCCTCCCGCCTGCGCGGCGGGCCGGCACAGCGACTCGGCTCGGCAAAGTGCGCATTCTGGACATTGCCCCCCCCCGCGAAGTGCGCATTTCGAACCGTGGTGCCCGTCAAGTGCGCGTAAGGAACATGAATTCGCTCTGAAACAGTGCTCTCCCGCGCACTTTGTTTCGAGGGCCACCGGGACTAACCACTATCCACCTATTACTGCCCAGCAAAGTGGTACTCGACGACGGCGGAACGCGCAAAGTGGTACTGCACAACAGAAAATCGGGGGTTGGCTGTAGCTCCAGTACCACTTTGCGATCCGACATGATGATGGGCAACCCGCATCGCCATCAGCCCCGCAAATTGAAGCTTTCCAACGCGAAAGAGGGCAAAGCGAGCAAAGAAAACATCGGAAAAGACGCACGAAGTGCAGCACAAGGGGCTGGTAGCCTAGATAAGCTACCAGCCCCTTGTTACGCAGAACGTGCCGAACCGCGAACGGCACACGAGCACGCCCGCCTCACGAACGGCCCGAAAGCGCCACCCTTACTTCATGCGGGTACCGGTGGAGCCGAGGCGCTCGCACGCTTCGACAACGCGAGCGGCCATGCCGGCTTCGGCGGCCTTGCCCCACGAGCGCGGGTCGTACTGCTTCTTGTTACCCACTTCGCCGTCAATCTTGAGGACGCCGGAGTAGTTAGTCAGCATCCAGTCGGCCACCGGGCGGGTGTAGGCGTACTGGGTGTCCGTGTCCACGTTCATCTTGATGACGCCGTTTTCCACCGCGGTGCGGATTTCTTCGGCGGTGGAGCCGGAGCCACCGTGCATAACCAGATCGAAGGGCGATTCCTTGCCGACCTTGGCGCCGACTTCCTTCTGGATCTCACCGAGGATTTCGGGACGCAGCTTGACGTGGCCGGGCTTGTACACGCCGTGCACGTTACCGAAGGTCAGCGCGGTGATGTAGCGGCCGTTTTCGCCCAGGCCCAGCGCTTCAACGGTCTTGAGGCCGTCCTCAGCGGTGGTGTAGAGCTTTTCGTTGATTTCGCCGACGACGCCGTCTTCTTCGCCACCCACAACACCGATCTCAATTTCGAGAATGGTATTGGCCTTCTGGGAGAGCGCCAGCAGTTCCTTGGCGATTTCCAGGTTCTCCTCCAGCGGCACGGCCGAGCCGTCCCACATATGAGAGTTGAAGTAGGTCTGCTTGCCTGCCTTGTGCTGCTCAGCTTCGAGCTCCATGAGCGGGCGGATCCAGGAATCGATGTTCTGCTTGGCGCAGTGATCCGTATGCAGGGCGATGGTCACATCGTAGTTCTTGGCGACGGCGCGCACGTACTCCACCAGAGCGATGGAACCGGCCACGCGATCCTTAACGGTGGAGCCGGAGAGGTATTCGGCGCCGCCCACGGACACCTGGATGATGCCGTCCGATTCGGCTTCCGCGAAACCGCGCAGGGCAGCGGTGGCCGTCTGGGACGAGGTGACATTGATGGCCGGGTAGGCGAACTTATTCGCCTTGGCGCGGTTGAGCATTTCGTCGTACTGTTCGCGGGTTGCAACAGCCACTGAGATCTCCTTTATTCGGCGTTCCTCGAACCATCTGTCCGAGAGGTTTTCTGTGTGAGCACGCGAACCACCGCGATGTGGCGAAGGCTCCGTGCGAGTGCCGCGACCGGCACTCTTTGAGGGTTCCTCAAACAGGTTTTATTATCCCACGTTTGGCTCTGCCGTGCCCGGACCTTTGCCCTGAGGCGAAAGATTCACCCCGCCGGGCATTCGGGTTACGATGAGCGAGGAAGCCAGCACGAGGGAGTCACCATGATCACCAGCGACACCACCGAGGCCGCTCGCGAACTAGCCGAGCTCATGGAGGGGCGCACCACCGTAGTTATCGCGGGTGCGGGCGTCTCCACAGCTTCGGGCATTCCCGATTACCGCGGCACCGGTTCCTCCGATGTCCCCTCCATTGATTACGATGCTTTCGTTTCGGATCCGGTATGGCAGCGCTGGGTGTGGCAACGTAATCAGGAAACGTGGCGCGCGCTGGACGGCGTCGTCGCCAATAATGCCCACACGGCACTGGCGCGTTTCGAAAAAGCGGGCCTCATTAACGGCGTCGCTACTCAAAATGTGGATAATCTCCACCAAAAGGCCGGTTCTACTAGGCTCGCGGAACTGCACGGGAATTTTTTGCGGGTCGTGTGCGTGGAGTGCGGGGCGGAGTTCCCGCGCGCGGAGATTGCGGCGCAGCTGGACCGGCTCAACCCGGGGTGGCCGGAGGATCCCGATCCCGCGCACGTCGCGATTTTAGCTTCCGCGGACCGCGCCGGGGCGGAAGCCTCCACGTTCCGGGTGGCACCGTGCCCGCGTTGTGGAGGCTTGCTCAAACCCGCGGTGGTATTTTTCGGTGAGGCGCTACCGCGGGCGGCGATGGAGCAGTCTTTTGCGTGGGCGCGGGAGGCGGATCTTGCTCTGGTGGTCGGTACCTCGCTCGCGGTGCTGACCGGTTCGTGGGTGCTCGGCGAGGCGCTCCAGCACGGTGCGGCGTGCGCGATTGTCAATATTGGCCCCACCACCGCGGATCGTTACGCCGATCTGCGCGTGGAGGGGGACGTGGGGACGGTGCTCGCGGGCGCCGCGGATCTCTTAGGAGCGTGAGTCCATGCGTGGTTCAGCTTTTAGTGACGACGACGGCGCGCGCGGCTGGTTCAAACGCCGCCGCCAACGTAAACGCGCCCAGGACCTGGCCGAGTGGCAGACCCGCACGCACCGCTCGGCATTTTCGGAAAGCCCGTCGCGCGCCGGTGCCGGGTCGGCCTTCGGGGAGCCGGAGGGTGAACGACGGCCGGTAGTGGTGCGGGCGCATTCCGGTTCGCGCGCGAAGCCGCATCCGCGTGATGAGCGGGCAGCGCGCGCAGATTATGAGAAGCGCATCAAACGCGACCAACGCCGGCAAGCCCAGGAACGCGCGCACGCGGAGGAGCGAGCGCGCGTCCAACGGGAAGCCGGCCGGGCCCACGCAAGCTCGGCGCAATTGCTGCCCACCGTCCCACCACTCCCCTATCCCGCGAGCGCGAGTGCGCAGCAGTCCGGCGGCGCAACGCATACCACCGGCGCAACGCGGGTCAATACCGCGCCGCCACCCGAGGAGCCGAAGAAAAAGAAAGACCGCGGCCTCTTCTGGTGGCTCATCATTGTTTTCGTGTGTTTCCCGGCCGGGTTTTTCCTTGCCGATATGGAAGATGAGGTGAGTGACCCGCCGGCCGAGGTGGGGAGCGCGCAGAGTGCTGAAGATTCCGGCGATGCCGGGGGCGCTGCGAATGCCGCGGCTCCCGAGGCGGGCGCGCAGCCGCTGGCCACTTACGCCCCCGTCCCGCGGAATCTTGCCGAAGCGCAGGCGGTGCGCACGGAAGGTGTTATTCCTACAACCGCTAGTTCAACTTTCGTTATTCCGGCGGGGCACGTCTTCGGGACCTACGATGCGGAGGCAGATTCCACCGGTTTTTATGACACGGAAACCGGGCAGCTGCGCTACACCCTGCCCGGAGCGGTCATGTGTTCCCCGGCGGGGGATACCGCGAATATGTGGTGCGCGCCGAATACGTGGACGAGCCCCTACGCCAGCTCGTATATTTCAGAGGTGCCCGCCACCCTGCGCGCGGCTGCGGATGGCAGCGTGATCTGGGAAAGCGGAACGGAGGCGCAGGGCTTCGCGCCGGGGGTGCTGCTTTCCGATGCTAATGTCGGGGAGCAGCGTTTTTCGTGGTTGTCTCCCACGGATGGCACGGTACTCACGGAGGTAACCCTTCCGGCGAGTTACGGAGAATTCCATGTCACCCCGAACGGGGAAGTTCTCTATCTTGCGCGCAACGACAAAAATATTGAGTGGATGGTTTTCGACGCCGCGGGCCGTACGCGCGGTTCCGGAGTTGCGACGGATACCCGGCTCAGTTTCACCCCTGCTATCACAGCGACGGACGGCTGGTTCTTCCCGGAAGCTGATGCGGCATTCACCCTGGATGGGAAGATGAACTCCGGGTCTGCCTTGCCCTCGAACGTGCGGGTGCGGGCAGCTCATTGCGCGGCTCCGCAGGCGAGCACCGTGCAGCTACGTGAGGTTCTGGAAACGTTGCTGGGCCAGAGCGCGGCGATGACCTCCGGGAACTATCACGTGGGGATGTCTGCCTGCACCCCGAGTGGCCTGGGGTATCTATCCGCAATGTCCGGGACTACCACGGCGCTTGTGGCTGGCGGGCAGGCGCGTGAGCTGCCAGTGGCGAGCGCCAGTTTAGATTTCCTTCCGCTGGGCAACGGCATCGTGGTGTCCGGCTACCGGGCGGACTCGCGCGATGTTACTTTCGCTTTCGACTGGAACCAGGGCGAGGAGCCAGTCTGGTCGGTTCGAGCCACCCTCACCGATGCCGTGCCCGGATTTGGCTTCATCGGCACCGATTTTTCCACCCCCGATTCGGAGCCGGCCTATTACGCGCTGCGGGTGAAGTAGCATCCAGAGCTCTTGCGCTTTTGCGCTCATGAACTTTGGCCGCTGCATTGAGCCTTTGCGGCGGCATTGCTAGAGTTCATTCACCAGAACCGGCCCGCCCATCCGCCTCGCGAATGGGTCAGGGCCGGGCTTCATATACCAAGGTTCAGCGAGGGCGCGTGACCGAAACAAAGTGGCCAGTCCCAAGCCAGATCAACGTCGAAACTTTCGTGCTGCGCGAAACCACCATCGTGGATCCGGGCGAACTAACCGCCCACCCAGCCACCCACCTGGTGTCCATCGCGAGCGAGCCACATGAAGCCGCCCGCTGCTGGCACCACCAGCAGCGCACCAGCAAGTTCGCTGGCGAAGGCTGGATTTCCCTGGAACTCAACGGCCAGCAAATCATGCCCCGCGAAGCCTGGACGCATCTCGCTCTATTCTGGCAGAGCATGCTGGACGCGGTAGAAAGCTATCTCGATACCGGCACCGGGCGCGGCGATTTCAGCGAGGAAACCGCGGGCTTTTCACTCACCCGCAGCAGGCAGGTGCTCATATTCGAGCTCCGCGGCCAGCGCTACCCCGCCGAGCCACTATCTCTCCTACACGGTATTCTGCGCGGCGCCAACCAATTTTATCGGTGGGCCCACGAGTACGTGGGTACCGTTCCCGTCTCCAGCCTGGACCACATCGCGCAACTTCAGGCACGCCTTGCGGCGCTTACCGCCGCTCGCAACGCGCGCTAATCCTCTGCGCCAACCCGCGGCGCCGGGTGCCGCTTGTCGATATACGCGCTGCACCCCATCGAGGTCACCAGCATCCACACCACCAGCAGGAACGACGGCCACCGAATCGATTCGTACGCGTACTGAAACACCAGGAAGGATAGCCCGGCAATGATTCCGTAGCCGGCGTCGAGGAGGTACCCGAAGCGCCGCGGCGTCCGCCTCACCGCGCGCGTCATGTAGAAACTGGCGATGCTAAAAAGAATAAGTACGACGACGAAGCTCCATAGCGGGAAGGAATGCCGGCCAGCAAGGAAAACCACCGCGAGGGCAAATCCGAAGCCGACCAGGAGGATAATCAGAAAGCTAACGATCTTGCCGATGGGGACTTTCCTGCTCAACTGCCGATGCTGCGGTGCGTCTGCCATAGACCGTTCCCTTCGCCGTTGAATATCGGCAATAATTATCCTATGAACGAGCATGCCACACAAGAACCTAAGGAGCAGCCCACAGACACCACGCAAGCACCCGCCGATTCTGCGCACGCATCCGCAGATTCCACACACGCACCCGAGAACCGTGAGAAATCTACCGAGAGGGCGTACCACTACCGCAAGGGCGCTACTCTGCTCATCGTGGTCGTTGCCGGGCTGGCCGCGGCCATACTCTTATTCTGGGCCACCGGTGATCCGAAAGTGGAGATGTGGATGTTCTGGACTTCCACCCTCGTTTACCTGGCAGCGAGCGCGCTTCTCACCAAGGCCGCTGCAGCGCTGCGCCGGGCGCGTGGCGTGCGGAGCCCGTGGGGCTATGCCTTGGATGCCGTCTACGGCGCTTTCTTTGGCATCTCTTTCATCATCGCGACCGAGTTGCCCCGCATCACGCTCTTCGGCGGCCTCAACTGGTACTCCGCCCTGGCCTGGCTCTGGATCCTCGCCTTCGCAGTCTTCTTCAGCACCTACCTAGCCCAGCGGCATCCTATGAGTGTCTCAAGGTGACATTAGAACGTATAGGGGTATCATGTTGACGTGCATGACAGTAGGCATCACCAAAGATCTACAGCACTCTAGAGTATTCAGAACCGAACACTGGATGCCAACGAGCGGAGTCCAGAGCAGGAGACATCGAGTGGGGCAGAGCCAAAGTGTAGTCACTTTTGATCACTTGAACATCAAACACCTACACTCGAACCGAACAAGTCTCCAAGCAACACTCATTACAGGAAATTGCACAGAAGAGCTCCCTAAAATTCAGACAGATTCAATCGACTTGATTGTTACAGACCCTCCGTACAATTTGGGGCTTTTCATGAAAGACCGAGCTACCAACTTAGCTCGCATGCGCGAGAACTACTTCGGCGCAGCAGGATGGGATAACGATTCGGAAGATGACTGGCTAGCTCTTATAGATTCGTTTCTCCGCGAGACCGTGAGAGTTTTAAAGCCAGGCGGAGCGCTTATTGTTTTCATGTCTATACTGAAAGTGGAGACCGTTGTCAAGCTCGCCACAAACTATGGACTTTATTATAAAACTACCGGAATTTGACACAAAACCAACCCCATGCCGAGAAATATGAACTTACACTTTATCAATTCAACAGAAGCCTGGATATATTTCACATATAAAACACGTACCGGTGTATTCAACAATAACGGACACGCCCTACACGACTTCTACGAGTCACCCGCAGCCGGAATGGCTGAAAAAAAATTCGGAAGACATCCAACTCAAAAACCTTTATCTCTAATGACATATTTAATACAAACAGTATCCAAACCCCAAGATCTCATCCTTGACCCATTCATGGGTAGCGGGTCAACGGGGGTAGCAGCCCTTAATCATGGCCGCAATTTCATTGGCATAGATAGCGACGCTTCGTACGCAAAACTCGCACACGAAAGAATTTTAGAGGTCATGCTTGATGCGTAAAATTATTGATCTCTTCTCGGGGGTCGGTGGACTATCACTAGGTTTCAGTCAAGCTGGATACGAAGTCGCACTCGCCAATGAATATGACCACTCCATAGCACAATCCTATACATTCAACAATCGCACAACTCGAATGCTGATCGAGGACATCACTCACCTAGATTTTTCGGACACTTTCGGTCCGTTGAAAGATTCCGTATTCGCCGTAATCGGCGGACCTCCATGCCAAGGGTTCTCGCAAAAGGGAGCCCGAAAAACAATTAACGATGAGCGTAACTACCTATTTCGCTACTTTGTTAAAGTCGTAACACTGGTTGCGCCACAGTACTTTGTCATGGAGAACGTCCCCAATTTACTCACTGCCGAAGGGGGAGTTTTTCAAGAAGAACTACGCGAACTTTTTGACAAGTTGGGATATTCGGTTTCCGCACAGGTAGTTAACGCCGCGGATTTTGGTGTCCCTCAAAACAGGCGCCGAGCGATCATTATCGGAAAACTATCGGGCGCAGCCCCCAAGCTCACGCCTAACAGTTCTGACAATCCCACCGTTTGGGATGCTATCGGCGACCTTAATTTCCTCGCATCAGGTCAAGGTTCAGAGGTATCAGATTACAGATTTAAAGCGGTTAGCAACTACCAGAAACAATTGCGTATCGGGAGTAGAAAACTACACAATCACGTCGCCACGAGCCATTCGAAATTAACACTGGAACGGCTGTCAATGATCCCCCCGAATTGCACGCAAAAGGTCCTACCAGAAGAACATCAAACGAAATCAATATACAGCGGCACCTGGACTAGACTTGACGCAAGAGGATTAGCCCCGACGGTAACTACGAGGTTTGACACACCGTCGTCTGGGCAGTTCACCCACCCCTACCTTGATCGCGCTATTACAGTTCGCGAGGCCGCCCGACTTCAGGGATTTCCCGATACCTTTGTCTTTGTTGGAAAAAAGGCATCTCAAATGAGACAAGTAGGAAATGCAGTTCCAGTGCCTCTAGCTAACGCTATCGCGACTACTTTAACGGACGATGGGGGCTGCGGACTGTTTATTGGACATTATTGCTTAAAACCGCTTGACGCTGTTCCATAATTGTTAAACCATCGAACTGAGTTCGAACCCGATTCGAGCCTGCTAGCAAGCCGAAAAGTCCGGATAAAACCAACACCAAGTGTCCTATAGGCCACCAAAAACATCCCCAACCCTGTGCGCTGCATCATCCCCACTAGCAACGTACAATTGGGCCTTCGGCGCATCTCAGCACCTCCGCGCAATGACCACACCACAGCCGAGCCCGCCCAACAACAGCGAACCCGCGCCCACAAATCCGGGACGTTAGTACCACCTCCACTATCGGAAATATTCGCAATTGCAATAATAGATAAGGTAATTATTGTCGTAAAACCGTTACATAGCCGCTCTATTCCGCACTTTTTTGCGACAGATCACGAACCTTAGCGACACTAAAGAAAAAGGCTTGACACGCACACACCACCTGGGACTAAAGTACTAACCGAGCCGGCGAAGTGGCTGGCGTCTCACTACTAAAAGAGGTGATTTTTAATGGCGAAAATTCTCATGGTGCTGTACCCGGATCCCGTGGACGGCTTCCCGCCCAAGTACATTCGTGATTCCATCCCCACGATTGATTCCTACCCGGGTGGCTCCAGCACCCCTACGCCGTCGGGCATCGATTTCACTCCGGGTGAGATGGTGGCATGTGTATCCGGCGCCCTGGGCCTGAAGAAGTGGGCTGCGGAGAACGGGCACGAACTCATCGTCACCTCCGATAAGGAAGGCGAGAATTCGGAATTTGAGAAGCACCTGCCGGAAGCGGACGTGGTTATTTCTCAACCGTTCTGGCCCGCTTACCTGGGTAAGGATCGCCTGGAGAAGGCCAAGAACCTCAAGCTTGCTATCACCGCCGGCGTGGGCTCTGATCACGTGGACCTCACCGAAGCGATGAAGCGCAATATTACGGTTGCTGAGGTGACCTACTCGAACTCGATTTCAGTGGCTGAACATGCGGCCATGACCATCCTCAACCTGGTGCGTAATTTCGTTCCCGCCCATCGCATCGTCACCGACGAAAAGGGCTGGAACATTGCCGATGCCGTCAAGTGGTCCTATGACCTGGAGGGCATGGACGTCGGTGTTATCGCCGCCGGGCGTATCGGCCGGGCTCTGCTCAAGCGCATGAAGCCCTTCGATGTCAACCTGCACTACTACGATCTGTACCGTCTCGATCCGCAGACGGAAAAGGAACTCGGTGCCACCTATCATGAAACCGTCGAGGATCTCATGCGCAGCGTGGACGTGGTTTCCATCCATTCCCCGCTCACCTCGGATACCTATCATATGGTGGACGAGAAGATGATCAATTCGATGCGCCGCGGCTCCTACATTGTCAATACCGCCCGCGCTGAAATTGTGGTGCGCGACGACATTGTCAAGGCTCTCGAATCCGGTCAGCTCGGTGGTTACGGTGGGGACGTGTGGTACCCGCAGCCTCCGGCCGAGGATCACCCGTGGCGCACGATGCCGCGTAACGCGATGACCCCTCACACCTCCGGTTCCTCGCTGTCCGCACAGACTCGCTACGCTGCCGGCACCCGCGAAATCCTCGAAGATTTCTTCGCTGGCCGCCAGCTGCGCGATTCTTACATTATCGTCCAGGGTGGGGCTCTCGCCGGAACCGGCGCGAAGTCCTACACCACCGACGGTAAGGCCAGCCCCGGATCCACCGGTAAGTAAAAAATTATCTAGCTCTCGCAAGTCCTGAACTCTCCATTGGCGCCGCGTGGCGAACCGTGATCTCCCCTCCGGTGGGAATCCGTTTCGCTACGCGGCGTCGGTGTCGTGCATGCGGGTTAGCCGCCCTGCTGCGCGAACTAGCTGCTCTCCACGCATGCCAGCCTCTTCCCAATCTACGTCCGGCTTACGTCCAGAAACGGTCACTAACCTGCGCACCGGGAATTATCCCTTTCACTTTCACGGTCGAAACAGAAAGAGAACTCTTATGCGCACATCGGCACTCCTCATGACGGGGGCTCTGCTGGTCCCGCTCACCGCCCAGGCACTGCCGGTCATCAGCCCCGTTCCCGCCGCCGCCAGCGAATCCGCGCCCGGCGCTAACTCGGCAGCCCAACTCGCTGAGGCCCGTGCCCGGCTCGCCGCCGCCATCGAGGCCCGCGACGCTATCCTCGCTGAGATAAAGGCGAGCGGTACGAGCCTCGCGGATATCCAGGGTGCTGCGCAGGCGTACGCGCGGGCAAACGCCCAGGCGGAGGCTGCTCAGCGTGCTTATGATGCCGCGGTCCAGCAAGCTTCCGGTTTCGATTCCGCGAAGAAGGGGTACGACGACGCAGCTGCCGCCCTCCCCCAACTAGAAAAGAATGCGCAATCGACTAAGGCCACTCGCGATGCCGCGCAGGCCGCTTACGATCAGGCCATCGCGCCTAATCCCGAAGCGGCCAAGGAAGCCCAGCAGAAAGTGGATGCCGCCCGCGCCCGCATTGAAGAATCCAAGGCTGCCGCGAAAAAGCAGTTGGATAGGGGCGCTCTCGGGTTCTACGAAGCTCGAAACTCTCAGAAAGCCCTGGAAGTTTTCCGCACCGATAAGGAGTACCAGGGGCAGCCCCTTACTTCCTATACCCATCCGGGGGCTGCGGATGATGCAACCAGCCTCGAGTCGATGAAGAAATCCCTCGACCTCATTAATAAGATCAATGACCTGCGCGCAAAGCACCAGCTCAAACCGCTCAAGGTCACGGACTACCTCATGGCGGTCGCGCAGCTGCAGGTGAACGCGCAGTCCCGCACTAATAAAATGGCGCACATCAATGCCTTTACCGTTGCGGAAAACCTTGCTTCCGCTCGCTATGCCGGAGATGAGCTCTCCCTCAAGCTCTGGTATGACGACGAAAAGGCTCTCCACGATCAGGGCGTCACAGATTTCGCGAAGGTCGGGCATTACCTCAATATTGTCAACCGTGATTACACGGTCACCGGGATGTCCTACGCGCCGAATATCCAGGCCAATACTTTTGATATCGCACCCGCTTACGGAGATAGGTCGCAGCCGCAAACAGTTGCCGAGTACACGGCTGAATTGCAACGTTACATGGACGGTCTCAAAGATGAGATGGCACGCGGGTCCTCCGTGGCTCGCGCGGATCTAGCCGATGCCACAGCCGACCTTGAGGCAGCCACCCGAGGAACTACGGAGTCCTTCGAAGCCCAGGTCGCGGCAACGAAATTAGAAACAGCCACCCGCGAATATGAGGAGGCCAAGGCAGCGCTCGAAAGCGCGCAAACGAAGCTCGCGGCCGCCACCCAGGCGTACGAAACCGCCAAGGCGGCTAAGGCAAACGTCCAGAAACTAGCCGAGCAGCTCGCCACCGCAACCGCGGAGCGTGATCGGAGCGCCGCCCGTGCCGCCCAGCTCGGGGAATTTGGTGAGAAGCTTGCCGCCGCGGAAGCTGATGTGGCGCGCGCTCAGGCCGATGTAGATCGGCTCTCCCCCGCGCAGCCCACGCCCGCTCCCGGCGGCCCCGGTACGGATCTGCCCGCCACCGGTAATGTTTTCTATGTTTCTAATGATTGGACCTCACGCCAGGCCACCAGTGTGTTCTCCTACGGCCGTGCGGGCGATGAAGTGCTCGTCGGTGACTGGGACGGCGACGGCGTGGATACGTTCGCGGTGCGCCGCGGCAATAAGATTTACGTGAAGAACAGCGTTGACGGCGGGGCTGCCGATGTGGAATTCTCCTACGGTCGCACCGGTGATGAGATCCTCGTGGGTGATTTCGACGGGGATGGGAAGGATACGTTCGCGGTGCGCCGCGGCAACACTTTCTATGTTCTGAATTCTCTCCACGGCGGGGAGGCCGACGGCGTGGTCCACTACGGCCGCGCGGGTGATACCGTCCTCACCGGCGATTTCGATGGGGATGGGAAGGATACGTTCGCGGTGCGCCGCGGCAACGTGTATTACGTCAAGAACGTCATTGCGGGTGGCGCTGCGGATACCGTTTTCTCTTACGGCCGTGCGAGTGACGCCACGATCCTGGGCGATTTTAACGGCGACGGCGTCGATACGCTGGCGGTACGCCGCGGCAATACCGTTTACGTGAAGAATTCGCTGGCCGCTGGTGAAGCGGATCAGGTCCTCACCTACGGGCGGGCCTCCGACCAGCTCTTCGTGGGAGATTGGGACGGCAACGGCACCGACACCCCCGCCGTCCGCCGCTAGTCTCACTAGCCTCGAGAATAGCTCAGTACTGGACTCCCCTCGAGGAATCCGTACCGCAATACAGTTTCCGCCCTCATCCCGTATAGCGATGAGGGCGGAATTTTTTACCCGCCGCCCAATACTTCGGTAAGCGTGAAGTCACTCATAGTTTCACCATCACGGGCGCCACAAACAGGCTTGATGTAACACTTTCATTAACGTATTGACCGCGAGTTCTATTTCTCCATAGACTATTTATGTCTCAACGTTGAGACGTCGATAGCGAAGGAGCGAAAAAGAGATACAAAATTACCGCAACTCTTGCCCTCTTCGGGTGTTCGGTTGCCCTTCTCCCCGCGGCTAACGCACGAACCGCATATTTCGTCAAAGACAACGGTGTTGTTTCAGCCTCCATCTGGACGACGAACAACGAACAGACCGTTAACGTCGAAGACGAAGCGCCTGATAATCGCTGGGTACTTGGTAATTACACCCGCATGGGACATGGAGACAACGTCCGCCAGGTTATCAACCGTTCTGGTTACGGAGCAGTTGTCACCCGTAGCGCGGGCGGAACGGTTTCATCCGTACGAGCCTGCCAATCCGGTGCCGGATTAGCACCCATGCAATGCGGTGAGTGGAAGTAAATCTAGATCTAGCGGGTGGTGGGGGAAGCTCATGCAGTTATCCCCCGCCACACAAGAGAGGGCCCCCCATGGGAAGCAAACTCACAGTCACTAGCCTCGCAATGCAGGTAGGAGACCGCCAGCTATTCAGCGGGGTTTCTTTCTCACTAGCCTCCGGCGAAAGCCTCGCACTCCTTGGGAAAACCGGGATTGGTAAAACTACGTTACTTAACGGGATCCTGGGGTTTCTCCCTCTCGCATTCGGGAGTGTTGAGATTGACGGCGTACCTATCGAATTCGGCGATAAAGAAAAACAGCGTGCATTCCGCCGGAAATTCTTTGGGGTGGTCTATCAAAATGCTGAGCTTTACGGCCCCATGAGTGCGGTGGAAAACGTTGCTCTTCCACTCCTATTTTCCGAGGATAAGGAAAAACGAAAGTACGCCATTGACCGCGCTCGAACATTACTAGAAGAACTCGAAGTCGAATCTATTAACGTCCCCGCTTCCCAGCTTTCCGGAGGGGAACGGCAACGTACATCTTTGGCCCGTGCACTCATCACCGAACCGAAGTTCATTCTTGCGGATGAACCAACCGGAAGTCTTGATGATCTCACCAAAAATCGCGTTGCGGACTTGCTCTTCGAGAAACAACGGCTCCACGGCTTCGGTATTCTTTTCGTTACTCACGATAACGAGCTGGCCCGCCAGGCCGATGCCCATGCGTTCCTCACTCACCAAGGGCTCCGCGATTCCCAGCCGTCCGGAAACGGTGATGGCCATGAGTGACCCGCTTTCCGCAATTATTCGGATGCCCACCTGGAGGCGCCTCTGCCTCGCGTTTTTTGTTAGCGCTTTTATTCTGGCAATAACCAGCATTGGCATGGTTAGCGCAGGTTATAGCGGTGCCGCCCAGCGCAGCCCCATCCCCGCGGGAGTGCCAGCGCAGACCGACGCGGATACCATCGCGCTTTTCAGTTACGGCTGGGATTCTCTGGAAACTGAACAATACGGTGTTTACTACTACATCCGCACAAATGATGCTGCTCCGCCACCGCCGGGCTTGGATTCGTGGCCAGCTCCTGGCTCAACCGCGGTTTCTCCCTCACTTTACGATGCCCTCAGTAACGAGCGTGGACCTTCTGCCATCCAAAATATTGCTGTTATTGCGCCGCAGTTTTTGACACAGCCCACTGAAAAACTGGCCTATGTTTTCCCGTCCCGCAACCAAGCTCAGCTTGATAAGTTCATTCCGATTTCGGCCTACGGCGGCAATCTGGCATCGGTGAGCGAAATGCTTAATTACCAGAATATGTGGATGTTGCAGGCCGTCTTCGCCCTCATGTTTATCCCTGCCGCCGCTCTGGGTATTTTCACCGTTGCCCGTATTGACCACCAGCGCTGGAAGGACCTATCCCGCATTTTCCGCGTCCTCGCGCTTCCCCACCGCGATTTACGCGCTCTGATTCTTCGATACGTGATGCCCAGCCTACTCTATGGGGCTGCCGGAGCGGTCATTATGCTGGCCCTCTTCTGCACGCTGCCGATCCGCCTGCCGTTCACCGGCTTCGTCACCACGCCCTCCGATTACAGATCCGCGTTAATCTTGCTTCTTCTCCTCGCAACCCTCGGGCTGGTCTGCGCCACATTCCTGACCGTGAGCGCCATCGCTACGCATCTGAATAAAACATCAGGAACAGCTCACCGCGGCTCAGAATTACGCTGGTATCACTATGTGTGCGCCCTGGTTTTCCTCACGATACTATGCGGGTTAATCCCCCTGGTTTCTCTCCTATCCGATATTCCCATCATTGAGCTAACAACGATCATCTACGCGGCATGCACGATTGTGGCGTGCATCGTTCTCCCCGGAACTATCACGCTTATCTCAGCGCTCACGGGCAGGCTCACCGCCGCGCTCGGAAAACGCCGCCACGCCGGCGCACTCCTCCTGGTCGGAACGGCCCTGCGCAGCGCACCACGCATGGCTGGTAAAACTGCAACAATTCTCGCCTTTGCCCTATTCTTCGTATCCCAACTTCAGTTGTGGCAGGGGACTCTGGGCCGCGATTCGCGGGGAATCGAGATATACCAGGCTCAATTCGGCCATATTCTTGAGGGGGACGACAACGCACCAGCCGTCCTCGAGCACTTCCGCACGGGTCTGGATCAGATTCCAGAAGCCACCTGGGTTCTCATGTATATGGATCGAGCCGAGAGCGGTGATCGTGAACTGACGGTCTCCGCAACAGATGAGAATCTTCGGAAACTGGGGGTTGCTGCCGGCACCGTTCATGAACTCAACGCCAATTCTTCCCCTTCCGACTCAATTCTGGAACAGCGCGCGAGCCTGTTACGGGTGGAGCGAGTGTATTACACCTCCCTCACGGAAGCTCATCCGGAAAGTCGCTTAGCTCTTTATTCGGACGGGATCCACCGTTTTGACGCGAAACAAGTCATTGACCTCGGCCGGAGCGTTGCACCTTTCTATAGGTTTGACACTCCCGCTTCTTCCTCGGTGATCGGATCACAACGTCTCATTCACCAGGGGCACTGGCTGACATTCGCCACGGTAGGAGGATGTATTCTCCTCACCTTAGCCACTCTCATCTGGACAGCTTCTCAAGCGCGGCTGAAGCCAGAAGAATGCGGCCCGCTTGCCATAAGCAATGTTCCTCGCTCTGCCGCTCGCAGACTAACGATGTCCAGATTTATGGTTCCGGTGTGGATCGCCATCGCGCTTTCCTTCCCCATGACCTACGTTTTTGGCTACATCCACATTGACCCGCTTTTCGGCGTAACTATCCCCTGGCCGGCACTCTTAGCAAGTGCGGCATGCGTGGTGCTATGCGCCTGGATCATCGGTCACTACGTGGCTAAGGCGTCCGCGAATACCGCGGACGCCTGGACTCCCGGCCGGAGCCAAGGTGAGCTTTAGCTAGCGCGCCACTTCGCCGCCGGAGATCTCCGCGATGGTGAGTTCTTCGCGGGTGGGCCCGCCTTCCCAGTCCCCGATAGTTCCCACTGCGAAGGCTCCCAGCAGGTGCCCGCGATCCAGGCGTTCCGCGAAGGAGAGCCCCTCGAGCCACCCGGAAAGATAACCAGCCACGAAAGCATCGCCAGCTCCGATGGTATCCACCACGGTGACCCGCCGCCCCGGTCGTTCCACCGACTCGGTGGGGGTGGTCACGCGCGCCGTCGTCGAATCTTTCCACACCACTTCTGCAACGCCCCAGTCCAGCAGACGCTGAGTTGCCGCGGCCACCCCGGATTCACCGGTGAGCAGCTCTAGTTCCTCCGTGCCGCCGAAAACCACATGTGCCCCGCGCGCGATCTGCGCTAGCACCGGGGCTGCGTCCGTGGCATCCCAGAGCCGGGAACGGAAATTGACGTCAAAGGAGACCGGTACCCCGCGCTCCCCGGCCAGTTCCACCGCGAGCATCGTGGCAGCGCGCGCCTCCTCCCCGAGCGCCGGAGTGATACCCGTCAGGTGCACAATTTTCGGTTCCAGATCAAACATGGCGCGAATCTGGTCGGCGGTAATGAGGCGCCCGGCGGAGAACTTACGGTGGTAATCCACCGCAAAAGTCCCCAACCCCGCGTGGCGCGAAACTAGCACCCCGGTGGGCGCGGTGGTGATCTGGCGGGCGTGATCCCAGCGCACGCCCTCGCCGCGCAGGGTACGCATAATCATGTAGCCAAACAGATCCTTGCCGACGCTCCCGACCCAGGCGGTGGAATGCCCCAGCCGCGCCATCCCGATGGCAACATTCGTTTCCGCACCGCCGAACGACGCGCGCGGCCGCGCTCCGATCTGCGGAGATTCCGTGAAGGTGAGAGCCCCCATCGATTCGCCAAAAGTCACCAGATCCGTCATATTTTCCCTCCTTGACGACGACGCCGCCCGCGCCCCGCCGCCCCGGCCTTGTGCGCCGGCGCAGCTCACGTGGCGGTCACCATAGCCATCATATCGAGGGGGAGCACGCGCGGGAGGAGAGGCCCGGCGTCGTCGTTAATAAAGGGAAAAGCACGCGGAGAACGCCGCCACGAGACGCAACCGCCCGCGTGAAACTCAGCACATCGCAACCCCCGGCGCCTCACGTAACTAAAACATCACAGGAGTTTTACTGTATCTTTACCAATGGGAGGAGGTTCCACGCACCTCTCCCGTCAGCTTCGCGCAACTATCGCAACCGTAGGAGGGACGATGAACGCATATACGCCGTGGACCATGCTGGTCGACGCCGGAATGATTGGCCTGCTGCTTGCCATTGGGGTGTTCCTGCGCGCCCGGGTGAAGTGGCTGCAGAATATGCTGGTTCCCGCCTCGGTGATCGCCGGCGCGCTGGGGCTGCTGCTCGGCCCGAATGTGCTCGGGGCGGTAGCGGAAAGCCGCGGCTGGCATATCGGCTCCTGGCAGGTGACCGGGATCCCCTTCTCCGAACACATGGGCACCTACGCCTCGATTCTTATCGTCATTGTGTTCGCCTGCATGGCTCTCACCGATGATTTCGATATCCGCAAAGTCAATAAAGCGGTAGGCGGCTTCGCGTCCTACGGGGTGCTTATGTACGGGGCGCAGGTGGCACTCGGCATGGCCTTCGCGCTGCTGTTCCTCACCCCCGTGCTCGGTTCGCCGGACGTACTGGGAATTATGCTTTTCACCGGCTGGGCCGGCGGCTTCGGAACCGCCGCGGCCGTGGGCAATATTTACGCGGAAAACGGGCAGCCGGAAGTGGCGTCGCTGGCCTTCACCTCGGCCACGGTCGGGCTGCTGGTCGGGGTGATCGGCGGGATTATCCTCGCGAAATTCGGGGCGCGGCGCGGGCAGGCCAAGGCCTTCCGCGGCATGGAGTCCCTACCCGATGAACTCCGCACCGGGGTGCTCGACGCCAATAAACGCCGCCCGGCGCTGGGCTACCACACCTTCTCCGGCGGCTCGATTGAAACGCTTTCCTTCGAGGTTGGGATTGTGAGCCTGGTGGCGGTGGCAGGCTACGGCATCGGCCAGCTCCTCAAGCATCTTTTCCCCGGCATTTCCTTCCCGCTTTTCGCCATCGCCTTCCTGGTGGGCATTGTGGTGCGCATCGTTATGAACGGGGTTGGGGCATCCCACCTGCTCGACGCGGGCACCCTACGCTCGGTATCCGGGCTGTGCACGGACATTCTTATCGTGTGCGGTATCGCGTCGATTCAGCCGGAATTTGTATCTGATCATGTCCTCGCTCTCGGGCTCCTCTTCCTCTTCGGCCTTATCCTGTGCACGTTCTTAGGGCTGGTGGTGGCCCCGCGGCTCATGGGTGAGGGCTGGTTCGAACGCCAGCTCTTCACCTGGGGCTGGGCCACCGGCTCGGTCTCCACCGGCCTGGCGCTGCTACGCATCGTGGACCCCAAGCTGGAATCGGGCACCATCGAACAATTCGGTTACGCCTACCTACCCGTGGTGCCGGTGGAGATTTCCGCGGTATCCTTCGTGCCGGTGATGGCGCTGGCCGGTATGGGATGGGCCGTGGTGGGCGTCTGGGGCGCCATCGCGGTGCTCGGGCTGCTGGGCGGCTGGTGGGTGGTGCGTTCCGGGCACGCGAATACCCACGGCGAACCCGGCCCGGTGGGTACCCTGGGTACCGGGTTTACCGGCTAGGCGGCCCGCGCCGATGCGGGGCGCAAAACCGCCGCGCCCTCGCTCAGGAAGAAATTTTCCGCCGTCCGTTATCTATTTAAAGCTTTCTCGGGCACACTAGAATGTATCTATCGCCACGTTATTGGCCGACGCAAAGGGGATGTGATGGCGCAAAAAGATGTTGAGAACGCACGGGCAAGCACCACCGGGCCGCTTCCGGGCTCCGGCTACGTGGCGTCCTCCTCCGAAGAAGCACGGGCCGCGGCGGCGCGCGAGCCGAACCGCCGCACCGTGGGCGAATTGTTCTCCTCCGCCACGGCGCAATTCTCCACCCTGGTTCGTGATGAAATTCAGTACACCCAGGCCAGCCTCAAGCACAAAGTCCTCAACCTCGGGATGGGCGGGGTACTCCTCGCCGTGGCCGGCGTGCTGGCCTTGTTTATGTTCGGTTTCCTGCTGCACGCGGCGGCCGCTTTCTTCGCGATGGTCTTTGGTGGGCGCTGGTGGGCCGGCTACCTGACGGTCGCGGGAATTCTGCTCCTTATTATTGCGGTGCTCGTGCTGCTGGGCCTCCTCAAGCTCAAGAAATCCGGAAAGTATCCAACTAATCTTGTTGGCGGCCTGAGCAAGGACGTCGACGCCGTGAAGAAAGGCCTGTCAAAGTGAGCGCTTCCGATAACCGTAAACCCGAAGATATCCAGCGCGATATCGAGCGCACTCGCGCGGAGCTCACCGCCACGGTGAATGAGCTGGTTGACCGCCTCGATCCGCGCACGAATATCAAAAACGCTACAGACGCCGCGAAGGACAAGATGGCTTCCACCACGGCCACCCTGAAAGATAAGGCTGCCGCGTTTGCTGAGGCCGCGAAGGATAAAACTGCTGCTTTCACCGAGAGCGCCAAGAGCACCGCGGCCGACGCCTCGGCCAAGGCCTCCGATTTCGCGCACACCGCGAAGGCGAAGGTAAGCGACCTGGCCGATTCCGCGAAGGAGCACTTCGCCGGCGCGGGTGCCAGTGCCGGGGGCGTTGATGACTGCGGCCCGTGCGGTTGCGGTTGTACCGATTCTGACGCAGCGGTTGCGGAATGCGAATGCGGCGGAGCTTGCGGCGGCGATGGCGCGTGTGAGTGCGGCGGCGGTGCATGCGGTGGCGGTGCGTGCGGTGGCGCGCATCATTACGACGACGCCGCAGCTGGCCACGGGTGCTCGGGCCATTGTTCCGCGGCCCATCTCTCCCCCCGCCAGGTAGCTCAAGATGTCATTGACGATGCTCGGCGCGGGGAACAAACCGGCCTCGCCGTGGTAGCTGGCCTCGGGCTTGCCGCCTTGGGTGCGGCCACGCTGCTGGGCAGTGTTCTCTTCAAGCGTGGCGCGTGACACCTGTCGCGCGGCTCGCCTGATATTTACAGGCCATCTACCTGGGAAAGGTGAGGAGCGCCGTACTATTTCCGCGTATGTCACATAGCCATCTATGGGCTACAGCGGCTAATATAGGTCACGAAATAGTAAACCGGGCTAGAAGAGCCCAGATGAGATGAAGGGGGTCGAGCTCATGGGGCGCGGCCGTCAGAAGGCTAAGCAGCGTAAGGTAGCCCGGAATCTCAAGTACTTTACACCGGATACTGATTACGCCGCTCTCGAACGTGAGCTGGGTATTAATCGTGATGCGCGCCAGGAATCCCACTACGATTCCTCGGATGATCCGTACGCTCGTTACGCAGACTACGCAGATTACAACGAGTCAGATGACAATGACGATGACTGGGCGGACGATTACGATCCGAACAATATTCCACCAGCCACCAAATAGGTACTCATTCCTTTAACGGACGTGCCGGCAGCCTCGGGGCTGCCGGCACAGTTGTTTCCAAGCCAAGCTCGAAAACAAAGTGCGCGGGAGAACACCGTTTCAGAGCGATTTCGTGTTCCTTACGCGCACTTGACAGGAGTCAATGTCCAAGACTCGCACTTTGAGGAGGAGAGAGACCAGGCCGGCTAACAAAATGTACATGGGTGACAGTTTTTCCGCGATTTAATGTCCGTGGCGTACACTCTGCGGCCCTAACAGTCCAAAATGCACCTTTTACAGCCTTGACGCTTGAGAATGACCCACTCCGCCTACCCCGCCCCGGCAGGAGACGGGGTGTTTTTCCGAGCTGTACTTCGCATGTACGACATCTGCACTACAGCTCGGAAAACACCTACCACCCTCGCCGGGACGCGTATGACTATTGAGGCTCCGGAGACTTGTGTGACTTATGGGATTCCCGCGATCAGCTCCCACGCCGGCCCGAAAAACGTAGTGCAAATTGGCGCACGGTTTTGGAGGTTTTTCTGTCGCCAGGTTGCACTACGAGGCCGGCACAGTCCAGGATTTACACTTGACGGCCCTCGCGGTCCGGGAAATTGCCTTACGCGCCCTCAGCTCAGCGCTCCACGCCCTCAGCTCAGCGAGCCGAGCCTGCCACATGCACCAGCGGGAGAAACTCGGAGAGGTTCGCGCGGGTTCCCGATGCGTCCACCCGCCCGGAAGCCACGGCATCATCCCAGCTCAGGGTACCCACGCACAGTCCCAGGAACGTAGCAGCATCGCATTCGACCACATTGGGCGGGGTACCGCGCCGGTGGCGCACCCCGGCAACCGCCTGCACCGCCCCAACATAGGGAACCCGGATTTCTACCGCGTGCCCGGGATGCCGGGCGGCAAGCTCCTCAAGAAGGAACCGCACAGCTGTGCGTGATTCGCCCGCACTCAGCTCCTCACCTGCACGAAAACGGGCGAGGAGGGGCAGCGCGTCCGCGCTATCGATTTTTCGTGTCACGTCTCTACTGTACGACGCCCGGGAGGACGACGATGCAAGGTACGACGGCGCCACCGCGAGCGCGCCGGACATGCGCCGGGCAGATGCTGCGAGCGCGCCGAACTGCGCGCAGGCCGCCCCGCCACACGCCACAACCGGCATCCCGCCACCGCGAGCGCACTGCGCTACGCACGGCGCTCTTAGATCACACCTTGCGCGATCATCGCCTCCGCGACCATCTCGAAGCCCGCGGCATTGGCACCTACCACGTAGTCACCTTCGTGGCCGTAGCGGGCGGCGGCATCCAGGGCGGTGTCGTGGATATCGCGCATGATGTCGTGCAGTTTGGCATCCACTTTCTCGAAGCCCCAGCTTTGCCGTGCGGAATTCTGCTGCATTTCCAGGGCGGAGGTGGCTACCCCGCCGGCGTTCGCGGCCTTGCCGGGGGCGAAGAGCACGCCGTTCTCCTGGAGGAGGTGGGTGGCTTCCAGGGTGGTCGGCATATTCGCGCCTTCCACTACCGCACGCACTCCCCCGTTGAGGAGCTGGCGCGCATCAACCTCATTGAGCTCGTTCTGGGTGGCACACGGGAAAGCAATATCCGCGTGAATCCCCAGCTCAGCCAGGTTCCACACCTTCGCCCCGGCCTGGTACCGGGCCCCGGGGCGCTGCGCCGCGTAATCAGAGACCCGCCCGCGCAGATCTTCCTTAATATGGCGGAGAAGCTCAACGTCGATGCCGGCGTCGTCGTACACCATCCCGGAGGAATCCGAGGCGGTGACCACACGCGCGCCCAGCTGCTGCGCCTTCGCGATCGCGTACAGCGCGACGTTCCCGGAACCGGATACCACCGCGGTGCGCCCGTCCAAGCTTTCCCCGCGCGCGGCGAGCATGGCGTCGGCGAAATAGACGGCGCCGTAACCGGTGGCTTCGGTGCGCGCGAGCGATCCGCCGAAGCCGAGCCCTTTGCCGGTGAGCACGCCGGCGTCGAAGCTATCGCGGATGCGACGGTACTGGCCGAAAAGATAGCCGATTTCGCGCCCGCCCACGCCGATGTCGCCCGCGGGAACATCGACATCCGGGCCGATGTGGCGCTGCAGCTCGGTCATGAAGGACTGGCAGAAACGCATGACTTCGTTATCGCTTTTGCCCTTGGGGTCGAAGTTCGCGCCGCCTTTGGCGCCGCCAATGTGCTGGCGGGTCAGCGCGTTCTTGAAGATCTGCTCGAAGCCCAGGAATTTGAGCATGCCCAGGTAGACGGTGGGATGGAAGCGCAAGCCGCCCTTGTAGGGCCCGAGCGCGGAGTTGAATTGCACCCGGTAGCCTTTATTGACGCGAATTTTGCCGGCGTCATCCACCCACGGCACCCGGAAGGCGATAATGCGTTCGGGTTCGACCAGCCGTTCCAGGATGGCCTGGTCGGCGTACTCGGGGTGAGCATCGAGAACCGGCGCAATGGAATCGAAAACTTCGCGTACGGCCTGATGGAATTCGGGTTCGCCCGGGTTCGCGGCGACGACCTGATCGTAAACTTTATTCGCGTAATGCATATCAAAATGGTAAAACGTCCGGGCGCTTTCGCGGTATGATTTCGAACCGCGAACACTACTCCGCGGTGCACGTCACATTTAGGTGCGGTGTGCGTGTGGTTCGTGAAGCACGACGACGCCGCTCCCGGGCAGCCGGAACCCTGGCGAGCGCAGCGAACGCGGGGTGCGCCCCGCGCGCGGCAGCCGCACCTAGCGCCCGGGCCAGCGCTCCCCGGTGAGCATTTCACAAACACGCAGGTAGCGGTCGCGGATATCAGCCACAACGCCGGCGGGGAGAGCCGGCGGCTGGGTGCCCTGCTCCGCATTCCACCCGGATTGCGGAGACATGAGCCAGACCTGGGCCGCGTCCTTATCGAAGGAACGCAGCGCTTCCGGGGTGGGCAGTACCTCCCCGGATTTCACCGCGCGGTATTCGGTGGACAGCCAGTAGTGGGCGGTATCCGGCGTGAAGGCTTCGTCGGCCAGGATGAGCCGACTGGAGCCGGCATCCATATCCGTACCGAATTCCAGCTTGGCATCGGCAAGCACCAGCCCGCGGGCCAGCGCGATGGCGTGGGCGTGTCGGTAAAGGTTGAGAGCCAGAACGCGCACCCGCTCCGCGGTGCCCTCCCCCACGCGCCGCATAAATTCCTCCCACGGAATGGGGATATCCGGGCAGCCCGGCCGGCGCTTTTCCGCAATTCCGACCCACGGTAGTTCCAGTTTGGCGCCCACTTCGATGGCGCCGTCGTACGGCATGGCATCGAGCGTGCCGAGGGTCCCGAGCGAGCGCACCGCGCCCGCGGTCAAATAGCCGCGCACCATCACTTCGTAGGGGAGCATGCGCAGGGCCCGCACCAGGATCCCGCGCGCGGCGATATCCCGCGGGACGCCGCCGGGTAGGTAGTGGCTTTCTGCGATGTCCCCGGTGCGGTCGAACCACCAGCGGGCAATCCGGGTGAGGATTTCGCCCTTGTCTGGAATGAATGTGGGAACAACGTGGTCGAAAGCAGCGATACGATCCGAGGCCACAATGAGATAGGTATCCATCCCGGCCATCGCACCCCCGGGCACGGGCCGGTATAAATCGTGCACCTTCCCGGAATAGGTGCGTTGCCATCCCCGAATGGGGACAAGGCTACCTGTGGTGTATGTAGACATTCCCGCCCCTCAATCTCTTCACGCGGGAGGCTCCTTCGCGTTCCCGCTCCGGTGCTGTATGAGAGGCCACCGCGGGCTCCGCGTAGCACATCGCAGCCCGACGGTGATCCTCCCCACACAACGTTCTTTCCTTATAGTAAAGGAATCTTTACCACCTGTCCTGGGAGCTAAGTCACCTATAGCACATTTACGCAGGTCAAACCGGGTAAAGTACGACGGCGCTAAGCTCAGCCAAGCTCAGCCAAGCTCAACGAAGCTCAGCCAAGCAGATCGTGGAGCACGATCGTCTGTTCGCGATCCGGCCCCACTCCGATGAGCGAGAAGCGGCAGCCGGCCATCTCCTCCAGCCAGCGCACGTAGCTTTGCGCATTGGCGGGCAGGTCCGCGAATTCGCGCACCGTGGAGATGTCCTCGGTCCAGCCGGGGTGGTACTCGTAAACAGGCTTAGCGTTAGCGAAATCCCAGGTGTCGATGGGGAATTCGTGGACGCGCTGGCCGTCAATCTCATAACCCACGCACACCGGGATCTGTTCCACCCCGGTGAGCACATCCAGCTTGGTGAGAACCAGATCCGTCAGGCCATTGACCCGCACCGCGTAGCGGGTTACCGGGGCGTCATACCAGCCGCAGCGGCGCGGGCGCCCGGTAGTCACGCCGTATTCGCCGCCCGCTTCGCGCAGCCAATCGCCGGTATCTCCGTGCAGCTCGGTGGGGAACGGCCCTTCGCCCACGCGGGTGGCATAGGCCTTGACGATGCCCACCACCCGGTCAATGCGAGTCGGGCCCACCCCGCTGCCGGTGACCGCCCCGCCGGCCGTAGCATTCGAGGAGGTCACGTAAGGATAGTTGCCGTGGTCAATATCCAGGAGGGTGGATTGCCCACCTTCAAAAACGACCGTCTTGCCGTCATCAAGGGCCTGGTTGAGTTCACGCGAGGCGCTAATCATCATGGGCGCGAGGCGTTCCCCGTAGGCGAGGAGCTCGGTGAGCACGTCGTCGACATTAATCTCCTCACGCCCCAGGGCCCGCAACACCAAGTTTTTCTGCGCCACCGCGGTCTCTACCTGCCCGCGCAAACGCCGCGGGTGCACGAGGTCCACGATGCGAATCCCCACCCGGTTCGCCTTATCCGCGTAGGTGGGGCCGATACCGCGCCCGGTGGTGCCGATTTTGCCGTCGCCGAGGACTTCCTCGTTGAGGCGGTCAAACATTTTCGTGTACGAGGTGATGACGTGCGCATTTCCGGCGATGCGGAGGTTTTTCGTGGAGACGCCGCGCGATTCCAGCTCCGCCATTTCCGCGAAAAGAGCTTCGGGATCAACGACGACGCCGTTGCCAATCACCGAGATGCAATTCGAATTGAGAATGCCGGACGGGAGGAGGTGGAGAGCGAATTTCTGGCCATCCACGCTGACCGTGTGGCCGGCATTATTACCCCCGTTAAATTTCACAACATAATCGGCACGCTGGCCGAGCTGGTCAGTTGCCTTGCCTTTTCCTTCGTCGCCCCACTGGACGCCGAGAATAATGACCGCGGGCATAGTATCTAATCTCCTCGTTATATCAAACAGGTGTAAAGAGCTCCGCCACCCGTGCCATCGTGCGGCTACCGTGCCGCCACCGTTGGCACCCAGGCCCCAGACCCTCGGGCGAACGTCCCGCTTTACTACACAATAATAACCGCCACAGCCCAACCTGGGCATCTGTTCACATTTTCGCAAGGTTTCTCGGCTAAGGTAGAGAAGGCACGTGCCCGAATATTTCGAGGAGCAAAATGTCTGAACTGACTCAACCACTCGGGGCTTTTACCCGTTCGGTATCCGGTGTCTCGACCTCCGGATCCTCCCTACGCGATTACTGGGAGGGGCTGTCCGAGCTCACCATGAGCCGGCTGGCCGATAACTGGGAAGCCACCACCAAGAAATACCGGGAGGGTCAGCGCGCCAGCTACTTCTCCGCGGAATTCCTCATGGGGCGCGCACTTCTCAATAATCTCGTCAATCTTGGCCTGGTGGAAGATGCCCGTAAGGCCCTGGAAGATTACGGTCTCAACCTCACCGATGTGCTCGATGAAGAACCCGATGCCGCGCTCGGTAACGGTGGGCTGGGGCGCTTGGCCGCCTGTTTCATGGATTCGTGCGCTACCCTCAATTTCCCCGTGGTCGGCTACGGGATTCTCTACCGCTACGGCCTGTTCAAGCAGAGCTTCGTGGATGGTTTCCAGAAAGAAGAGCCGGATCCGTGGATGGAAAACGGTTCTCCGTTCGTGGTGCGCCGGGAGGCGGAAGCCAAGCACGTGAAGTTCGCGGATATGGATGTGCGCGCGGTTCCTTACGATATGCCGATCACCGGCTACGGCACCGAGAATGTCAATACCCTGCGCCTGTGGAAGGCGGAGCCCCTCGAAGAATTCGATTACGATGCCTTCAACTCCCAGCGTTTCACCGATGCGATTGTGGAACGCGAGCGCGTGAATGACCTGTGCCGGGTGCTCTACCCGAATGACACCACCTACGAAGGCAAGGTGCTGCGGGTGCGCCAGCAGTACTTCTTCTGCTCGGCTTCCCTCCAGTGCCTGATCGCGGAGCATAAGGAAGCCCACGGGGATATCCGGTCCTTCGGGGAATACAACTCTATCCAGCTCAATGACACCCACCCGGTGCTCGCCATTCCGGAGCTCATGCGTCTGCTCATGGATGAGGAAGGCCTGGGCTGGGAGGATGCCTGGAAGATTGTTTCCCAGACGTTTGCCTACACCAACCACACGGTGCTGGCCGAAGCGCTGGAGACGTGGGAAACCTCGATTTTCACCAAGCTTTTCCCGCGTATTTACGACATCGTGGCGGAAATGGATCGCCGTTTCCGCGCGGAGCTGGCGGAGGCCGGTTTCCACCCGGGCAAGATCGAGTACATGGCTCCGCTTTCCGGCGGACTGGTTCATATGGCCTGGATCGCGTGCTACGCGTCGTTCTCTATTAACGGGGTGGCCGCGATCCACAGTGAGATCCTCAAGCGCGATACTCTCCACGACTGGTACGACATCTGGCCCGAACGTTTCAATAACAAGACGAATGGGGTGACTCCGCGCCGCTGGCTGCATAATTGCAATCCGCGCCTGGCCGCGCTGCTCACCGAAGTGCTCGGGGATGATTCCTGGGTGACGGATCTGGATAAGCTGGCCACCATTGAGGAACGCGGGAATGCTGATATTTACCGCCGTCTCATGGAGATCAAGGCGGAAAATAAGCGTGATTTCGCGCGTTGGATTAAGCGCCGCGACGGCATCGACATTCCCACCGACGCCATTTACGACACGATTATTAAGCGCCTGCACGAATACAAGCGCCAGCTTATGAACGCGCTGTACATCCTCGATCTGTACTTCCGGATTAAGGACAATCCCAGCATGGAAGTCCCGCCGCGGGTCTTCATTTTCGGGGCGAAGGCCGCGCCGGGGTACAAGCGCGCCAAGGCGATTATCAAGTTCATCAACGAAGTGGCGAAGCTCGTGAATAACGACGCCGATACGCGCGGGAAGATCACCGTGCTCTTCGTGGAGAACTACAATGTTTCGCCGGCCGAGCATATTATTCCGGCCACCGATATTTCCGAGCAGATTTCCCTGGCCGGGAAGGAAGCTTCGGGTACCGGCAATATGAAGTTCATGATGAACGGCGCGCTGACGCTGGGCACCATGGACGGAGCCACGGTGGAAATTGTGGACGCCGTGGGTGAAGAAAACGCCTATATTTTCGGGGCTCGCGAAGAGGAGCTGCCGGAATTGCGGGCGCGCTACAACCCGCGTGAACAGTACGAAACCGTGCCCGGCCTCAAGCGGGTGCTTGACGCCCTGGTGGACGGCACCGTGAGCGACGGCGGGACCGGCGAATTCCACGACCTCCTCGGGTCTTTGCTGGACGGTTCTTCGTGGGAGACTCCGGACGTGTACTACGTCCTTGGCGATTTCGCTGATTACCGAGCCACGCGTGATCGGATGGCCGCGGATTACGCCAACCAGGAAGAGTGGGGCCGCAAGGCGTGGATCAATATCTGCCGCTCGGGCCGCTTCTCCTCCGACCGCACCATCGCGGATTACGGCCGCGATATCTGGGACGTGGAGGCGACGCCGATTAAGTAGCGCGGGCGCTGCGTGAGCTGCGGCGCGGTTACGTGAGCTGCACGTGAATCGCACGGCTGCGTGGACTGTACGCAAGCGCTGCGCGAACCGCGAATGGCTACGCAACCCATACGGGCGGCGGGTGTGCTGATTCTGGCACACCCGCCGCCCGCATGTGTATACGCACCTATGTAGGTACTTATCTACTTCGGGCACATCAGGATGCCCGCTATCAATGTTCATACGCGGGAGACTTCTTATGTTTAAGAACGACGACGCCGTGCCTCTTTCCCGCCCCTAGGGTGCATAGTGCAAGCCCAGAACAGAAAAACCGCCGCAACCGTGCCTCAACTTGCACTACGTGATGATGGGTGGCACGCTGCCGGCTCGCGAGGCTCCCCAGACCTCACGGACCTCACAAATTTCAATAGCCGCATGAAACTCGACATTCACACGAGCCCCCGCCGGGGCAGTATGTGTTTTCAGAGCTGTACTGCATCTGTCATACATGCGAAGTACACCCCAGAAAAAGTACCCTCTACCCCCTACCCCCTGCCCCTCCCCACCGGAGCTGCGAGTAAGGCTCAGCAGGTGGGCATCGGAGTGGTACCGGAGAGCTGCGAGCGGCGTTCACGTGTATGAACTGCGCAGAGTGGTATCGGGGAACCCCGGCCCACACAAAGTGGTACTGGAGAACACCAGGCTGCGTAAAGTGGTACTGGAGAACACCAGGCTGCGTAAAGTGGTACTGGAGAACACCAGGCTGCGCAAAGTGGTACCACACAACAGGAAACCGGGTATTGATTGTAGCTCCAGTACCACTTTGTGAGCTGGCCCGGCGTGATGATGGGCGGCGGCCTGAGGCTTTCGTTTGGATTAGCCTTCGGCTTCGGTGAGGAGATCATCGAGTACAGGGCGTTGCAGCCAGGCCGTGAGGTAGAGCGGCACACTCAGCCCGGCCAGCGCCAATGCCCAGAAGATGGCCAGGCGCGAAACCGGCGCATAAAGCCAGGCCAGCGGGAGCGCCACCGCGGCCGCTACGCACGCGGCCGTGCGTAGCGGCCGGGTGATGGCGAGGAGCACCGCGTTACCTAGGTGCTCCAGGAAGGCGTTGGAGAAGAATGCCTGGAGCGTCACCAGCCAGACCAGCACGGCAAGCACGAGCAGCAGCGCCACGATAATGAGGCCGGAGAGGATGCCGGCCAAGCGCGGATCCGCGGCGAGAGTCGGGCCGGCCAGGCCAGAGAGCCCGCGGTTTTCCCACCAAGCCAATCCGAGCAGGCCGAGCGTGGGCAGCCACCAGGCCAGCGACGGCAGGAAAGCCGCGCGCACGTGCTGCCACCAGAGGCGCCACGGGCGGGGTGCCTCGCCGCGGAGCAGCTGGGCGCTCACTCGCGCGGAGGCCACCAGGCTGGCTCCCCCGCTCACCACCGGGAGCAACCCGAGCAGCGTCATGATATTAAGCTCCACCAGGATGACGGCATCGGAAAGTCCGCGCTGGAAGGGCGAATCAGGATCGAATATCCGGCGCAT
>NZ_JBQAIK010000003.1:0-68747 GCF_051905915.1 Actinotignum sp. UMB0459 | reverse complement strand
AAAACTGAATGACTATCGCATGGGTGCGTAAGTACCTACTGTGTACTCCCGCATTGTTACGAGCAGCCTCTTCGCAGCCTGCACGCGCATCGGTGGTGGTGATGGCAAGCTGTGGAGAGTCAGCTATAGACATGCTTTAGTTTACCGTATCGGTGAGGTGGAGCAAATACCCATGGACTCTAAAATTGAGTGCAACAACTTTTACGATTACAGGTGTCCAGTCCGGGGCGCCTCGAACCGTTTACCCGATCCGTTTCACCGATGCACGCGTCACCACATGCATGGGGAAAATATGTCCGCTGGGTGCCTGTCCAGTTGCGGTGTCAACAATAGCGCGCAAGGCAGCTTGTGCCATATCTGCAATGGGTTGTTGTACTGAGCTCAGACCCGGATGAATCCAATCGCACAGGCTAATATTGTCGAATCCGATGACGGAAAGGTCATCGGGAATATGCAGTCCACATTGCTCTGCGGCACGGATAAGACCAATGGCCACCACATCCGAACTTGCGAAGACCGCAGTAACAGGATCCGGGGCGGTTAAAAGCCGTGGTAATGTGGACGCACCAAAAGCCTCGGAGTAGGGACCGTGGAAAATGTAGCGCTCATCCACCTTGAGCCCGTGGAATGTTATGGCTTTCCGGTAGCCGAGTTCTCGTTGATGTGCGGAGAGAAGTCCCTCAGGTCCACCAATGAACGCCACGCGGCGATGCCCGAACGCCAGAAGATGATTCGTTGCCTGGTAGGCGCCATTAGCGTTGTCCGCTACAACGTAGGGGATAGAGCTCGGGCGAATATTGGTGTACCCCAAGGCTGAATTTTCGAGAGCTGCATCCACATTGAGAACCATCTCGTCAAGCATGACGAAGGGTTTAGTTAGGCTCACGGAATTGATATCTCCATCGAGCGAGTTATTTCCAACCAGGATGATCGCGTCAACTGTAGGATTTGCGAGGGCTTCCTCGATGAGTTCCACTTCGTTATCAATTTGCCCTCCCGAAACGAATACAGCCACTGTTTTCTGTGCAGCGTCACCCGCGGAGATAACTTCGGCCCCTAGCTTTGCGAAAAACGGGTTAGTTAGGTTGGGGATAATCAGGGCGATTGTGCGCAATGAAGTGTTTGTCAAAGTGGGAGCTTGCCAGCCTACTTGGGACATCGCCTCTTGGATTTTCTCTGCGGTTTCCCCTCGAACATTGAGTTCCCCACGCACGAACCGAGAGACTGTCGACGGTGAAACGCCAGCAATTCGTGCTATTTCGCTTAGAGAAGCTGCCATGGGACTCCTGATGTAAACGAGGGTCTTGTGTGAAACACCTCAAGCCTATAACATAACAACCAGACGTTGCGTAACGTTGCGCAACGCTCGTGATGGTTGTGGTGGTGAAAGTCGTTTCTGACGGCTCTGTCGCTACCTTGAGCGAAACATAATTGGTAGTCGAAGGAGACTGGAATGGTAAAAGTTCTGCTTGCAGGCGAGTCGTGGGTCAGCGATATTGTTGACCATAAAGGCTTCGATCAATTCCCGCACACTCAAGTACATATCGGTTGCGCAAAACTTCTCGAATGTTTGCGCAAAGCTGGGCATGAAGTGACCCATATGCGATCGCATGATGTGGCGGTCGAGTTTCCTTTTACGGAAGAGGAACTCAATGAGTATGACGTCCTCATTTTGTCGGATGTTGGAGCTAATACCCTCCTTCTCCCGCCGCAAGTTTTCGAAGAGGGAAAGCGTGTTCCGAATCGACTCACTCTCATTCGTGACTGGGTGAAGAACGGGGGCGGATTAATGATGGCGGGCGGCTATCTCAGCTTCCAGGGATTCCAAGCGATGGCGAATTATGCGGGCACTCCAGTTGAGGATGTACTCCCGGTTACTATCCACCGCTATGACGACCGTATTGAAGCGCCTGAAGGTGTCCGCGGAGAGCTCACGGATGTCAATCACCCCATTACTCAAGGAATAGATAAAACGTGGCCGTATCTGCTCGGTTTCCAAGACCTCGTGGCGAAAGAAGGCGCGAGTGTCTTGGCAACTGCGGCGCATAAGCCGCTCTTGGTGGCACGTGAATACGGGCGAGGCCGGTCGGTAGCTTTCGCCTCGGACATCTCCCCGCATTGGGCTCCGCAGGAGTTCATGGAGTGGCCCGGCTATTCCACCCTTTTTGGCAATATCGTCACCTGGCTCTCGGGAAAGTAGGCAATGATGTCTTCATTAAAATCTGATTCGTGCGTTGTGGATACTGGCGACGCAGTGACTAATTCTCAACAAACGGAAACTCATGCGGCGGAGAAGCGCGTGCGTGCACACGGAAGTGCTGCGCAAGGAACTGCCATTGTGCTGTTTACCTTCCTCACCGTTCTGGCGGGCATGCTCGGTCCCATGCAGAGTTCCGTCAACGGGCGGCTCGGTGTTGCGGTCGACGACGGACATCTGGCCGCGTGTATTTCATTCTTCTCGGGACTTGTCGTCATGTTCATTATCGTGCTGCCGCAGCGCCGGCTGCGGAAAGCCCTCATTTCGATTCCGGGGCATCTGCGGCATGGAACCTTGCCGTGGCCGTACTTCTTCGCAGGTCTGTGCGGAGCCGTTATCGTTCTCTCTGAGGGTGTTTCCGTCGGAGCGCTCGGGGTGGCGACGTTCCAGACCTCATTGATTGCAGGCATGGTTATCTCCGGAATTATTTGTGACCGTTTCGGTATCGGAGTTGAGTTCAAACAAGCGCTGAATATCCCCCGTATTTTGGGGGCACTCCTCGCTATTGCAGCGACCGTGCTGGTGGTATCGCCGAATTTCACGGCTCCCCATATGATTGCGTTGGCAATTCTGCCGTTCTGTGGTGGTCTCCTTGCTGGATGGCAACCGGCGGGTAACTCCAAGATCGGCTATCTTGCGGATTCTATGCTGGTATCCATTACCTGGAATTTCATCATTGGGTTTTCCGCGCTCGCTCTTGCGTTCATTATTCGATTGGCGATGGGTGCTGCTACTTTCCATCTTCCGACTCAGTGGTGGATGTACCTCGGCGGTCCTTTGGGTCTGCTCTCCATCGCACTCATGGCACTGCTGGTTCGCAAGCTTGGTTTGCTGCTCCTCGCTCTTGCTTCAACTGCGGGTCAGCTTATCGGATCCATCCTCATTGACCTCATCCTCCCGCAAGAAGGGCACGTCATTTATGCCGTTACGGTTGCGGGCGCTGCGGTAGCGCTGGTTGCCGCAGGAATCGCCATGGTCCCGTCTCGCAAGCTCGGAGCAGGTACCGAACATAAAACTGAAGAATCTCACTAGGCAGCGAAGAAAGGACAGCTGCAATGTCTCAACTGAAGAACGGCGAACTGCAAACCGTTCGCGGAATTATCAAGGCTCAAGATATGGGGATGACACTTCCCCACGAACACCTTTTCAATGACTTGTCCTCGGTTGTGGATGAGCCCTATTACGAGTTCTCCAAGGAAATAGTCGGCAAGAAAGTCACGCCGGATCTTATGTATGGCCTGCGCCAAGATCCGTACTGCAACGCGGATAATATGGCGGATAAGCCGGCTCAGGATGTGATCCTGGAAGTCCGTAAATTCGCTGAGCTCGGCGGGCAGACTATCGTTGACGCAACTGGAACCGTCAGCATCGGCCGTAACCCGGCGCGCTTACTAAAAGTTGCGGAAGTGACTGGACTCAACGTTGTTATGTCGACCGGGCCATATCTTGAAAAGTTCGAAGGTGAACGCATTACCGCGCGTAGCGTTGACGCCATTGCGGAAGAAATTGATGCCGATATCAATGAGGGTATTCCGGCAATTGATACCGCTCCGGGCAGTGCGGCGGAAAAGTCGGAGGGTGGCGACCGGAAGATTAAAGCCGGCATGATCGGTGAGATAGGGGTATCTCCCTTCTTTACAGAAGGGGAACATGCGTCCTTGCTTGCCGGAGCCCTTGCTCAAACAAATAATCCGACCGTAGCGCTCAATATTCATATGCCCGGGTGGCAACGGCGCGGAGATGAGGTTCTGGACCTGGTCTTTGCGCAGGGCGTGGCGCCGCATAAGGTTTCCCTTGCCCACTCGGATCCTTCCGGTGCTGATAAGGATTACCAGCGTCGGCTCCTCGATAGGGGAGTGTGGCTGGAATTCGACATGATCGGCCTGGATATCACCTTCCCGAAAGAAGGTGTATCTCCGTCAGTTAACGAAACTGTGAGTGTTCTTGCTGACCTCATAGCTGATGGGTACGCGGATCAGATTATCCTCAGTCACGATCTCTTCCTCAAGCAAATGTGGACTCAGAATGGCGGTAATGGATTTGCCTTCGTTCCAACGGTCGTCATTGACCTGTTGCGCCAGGAAGGCGTGAGCGAAAGTGATCTGCACAAGTTACTGTACGAGAATCCGGCCAGGGTGTTGACAGCTTAAGCGGGCACCGGGCAGAAGATAGTGCAGAAAATAGAGACGGGGGAGCAGTCATAATGATTGTTCCCCCGCAATTCTGAAATGACATAGAAATGTAACTAACTTGGCCGCAGGGCCCTATGCTGGAGGCGGCAGGAAGATATTGCGGTTTATCTCCGCGTGGTATTAGAAGACGGCGATCCAGCGCTTCTTCAAACGGCGTTCAAGGACATTGTGAAATCTCTGGCCTTCAGAGAGATTGCTCCTAACGCCCGGCAAACGCAGTCGCAATAAACTCACTTATTCGCGCGCGTACCTGCTCCCACACCTTCGTGCCGGGGGAACATAGCATCGCATGGAAAGTACCCGGATACATGTGGAGTTCCACGGCCGCGCCGGCGTCCATGAGGTCGCGCGCCCAGTCGAGGCCCTCGTCGCGCAGCGGATCAACCGGATTGACCACAAGCAGCATCGGCAATCCCGAATACGGGCCGCTACCTGCGGAAAGTGGCTCGGCGCGGTACCCGGAATCGTCAGCGTAGGCGTTCCACGCCGCGGCCGCGGCCTCCCGCGTCCATACGGGGCCGTCGCAATAGGTTCGATAGGAGAGCGTATCGAGGCGCGGGCTCACGCACGGTTCTAGGGCGACGACGCCGCACAAGCCCGCCAGTTCCTCTGGCTGCGCGAAGCGCAGCACCTGATCGGCCAAGCCGGCGCCGGCCGAATCTCCGAAAACCAGCACGGGTGCACCCGGGAAAACCCGCGTAATATAAGCGAGCGCAACCCGGCAGTCGTCCACCGCTGCCGGGAAAGGATGCTCGGGTGCCAGCCGGTAATCGGGAACCACCACGGTGACTTCGGCCAGCTGGGCGATCTCAGCATTGCGGGCGTCGTCGTAGCGGGCGCGGCCCGCAACGTAACCGCCGCCATGCAAAGACAGCACCACGCGGGGCTGCGGCGGCGTCGTGCTATCGGGGTGGAAGATACGCAGCTCCAGGCCGTTCTCCACCACAACCTCGCGGCGGATACCCGCGGGCAGTTCCGGTTCGGCACCCAGCAGCGCTTCGCCTTCCGCGCGCATCGCCGGAGTATCCCAGGTGGTTTGCTCGGGCACACCCGCGAGCAAAGGCGTGAGCTGCGGATCGAGGTAAGGCTGCGGGCGCTTCTGCGCCTTCGCGCACTCGGCAAGGAAGGGGTCCACCGCGGCGTAGAAAGCGCTCTCCTGGTCGCGGCGGACCGTATGGGTGGAGTGCGGGATGACCACCCCGCGCAGGTGCGGATTGTGATGCTCAGTCAGTGCCTCGATGCCGGTGGCGCCGAAGAGCACGTCGTCGCCGTCGCCGGTCACGAGGAGGGTGGGCATGCTTAGCTGGCCGAGCACCGCGCGCCCGGGGCGGCCCACCACGCCGGTGGCAATGAAATCGAGGTCCACCTCGGTCTTACCCTGTGCCCAGCCGGCGTATTCGGAGGGGGTCCAGGTGGTATACGATTCGCGCAATGACGCGATAGCTTCGGGTAGATATTCGCGCACGCGCTCCTGGGTTTTGCCAAGATCTTCGGCGGCCTCGCGGTAGGTACGGGCCTGCTCCGGGGTGAGGAGTGCGGGGTCTTCAAGCACCAGACCCGCGATGAGCGCCGGGTGAGCTGCGGCAATATGCGCGGCGACCGCACCGCCTAGGGAGTGCCCCATGAGGAGGATCTGGCGTGCGGGAGTGCCGGCCGCGGCGCGCACCACCACATCGGTTGCGCTGGCAACGAGAGCGGAAAAGGGATCGGCCAGGTCGTCCTTGGCGAAACGGGCCGAGAGTCCGTGGCCGAGCAGATCGCAGAGCACCACTCGGTAATCACGCCCGTAATGCGCGGCGAGGCTGTGTAGCGAGGCGGCGCAATCGGTCACCCCGTGAAAAGCAACGATGGTGCCCTCGATGGGAGCCCCGGAAACTGAATACGATAACGCGGAATGCCTCATTGCGCTCCTTTGCTAGCGGGTACTTGCGTGCGTGTTGTGGCCAGGGCTGCGCGGGATAATGGCCTGGAGTGTCACAAAGGGAGTGGCTTTCTCGGAAGAGTTAGAAGAGTTATTCGGGCGGGTTGCCGCGCCCGCCTCATTATCCACCCGATATTCCTCCACGAGTTCATACATTTTCTTGGAAAGATCGGCGGCCTGCTCACGTGTGAGAAGGACTTCTGCCGGGTGCAAACTGGTGAACAGCGGCCGCTCCTCCGGGTGGTTAGTGCGGGCGGTCATTGCGGCCAGCCACAGTGAGGTGGCCCATTCCAGAATCGCGGTGCCGGCCGCGGTCACGCTTTTGGAATACTCCGAATTGGGCAGGCTGGAATCGGTGGCCATGCGCGGGGAAGTGAGGGTCCACACCCGATCACGTTTATCGCGCGCCCGGGTCGGATCCTCGCGAATCAGCCCACCGCGGGCCAAAATTCGCAGGTGATAGCTCATGGAATTGGCGGGAAGCTCCAGTTCCTCAGCCAAATCCGCGGCGCGCGCGTGGCCTAGTCGGCTGAGAGTGTGGAGCAGGCTCAGGCGGACCGGGTGAGATAGGGCCCGCAGCTGCTCCCGGTTGAGGCGAGCCACCGTTTCCGGGGTGGTGGTACCCGCGGTGGGCGCGCTGCCCGAATCGGCGCTGGTCATTTCGGGAGTGTCACGTGATTCGGCAGTGCTGTCAGAAGAAGCCATAGAATCATTGTAGCTGGAACAACGGACTTGCCCATATACGCAATAAATGTTGCGCAATAATTCTTGCGTAATTATAGTGGGAGGTAGAGGCCGAGGTATTCGGCTCATCAGCACGTAAGGAGACCTCATGCCAGGTATGGACAATGGGACAGTTATAGCAACGGAACAGGTGACCGCATCAGAGCGTGAACCTGCCACCATCTGGGCATCCCGTGAATACCGGGCCTGGTTTACCGGCGATCTGCTCCAGGATCTGGGCGCCGGCATCGCGATGTTCGCCTTCCCGCTGGTTTGCCTGGCGGTGACCGGTTCGCCGGTACACGCCGGAACGGTGGGATTCTTCCAAGGCGTAGGTACGTTGCTGGGTATTCTTCCCGGCGGGGTATTGGCCGACCGCCATAACCGGCGGACCCTCCGCTTGGTCTCGTCTGGCCTAGGGGTGCTCGCGCAGGTTGCGCTGGTAGCGCTGTTGCTTAGTGGCACTGCGAACGTGCTCAATCTTGCCGTTCTTGCTTTCCTCGACCGCCTGCGTAACTCCCTGCTCTCCCCGGCCTCAAATTCCATGCTCAAACAGGTGGTTCCCGGGCGACTTCTTCCCAACGCCGTGGCTGCGAATCAGGGGCGCGACGCCGCGGTCACCCTCGCCACCGGCCCGGCCGGCGGAGCGCTTCTTGCCATCCACCTCTACGTCCCCGCTCTCGCGCAAATCGTCGGGCAGCTGGCGAGCATGGGGGCTACGCTCCTCATGCGCGGGGATTACCGGCCCGGGCGTTCCTGCGGCGCTGAGTGTTCCGGCGGCGCTGAGTGTTCCAGCAGTGCCAGGCGCCCTGAGAACTCGGACAACTCTGCGCGCCCTGTTCGTACCGGCCCTATCTCCCGGGCGCTCGCGGAATTCAACGAGTCACTACGGTGGATGTGGGAACGCGCCGTGGTCCGAGTGCTTCTTATCTGCGCCTGCCTGCTCAACCTGGGGTGGGCCGGCATGATGATGAGCGTGACCCTCGGCCTCGCCGACCGCGGGGTGGAGCCGGCGCTCATTGGTCTGCTCGCCACCGCGCTCGGGTGCGGGGCGCTTGCGGGGGCGGTGGTTGCCGCGCGTCTCGTCGCGCGGGTCCCCTCCGGAATTCTCATCATCGCCGGATTCCTCATGTGCGCCGGCGTCGTCGCCATTGTTCCTTTCCTTCCCGGTTTGGGGTGGATCGGCGCGATGTACGCATTAATGGGCCTGATTATCCCCGCCGTCAATGCCGCGGTGATGGGACTGGTCACGCTCATGACGCCCAATGAGCTGATGGGCCGCGTGGGTTCGGTCAGCCAGTTCTTCGCCTCCGGAGCCGCGGCTTTCGCCCCCGCGCTGGCCGGCTGGGGGATTGGGATGATCGGATGGGAACTCACCCAAATCTCCTTCGCGATTCCCACCGCGCTCGCGGCCGTGCTCATGCTGACCTCCCGGCAGGTCAGGCGGGTGCCGGCTTCACCCCATTGGGAGAGCTACCTGGAAGAATCCGGTGCCCTGAGCGCGCGGGATTAACGGCGACGCCGCGGCGCGTTCCGGCCTGGCAACCCGGGCGCTGCTACCGACCTTGCGGTGAACTCAGGGGAGCCGGTGCGCCTTCCACCGCGCGTTCCCACAGCTCGCGTTCCACGGCGTGGAGCAAGCGGCGGCCCACTGGCTCAAGATAACCCGCCTTTTCCAGCGCATCATCGACTTCATCGCAGGCGGCCCGGTAGTCCTCGAAAGAAGCGAAACGCTTGAGAATCGACTCGCGCGCATGCAAGGTCATGAGGCCGTACACGGGATTAGAGGGTTCCCCGGGAAGAAAGTTTGCAATTGGATGAGCCACAATGCCCAGTTCAACGCCGCCTGAGAGTAGTCCAGCACTTTCTTTAATCCACTGGTCGCCATCGGCGTTAAACCAGGTAGAAGGCGCAGCCGGCACTCCCTCTGCAGCCCACTTCTCCACCGCGGCCATGGACCCGGTAATAATGGGTTCAATGGGAAGCGCACTGAGGGATTCGAGAAACGCGGTATCCATCTGGCGTGGGCGCCGCTTCGCCTTGACCACTTCCGAATTTTGTGGGATAACACGCGAACGGGCATCCGAATGTGGTGAACGCTTCACATGCCAATGCCGGCGCAACGGTCCGTCCCCTAGGCGGAAAGATTCGGGACCAGCGCCGAAGAGGCTCACATCAGCCTCCGAGGAGGTGCTGATAATCGGAACATCAAGTTGGGCGGGCTCAACGAGGTAGGGGACAAAGGCTGCTTGTTTCTCCCCAGTCCCAGGTGCATCAAGATCTACGCCGCTCAGCATTTGCGGCGGGATCCCGGACTTGTGCTGGTTAATAGCTTTGACAAACACAGATCCGACCCCGGGAGCATAACCGTCATAGGTAGGTGCATCGTCGGCTAGCCGTAACAGATTGTGGAAGTAGGTGAGATATGTATTGGTATACACCGAGGATTGGGACTGGCCGATAAGGAAGACGCGCTCTAGGCTCACAGGGCTGTTCGAGGATCGTAGCCACGCGGACACCTGCGCGATCACATCCCAGGCCAAGCCCTCTTCGCACTCGTCAAGCTGCATAAAAGGATTCCATCCCGGCTCTGCGGCATCGATCTGGCGCGGTTTTCCGCCCCAGTTGAGCTGTCTGTAGCGCTCCGGATCAAAAGTGTGCAAGGCGGAGATCTGGATGGGTTTGGCCGTCACGGCAACATAGGTGTGCCGCTTGTCCATAAGGTAGTCCCAGGCCCGCCTCCAATCGTCTTCGATGTCGTATCCCTGCGAGGCATTCAAAATAGATACCCATGCGGTCGGTGAACTTTCCTTAGCTGGGCGCCGCACCAGTACGCGGGTACAGTATGGAATTCCCTCTTTTTCGACGATTATGCGGGTGTCTTCCTCCGGAGTGAAACCATAAACGTTTGCGGTACCGGAAAGGAAATACTCCTCCTCAACGTATCCGTACGAGGCTAAATCTAGTGGTTCGCGTGCGAACCGCATTGCAGAAAAGGGATAGCTCTCATTGTTGACTGCAATTGGGCCTGTGGCAGCGGGAACTGGTACTGACAATGTCGGTGCGTTCATCATTTCTCCCTCGAAATAATCTCCTGTGCGATTAAGTGCCAGCCTAGAGTCCAAACGCTGAATTAGCTTGTCCCATTGGGGTGAAAACGCCTTCCAGTAGCTGTTAGGGACTAGTCTCTCTACGAGTTCGATAGCATTCCATAGCGTTCCGCTGTGTCAAGAAGCTCCACTACATTGTGTGCTCCGAGTTTTCGCATGAGGGTGCGGCGATGGCTGCGCACCGTATTGATAGATACATGCAGAGCGCAGGCTGCTTCGGAATTAGTAAGTCCCAATGCTACTTGCGTTAATACCTCTCTTTCGCGGGGCGTAAGCGCAGGTGCGTGTCTCGATTCGGTTCGCGGTGGCGTATTTTCAGGGGTCGAATTCTCAGGTGTGTCCGCGGTGAGCTGAGTGGGGGTGGTAAGAAGTACATCCCATACCTCCGCTAAACCGTCAGAATTGAGAATAGTTGCGTGAGGTGCGGTGCGCAGAAGTAACGCCGCAAGGGTGGAAAGCTGGGAAATGCGCAACCGATCTGTTGTCGAAAAAGCTCCGGCTCGCGAGTGGGATTCCAGCCAAATAGTTCCCTCTAATTCTTCCCCGATGATGCAGGGCTGAATAACCGCGGACGTGTGAGTGGCTGCGGAAGCCGAGTGAAATAGCGGTCGGGTTCGTTCGTAGGCAAGCGAAGAATCATCCGGGAAGGAATACAGGCGAGCTACCTCGGCCGGAGTACGGGCCCAGTACTGTTCGCGGCAGTCAAGAGTTCTTCCGAAGGGTGAATCAGCTTCCACCAGGAGAGTCGAATTATAATGGCGTAGACCGTATACACCCAGTACCGCAAAGATATTCTGGCGTGGCAGGAATACGTGGAAAGAAATGTAGTCTGAATTAGGTGCCACATCCGCAAGTAAGGCAACGAAATAGCGTGCGATGGCCCGCCGGTCATCGGCTGCGTGGAGCGCCTGAATTGCATCCGTCAAACGCTGTGAGAATTGTAGGTTTGTTCGCATTCCGCCCCGCCATTCGCTACACGGATTTTTGAGTATTACTTCCGGTAATTACGGACTAGTCTACTCGTCTGATGGTATGAAGAGAGGACGTGTAATTCACCCGCAGTGAGGCGGTTTTAATCACCATGCTCTCAGTACGCTAGCTGATGGACGTAAGGGAACGTCCACGATTTACCGCATAAAACGGATGCAATGCAGCGCCGTTGCGCGAAAGGATAACCAATGACGGACCCACACACGACACCAGGTGCTACGCCGGCATCGTCGCCAGAGAGTGGTCTTGCATCGAATGTAGCTATGAAGGTCTCGGGCGAGAAAGTGAACGTAGAAAAATCAGCCAAGAAAGCCGCAAAATCTGGTTTTTGGGGCGCTCTTGCCGAATACTATGACTTTGGCCTGTACGGAACCGCATCCGCGGTTATCTTCCCTACCGTTTTCTTCGGTGGTGGGGATAATCCGACCTTAGCGAATGTCGCTTCGCTTGCCTCGTTCGGTGTTGCGTATCTCGCTCGGCCTCTCGGAGCTATCGTGCTCGGTCACCTCGGTGATACCTGGGGGAGAAAGAAGACGCTCCTCCTCACTCTCGGGTTAATGGGATTTGCAACTCTCGTTATTGGATTCTTGCCGTCCTATGACTCGATTGGCCCTACTGCGGGCATTATTTTGATTGCTATGCGGCTTATTCAGGGATTCTCCGCGGGCGGCGAGCAAGCCGGATCGACAGCGATGACGTCAGAGCTGGCACCGCCAGAGAAACGTGGCCGTCTCGTTGCTTTCACCATGCACGGACTTCTTATCGGCCAGCTTCTTGGTATTGCCGCTTTTATTCCCGTGTCAGGGAATGAGTCCTTCCTTCTCGATTGGGGGTGGCGGATCCCTTACTTCATTGCTATTCCGCTGGTGCTCTACGCGTTGTGGGTGCGGACGAAGGCAGATGAACCGCGCGATGTTTACGAGGCACTCGCCCGCCAACAGGGTAAAACCACGCAGCACTCGGTGGAAAAGACTTCCGGAAAAAATAAGGGGAGCCTCGGCGACCTCTTCAAGAATCACTGGCAGCAAGTCATTCGCGTTATGGCGATGGGCCAGTTCGCAATCACCGGCGTTTTGCTCACGAATTACATGCTCAACTACGGCACCACCTACTGGGGTTGGGAGCGCTCGACCTTGCTGACTCTGGCCACCGTGTCGATGGTTATTGGTGTTCCGGTTCAGCCACTGTGGGCAGCGCTCTCGGATAAGATCGGCCGCCGGCCGGTGTACCTTATTTCGATGTTCAGCCTCGTGGCACTGTTCCCGGTTATCTTCTGGGCAATTCAGATCAAGAGCGTGCCGCTGCTGGTTATTTTGCTCTTCATTATCGGGCTGGTATCCACCGGCGGAAACGTTGTTCAGGCGCCGATGTATAGCGAGATGTTCCCGACTCGCCTGCGAATGACAGGCTATGCCGTTTCCACTCAGCTGGGCAATATCATCGTGGGCTTCACCCCGATGATCGCGGCCATTATCGTGCGGCCGGGTAGCTTCGGTTGGTGGCCGGTACTAACCTTCACCACCATTATGATGGGCCTTGGCATTCTGGCGTGCCTATCCACGCCAGAAACCATGGGCAAGGTTATTACCGACGACCTTGAACAGGAAGTAGCGGGAGCATAAATTAACGCGATGTTACGGAACAGGCACCGCCGCGCTGGGTGAAACCGGGACGGCGGTGCCCTCTTCTCGTTTATGATCCGTATTGTGGCAGCATACGGTTTCCGTGCCGCGCCACATTAAGAACGACGATGCCGCGCCTGCCGTCCCGCACACCTAGCGGTTCTTGGCGTATTCTTCGTGTGCCGCATACCCGGCCAGGAGCGCGCTTTCGGGAATCATCTTGAGAACCGGGCCCATGAGGAAGTCGGCTTTGCTGTCTCTCGTTTTACCTGAGCCGGCTGGCGATAAATCACATTCCACTGTGGAATTTTCGGATTCTTCGGCTTTCGCGGTCGGTTGAGCTGCAACTGCCTTACACATCTTCTTGCGAAGTTTGGTGTCAACAGTGAACGAATCTTCGTATACCTCGGTCAGTCGGGTATCTTTCCCTCCGGCGGAGAAGCTGAGTATTGCAGTGTCATCTTTCTCGAAGGTAACCGTCTACGAAAACCCTTCGGGGTCAGGTACCCCAAGCTGAGACACCGTGACAGTGCCGGTACATTTTGCTATCTGTTCTGGCAAGGCTTGCCCTTGCGAGGAGCAGGAACTCAATGTCGGGGCAATACCGATACTCACGAGTGCGGCACCACTGCGTGTGAAAGTGGAGAAGCTAACCATAGGATTCTCTTTTCTCTATCTTGAGAAGCTGGGGTGGCATGGGCGTGCGAGAAGTTGGCGCACTCTAGGTAAATCACCGCTATCCAATGTGGAGCGTAGCTGATTGAAGAATCTCTCGTGAAGAGAATGATGAAGCGGTTCCTCTAGCGGTTCTCGGCGTACTGCTCATATGCCTCATTCGCGGCCCACAGGCGTTCTTGGGTGACCATGAGCATGACCGGCTCCATGAGCGAAGTTGCTTCCTCATCGTTGGTGTGCCCGGAGCCAGCCGGCCCCAGATCCCAGCTGACGGTCGCCCCGCCCGGCAGGGGTTCTGCTTCTTTCGTCATCGCAGCCCGCATGCACATCTCTCGCCGCAGTTGCGCATCGACCGGGAAAGATTCCCGATACACCTCGGTCAGGCCCGTGCCACCTCCAGGAACGTTATACGTCAAGGTGGCGGTGTCGCCCTCCGCAAACTCAACCGTCCAGGAAACCCCGTAGGGCCCGGGGAGGTTGAGCTGGGAGAGCGTAACGGTTCCGGTGCATGCCGCCAGTTCATCCGGGGAAGGTTGACCCAGCGAACAGGCGGCAAGAGTGCCGAGCGTACCGCTCAGTGCAATAACTGCGCTCGGGACTCTAGCGCGCATCGGCCCAGGCGCGGATTTCTTCGTCGCTGAGGCCGTCGTGGAAACGCAGTCCGTTCGTCCACGCGATCTGCGGGAAAGCGGAGCGTAGGTAGTCCTCGGCTTCGTCCATCGGTGAGCTTCCGGAGGTGCAGAAGGGGTGTACCCGTGCGTTTCCTAGCTCATGCGAGCTCACGAAGCTATCCACGACTTTCGGCGGGATACCCCACCAGATCGGAAAACCGAGGAATACTTCCGTGGCGCCTCCCAGCTCGACAGGTTCCGCAAGGCCGGGAGCTGCGATTTTACCGTGCTGTTCCAGATTTGCCCGGCTGTCCTCGACCCGCCAATCCAAATCCTCATTCGTGTAGGGCTGCGCAGCGGCTATCCGTACCGCTTCGCCGCCGACGATACCTTGCAAGCGTTCTGCTGCTTTTTCAGTAGTACCAGTCTCGGAAAAGTAAATGATCATCGTTCCTCCTGCCATTCACCGTTGTGACATGAGCCATTTAAAATCTACACCTTGGCGAGCAGAATCTCCTCAGCACCCGAGCGCTGCAAGCGGCGCAGCATCTCGGCATCTGCGTCGGTATCAGTAATTAGCGTCCAGCGTTTAGGAAAAGGTGACCAGTATGGATAAGGGCGATTATGCAGTTTCGCCGCGTCTGCCATTACGTAGACCTGGGAAGCATGTGCCATCATCTGGGTTTTGAGCCGCGCCTGCTCGTAGCTGAGAGATCCGATGCCGCGTTCCGGGGAGATCTGTACCGCGCCCATAAAGGCATAATTGCCGTGCATAGATTCGAGCATTTTTTCTGCATCGACGCCGGTAATTGAGTCGTGTGCAATATCGAGGGTTCCACCGAGCACCACTACCGTCACTTTATCCTGGAGTGCCAGGGCGTTAATCGGGCGAATCCCGTTGGTAATCACGGTGATGCGGCGCGTGTTATCGAGGGCAAAGGAAAGCTGCTCGGCGGTGGTTCCCGCATCTAGGATCACGAGGGAATCATCAGCGATAAGAGCCGCGGCCCGCTTCGCAATTGCTTTTTTACGGGCCAAATTCGTGGGGGTAATCCCGCCCAGGTGAAGAAATTCCGGGTGAGCAGAGACCGCACCGCCGTAAGTACGGGATAGCTCCCCACTGGTTTCTAGTTCACTCAAATCCCGACGGATGGTCGCGAGGGAAACACCGAAATGCCGGGCGAGTTCTTCATTGCGCAGCGGTGCATCTCCCCCGGCTAGCAGTTCTAAAATCCGGGCGCGGCGCTTGACTACTTTGCGGTTCTGTGCGCGGCGGGCGCGCGGTTCTTCCGTTGCGGTCATCGGTGTTCTCTCACCTCGTGGCTAGCTGCATGACTCTCAGATTATGTTGGGTTTAGCGGATTTCTGTGTCCTATAAATCTGAGTGATATCGCTCATCTTAGCCCGCGGTGACACTGACGTTAAGGACGCATGGCCCGGAATATTCGCGGGTCTGCTCACGCAAATGCGGCGTCGCGCCCATACGGACCAGAGAGGGCCGCGTCCCACCTGAGTGGAAACGCGGTCCTCTCGAATTGTGCGTGGCTATCATTCACCGCGCGACCGGTACTAGCCACGTAGTGGAATCAGCACGCACCGTTTTAGGCCCGCGCGGCCCGGCGCGCTTCGCCGTCGAGTTTACGCAACGCAAATTCCGCGCATACCCGGGTAGCTTCCACCATAGAACCGGTGTTGGCGATGCCCTTGCCGGCGATATCGTAAGCTGTGCCGTGATCCACGGAGGAACGCATAAACGGCAGCCCGAGGGTCAGGGTGATGGCTTTCTCGAAGTCGAGGGTCTTGCAGGCAATATGGCCCTGATCGTGGTAGAGAGAAAGGATGGCGTCGTGGCGCCCGTCCAGCGAGAAAGCGAAAATCGAGTCGCCAGGGAAAGGGCCGCGGGCACGAATGCCCTCGGCGCGGGCGGCAGCCACTGCCGGCTCTAACTCCTCAATTTCCTCACGGCCAAACATCCCATTGTCGCCGTTATGCGGGTTGAGCCCCGCCACCGCGATGGAAGGATTATCGAAACCGATGCGCTCGAATTCCTCGTGGATATTCCGCAGGAAATCAAGCACGTGCTCTTTGGTTACGAAATTCACCGCATCACGTAGAGACACGTGCCGCGATAGGAAAAACACCCGCAGCTTATGCACGTGGAACATCGTGAGCGCGTACTTGGAGTGGGTGAGATTCTGGAAAATCTCAGTCTGCCCCGGGTATCGCACCCCGGCTTCCATCATCCCTTCCTTATGGGTCGGGGCGGTAGACACCGCGTGCAGTCTCCCCTGGTTCCCCAGCTCAATCGCCTTTTCCAAATAGGAATAAGCCTGTAGCTGGGCTTCGCGTTGAATCTTTCCGAACTTGATATCGGCATCAGAATGCACTCCGGTATCGAGGAGGTCCACGATACCGAACTCAAACTTCGCTTCTTCCGGCTCAGAGATCTCGTTGATCACCAGTTTCTTACCGGCCATCTTCGCGGCGCGTTCCAAAGCCTTGCGATTACCAATCACGAAGGGACGAGCGCATTCGTATACGCTGGGATCGCAGACGGTTCCCACCACAATTTCCGGGCCAACGCCGGCCGGATCCCCTAGGGTAATTGCGGTAACGGGCCGGCGATCCTTGCGGGCCTGGTCGGCCAGAGCGCGCGCGTGCTCGCTGGGCTCAACGGTGTGTGCTGCGGATGTCATGAAACGGTCCTTTCATCAAAGAGTCGGTTGACGATACGAAGTGCGGTGTGTTCAGTTCCGGTGAGTCCGCCTTTACCCACCAGGGGAAGGCCATTGAAGGGACCTCCCACAATTCTGCCCTGATCTGATTGCGGAATCACATAATCTTCCAGTGCGATACCGCTTGCTTCGATAGCGTGGCAGGTATTGACAAGCGTGTCGCCTCCTGTGGCATACATGCCTGCTAGCTGATTACCGAGCATGTCCATGACATCGCGGGCAACTTCGCCCAGGTGTTGCGCCAGATTGCGCGAGCCTTGGCCGGCTGGCAAGTTCTTCGCCACTTCAATCCGGTTGATATCGACGACGGTACCGCTCAGCGTGGTATCGAGGGTAATAATGATAACCCGCACCTGTCCGGGTTCCCCATTGCCTGCTGTGGCGTCGTCGAGAATCCTTCGTGCCTGTGCCACAGCCTCTGCCCGCGCCTGGGAGTATTCGTGCCCACCTCCAATAAAAGGGTCATGAGGGAGAGTGATGGTATGCGTGCCGGGCACCTCCTGCATGTATTCCAGCTGCTGGCGAGTAGTCGCGGTTGCGGATCCCGCCACGATCACCACCGTGCCGTGATCATTTTCCTGAGACTTGGTGCGTAGTGGCGCTTTGGGGCTTTTCTCTTCGGTCCGGATCCCTTGGGCCACAGCGTATTCCGTGGTAAATAACCCCGGATCCACGCAGAGCACCTTCCAGCCGAGCTGGCTGACCACCGCGGCAATATCAGCAACATCTTCGCTCGATACTGAATCGCAGAGGATATTACGTACGCCACGATCATAGGATTTTTGCATGGCGGCGCGGATAGCGTCGCGCCCTTCCACCACGGTATTCATGCAGATAAGGTCGACGGCATCACGTAGTTGCCCGGCCAATAACTTGGGAAGGTACGACTCCTTGACCGGGCTGAGAATATCGTTGGCCACGCCGGTGCGAGCTAGAAGCAGCGAATCGATAAGTGAATATCCGGCCACCACAATGCGCTTCGAGGGGGGCATGGCCGGCACGATAATAGCCATGTAATCCTCGCCCAGCACATCACGCATGGCGTCAATTTCGTAACCGATACCGCCACGCATCGTAGTATCAGTGCGCTTAGAGAATATCGTTGCCCCGCGTGCCACCAGATCGCGGGTTGCATTACGTACCCGGGAGGCAGCTTCCTCAGGTGGGAGCCTGCGGGAATCGGTGGAAACAAGCAATGCGTCAACGTCGTCGTAACTTAAGTTCGACGTGTCGCTGAGGCTGACAATATTCTTGACCCCGCGTGCCGCCAGTAGTGCTCCCGTGGTGGTAGCGCCCGTGAGGTCGTCGGCTACCACGCCGGAGAGAATTTTCCTTTCGGCACTCATAATTAAGCTTCTTCCTTTCCAACACTCGCCGCCTGCGGCTTCGGCTCACGCAGCGTCAGCAGAATAACGAAGGCGAGCAGCAGAACGACGACGAAGTAAGAGAAGGCCACGTTATAGCTACCGGTAGCATCAAGCAGCATACCCACGATAAGCGGGGCAAAGAATCCGCCCAGGTTGCCACCGGAGTTAATAATCGAAATTGCGAAGGGGTAGGTTTTTTCGGTGGAATGGTTCATCGCGTAGGCGGTGAACATCGGCCAGCCCAGATTGAGACAGAAACCTGTAAGGATCAGTGCGAGTGCCACCACGTACATGTTATTGGGAACCATGAGGACCACGGCGAACATAATCGCTGTGAACAAAGCGGTCAGCAGCATAGTTGGCTTGCGTCGGCCCGCGAAGATACGGTCAGAAACCCAACCTCCGGTGAGGGCGCCAATAATACCGCCCAGCGCCGGGCAGGCAGCTACCCAGCCCATGGCGAAGACATCATAACCGCGCGCATCCACCAGGTAGGTGGGAATCCAGGTCAGCATGCCATAAAGCACGTTGTTCATGAAGAAGTACGCGAGGGTGTCACCCCAGATATCCCAGGAGCGCATAACATCGCCGTTGGTCTCCAGGCGCTTGACCTTCCGGTAACGGATCAGCTTATCGACCTTGGGCATCCACGATGCTTCCTTGCGGTTGGTCTGGGTGATCACTTCTTCGGAGGCAATGTGGGCGAGCTCGGCCTTGTTGACGTGGGAAGACTGGCGGGGATAAGAACGCACAAAAATATGCCAAACGATGGCCATAATCGCACCCGGAATTGCGAAGACCCAGAACACATGCTGCCAGCCCATATTGTGGGCGAGGACCACCACGATAGGCGGAACCAGCATCGGTGCCAACTGGGTGGAAGCGATATAGATACCGGTGGCAGTGCCTTTCTCCCGTTTCGGGAACCAGTTATTAATAGTGGAGGTCATTCCTACCGGAGTGGGGCCTTCGGTCAGACCCAGAAGCAGACGCAGCACGATCAGGCCGATGGCCGTGGTGGTAAAGCCCATGAGGAAGGTAACGAGGGAGAAACATAGCACCGCGAACGTCACCATATTACGGGTCCCGAATTTGCCCATGATGAGCCCGGCTGGGATCTGTGAAATCGCGTAACCGAGGAAGAACATAGAAGCGATGAGACCCTGCTGGGAATTGGTCATGTGGAAGTCTTCTTTGATGAAGGGCAGCAGGGTGCCGATATTAGAACGATCGGCCATACAAATAACGTAAGTGACGAAAATAATCGCCATGACTACCCAGCGATATCGAGTGGGCCGCTGGGCCATCTGCGGGGACGTAATCATGAAAAACTCCTGGAACACCGCGCGGGGGTGCCGCGATCGCTTCCTTGCATCGCGAGTGGTACGGACCTGCCGAACACGCTACCGAGAGTGTCGTGCCCCTGGTCGGGGCGGGCGTGGCACTCACAGATATTCGGAGGGCGCGCCTCCGCGCTCACCTATCGGAACATATATTTCGTTCGAAATATACGGATAGACTAGCTGAGATGAGCGAACCGCGCAATAGAATGTGCACAAAATGCTCGAAACGTGCAAAAGAGGGCCGCCCCCGGGATTCCCAGGCGCGGCCCTTATTCGTGTTTGCGGAGATGCGCTCTCTGCGGTGCGTTCCTCGCTCCGATTTCTCTACGCTCTATTTCTCACCCACCACGAGATGCTTGCGGATATGGGCGGTCAGCGGGCCGCGCTCGAGTTCGTCAATCACGCCCGCAGCCAGATCGGCGGAAGTAATCTCCGGGGAAATGTACGTCCACTTGGCGATGTGGGCACCCGCCAAAGCCGCCGGGACTTTCGCGTCTCCGCTATCGAGCACGATGAGCCGGGTCGGCAGGCCGGAAACCAACTCAATGAGGTGGTGTGCGGCGCGCTCGGGGAAGTCCTCCCCGGCATCTGCGCTGGGCGTGAGGGCATCTACCATGGCATCGAAGCCGGCAATATCCCCGCGTTCAATATCGAAAACATCGCGGCGTAGCGAGACCGGGGCCTCCGTTTCGTTTTCCGAGCGCGTCACGGCAATAACTTCGTGCCCGCGCGAAACTGCTTCCTGAGTGAGGAGCTTTCCGGCCGCGCCATTAGCTCCAATAATTGCAATGCGCATGATTCATCCTTTCTGATGTGGGGGCCGGCTGAGCGGCCCGCTGCTGGTGAGGTCTTATCAAGGCTGCTGCGGTGACGGGGCGCCTTGCCGCGTGGCGGAGTATTTCTCCAAGCGGTTCGGAGCCCGCCGTGTTGCGAGATGGCAGCATGCCAGCTGGGCCACGATGTCCAGCCGGCCACCGCCGGGGTAGAAAACCTGGGAAACGCACCACCGCATCCCTTCCGAAGGGCGAACAAGAGTTCACCTTAGATGGTAGCCCAGATATGCCAGAATGAACCTATGACCGAATCGAATCAGCCCGTTCCGGAATCCTCGCCCGCGCCCGTCCAGCGCACCGCGCCGCAGCCCTCGCCCACCTGGGAGCGCATGGTCGCCGGGAAAATGTATATCGCCGACGATCCTTACATAGCCCACGTCCGCCGCGAGGGCCTCACTGTCCAGCACGAGCTGAATGCCACCAACCCTTCCGATAACGAAACGATCCGCACCATCGCCGCCCGTTTCTTCGGTTCTTTCGACCCCAGCGCCACCGTGGTTCCGCCCGTCCACTGCGATTACGGCGCCAATGTCCACATCGGCCCGGAGGTCTTTATCAACTCCGGTGCGATTCTCCTCGACGTCGCCCCCATTACCCTGGGCCGCCGTGTCCTCATCGGCCCGCGCGTCACTATCACCACCGCCGGGCACCCGGTTCCTCCGCGCGTTCGTGCCGAAACTGACCTGGAATTCGGCACCGCCATCACCATTGGAGATAACGTGTGGATCGGTGCCTCCGCCACCATCGGCCCGGGCGTGACCATCGGTGAGAATTCGATTGTGGGCGCCGGCGCCGTCGTTATGCGTGATGTCCCCGCCAACTGCATTGTGGTTGGGGTTCCGGCCCGCGTGCTGCGATATTTTAACGACGACGACGAATCCCGCGGCCAAGCGCTCCGCGCCGCCTATGAAGAAGAGATGGGTCCGCTTGCCTAGGGGATTGGGCAGAGCGGTATAAACTACAGCGTATGTCTATTGATCTTCCCCTTGTTGATACGGCGCTGGCGGCCGGGGTACCCGCCGATGCCGTTATCCCCTTCGGTCGGGACCGGGCAAAGATCGATTACCGCTGGGTTGAAAAGGTCGGTGCGCAGCCCGGCCGCCTCGTGCTCGTGACTGCCATGTCACCCACCCCTGCCGGGGAGGGGAAAACCACCACCTCCATTGGCCTGGCGGATGGCCTGCGCTACCTGGGTAAACGCGCGGTGCTGGCGCTGCGTGAACCTTCGCTCGGCCCGGTTTTCGGGCTCAAAGGCGGGGCGATCGGCGGGGGCCGAGCCACCCTCACTCCGGCCGCCTCCATTAACCTGCACTTCAACGGGGATTTCGCTGCGATTGCTGCCGCCCATAACCTCCTAGCCGCTATGGCGGATAACGCGGTCTATTTCGACACCCACGATATTGACCCGGCGACGGTCAGCGTGCGCCGCGTTATCGATATGAATGACCGGGCCCTGCGGGCCATCCTCCTCAGCCCCAGCGGGCGCCTCGATAGCGCCGGCCCGGGCGCGGGCACCCGTTCCAATCCCGGTGCGCACGCCACCCGCGCCACCGGCTTCGATATTGTTCCCGCCAGTGAAGTTATGGCAGCGTTCTGCTTGGCGTCCTCTTTTGCGGATCTGCGCGAGCGCCTCAACGCCATGGAAGTGGCCCGCACCCGGGCTGGCGCACCCGTCACCGCGGCGGATCTGGGTGCCACCGGCGCCATGCTTGCCCTCCTGACCGAAGCGTTCTGCCCGAACCTTGTTGCCACCCGGGAAGGCACCCCCGCGCTCGTGCACGGCGGGCCCTTCGCCAATATTGCGCACGGTTGCAATTCTGTGATGGCCACCCGCGCCGCGCTCGCGATGGGGGAGATCGCGGTAACGGAAGCCGGGTTCGGGGCTGACCTGGGGGCCGAAAAATTTATTGACATTATGTGCCGTACCTCCGGACTGCGCCCCGACGCGGCCGTTTTTGTGGTCACCTTGCGCGCCCTGCGCTACCACGGGGGTATCGCCAATGCCGCCCGGCATATTCATAATTTGCAGGCGGTGTGGGGGCAGTCCGTCGTCGTCGCCCTTAATCGTTTTGATACGGATACCGAAGCAGATATCGAAAAAGCGCGTACGCAATTCGAAGAATTGGGTGTGCCGGTGGCCGTCTCTGAGCATTTCGCGCGCGGCGGGGAAGGCGCGGCGCCCCTGGCCGAAGCGGTTCTGGCCGCGCTCGAAACGCCCTCCCGCACCCGTTTCACGTACCCGGATAGCGCGAGCCTCAGCGAGAAAATCACCGCGGTGGTGCGGCGCGTCTACGGGGGAGCGAGCGTCACCTTCGCGCAAGAAGCGCGTGAGCAGCTACGTGAGCTGGAAGAACGCGGCTACGGCAGCTATCCCGTCTGCATCGCGAAAACTCCGGCCTCCTTCACCACCGACCCGAAACGCCTGGGCGCTCCCAGCGATTTTGACGTGCCGGTACGCGATGTGCATCTCTCCGCGGGTGGCCGTTTCGTTGTGGTCATGGCGGGGAGCGTCATGCTCATGCCGGGCCTGCCCAAAGAACCATCTGCGCTGGCCATTGACGTGGACGCCGCCGGAAACGTGCGCGGCATTCACTAAAAATTCCTCTCGATCACGCCGCCCCAAAGTGTTACCCTGGACACGTGAGCGGCGAAGGGGCCGCTCCGCGCACTTATGCGCGTGTGAACCCTCACGGAGGACGATATGACCAAGTTCGTATACGCATTTACCGAGGGCAACAAGGACATGAAGGACCTTCTCGGCGGCAAGGGAGCCAACCTGGCGGAGATGGTCCACATGGATTTGCCTGTCCCACCCGGTTTCACCATCACCACCGAAGCCTGCCGCTACTACCTGAGTAACGGGCAGGAACCCGAGGAACTCGAAGCGGAGGTGACGCGCCACCTGGAAGCCGTGGAAGAGCAGATGGGCAAGAAACTTGGCGATCCGGAGGATCCGCTGCTGCTCTCGGTGCGTTCAGGCGCGAAGTTCTCCATGCCGGGGATGATGGAAACCGTGCTCAATATTGGCCTCAATGACCAGTCCGTCAAGGGCCTCGCGGCGCAATCCGGCAACGAACGTTTCGCCTGGGATTCTTACCGGCGCCTCATCCAAATGTTCGCCCGCACCGTACTCGATATTGACGGGGATCTTTTCTCCGACGCCCTGCACGCCCTGCAAAAGGCGAAGGGCTACAGTGGCGATCTTGATATGACGACGGCGGACCTGCAAGAGCTGGTCGAACAATTCAAGGGAATCGTGCGGCGCGCCAGCGGGTATCCCTTCCCGCAGAACCCGCGCCGGCAAATGAACCTCGCGATCACCGCGGTATTCCGTTCTTGGAACACCGAGCGCGCCCGGATCTACCGCCGGCGCGAACATATCCCGGATGACCTGGGCACCGCCGTCAATATTTGCACGATGGTGTTCGGCAATATGGGGGAGAAATCCGGCACCGGGGTGGCGTTCACCCGCGATCCTTCCACCGGACACTCCGGGGTATACGGTGATTACCTTGTCAATGCCCAGGGTGAGGACGTGGTGGCCGGCATCCGCAATACCCTTTCCCTCAAGGATCTCGAGCAGCTAGATCCGGCTTCCTACACCGAGCTCATGGACATCATGAAGCGCCTGGAAAACCACTACCGGGACCTGTGCGATATTGAGTTCACCATCCAGGAAGGCAAACTGTGGATGCTGCAAACCCGCGTGGGTAAGCGCACCGCCGCCGCGGCCTTCCGAGTGGCTACCCAGCTGGTAGATGAGGGCCTTATTAGCGCGGAAGAAGCGATCACCCGTACGACCGGTGAACAGCTCACCTCGCTACTCTTCCCGCAATTCCAGCGCGATGCCCAGCGCACCCTCATCACGAAGGCCATGGCGGCCTCCCCGGGCGCGGCCGTGGGTGAAGTGGTCTTTAGTAACGAGCAGGCCCAGGCGCGCGCCGCCGAAGGTGCCAAGGTGATCCTGGTGCGCCGCGAAACCAACCCGGATGACCTGCCCGGCATGGTGGTGGCCGCCGGCGTGCTAACCGCGCGCGGCGGGAAAACCTCACATGCTGCGGTGGTGGCCCGCGGGATGGGCCGTACCTGCGTGGTGGGCGCGGAGGATCTCCTCGTGGAAGAAAAGGCCGGCACGGTCTTCATCAAGTCCACCGGGCAAACACTGCGCGCCGGAGATGTTATTTCCATTGACGGCACCACCGGGGAAGTGTTCTTCGGGGCTGTCCCGGTGGAAGATTCCCCGGTCATGATCTACGTATCCCAGGGCCTGGAGGCCGCGCTGGAGGCCGCCGGTGATGATAAGGACACCTGCGAATTGGTGCGTTCCGTGGATCGCATCCTCACCCAGGCGGATAAGTCTGCGCGCATGCACGTGCGGGCCAATGCGGATAATCCGGAAGACGCCGCGCGCGCTCGCGAATTCGGGGCGCAGGGCGTGGGCCTATGCCGCACCGAGCATATGTTCCTGGGTGAGCGGCGCGAGCTTATCGAGCACGTTATCCTCGCGGCTACCCCGGAATTGCAGGCCGCCGCGCTCGGGGCGCTTATGCCGCTGCAACGCGGGGACTTCGAGGGTATTTTCGAGGCGATGGACGGACTGCCGGTGGTGGTGCGCCTCATTGACCCGCCGCTGCACGAATTCCTCCCGGATATGACCAAGCTGGCGGTTGAGGTCGCCACGATGGAGGCGCGCGGCCAGCAGGTTCCCGAACACACCCGCACGCTACTGCGGGCGGCAACTGAACGCCACGAAGACAACCCCATGCTGGGCCTGCGCGGGGTGCGTCTGTCCATCCAGATCCCCGGCTTCGTGGATTTGCAGGTGCGGGCGGTGGCCGAGGCGGCGGTGGCCTGCCGCAAGCGCGGGTTGGATCCGCATCCGGAAATCATGATCCCGCTGATCGGCTCGGAGAAGGAATTCCGCCTGGTGGCGGACCGGGCCCGCAAGATCATTGCCGAGGTGGAACGCGAATCCGGCTACGACCTCGATATCGCGATCGGCAATATGATCGAGCTGCCGCGCGCGGCCATTATCGCGGAGAAGATCGCCGAGGATTCCGAATTCTTCTCCTTCGGCACCAATGATTTGACCCAGACCACGTGGGGCTTCTCGCGGGACGACGTCGAACACGAATTTATCCCGACCTATATGGCGGAAGGAATCTTCGACACCTCGCCTTTCGAGACCATCGACCGCGAAGGTGTGGGCGAGCTGGTGCGCATGGGTACCGAGCGTGGGCGGAAGGGTAATCCGAATCTCACCGTGGGTATCTGCGGTGAGCACGGCGGGGATCCCGCTTCGGTGCACTTCTTCGATTCCGTCGGTTTGGATTACGTGTCCTGCTCGCCGTTCCGGGTACCGGTGGCACGCCTAGAAGCCGGGCGCGCGGCCGTCATGGCCAAAGGGCATGAGTCCGGAGCCGGGGCGACGGCGTAGCTGCGGAACCGTAAGCTAGCTACGCAAAAGCTAGCTAAACGCGGCTCGCGCTGCACGGTGGCCGGGCGGGAACGGAGCTCTGCACGGAGCTGGTTCCTGCCCGGCCGCTTGGCGTGCGGGTAGAAGAAGGTGCAGTTAATGCGGAACTTAGGCTGTTTGCAGAATCTTGGAAATGCGTCCGGGTGAAAGCTCCATAATCTCTGCAACTTCACGGACGGTCATCCCCGAAGATCGCAAGCTGGTAGCGGCTTCTCGCGTAGCTTGCGATGCCCGTGACTGAAGTTCGTGAGCTTGCCGGGATAGTTTTTTAGCCTGAGCAATAGTTTCGGCGGTGGAGCCAACATCTATGACTAAATCGAACCCGTGGTTTTCAACATTAAGAAGATTGAGCGCATCCGCGACAATCTCGCTAATTTCATCGAGCCTGCGGGCTTGAGAATGGTAAATTTCACCGTTTACGGTAAGTTCGAGCCCCCACCACCCGTGGTCGCGAAAGGCTCTCACATGCGTTTTGCTCATAGTCCTAGTCCTTTCCTGAATTTACGGATTGTGCCCTTTGCGGTTTCCTCTGGAATGTCGCGGTGCCGCCCCACGATGTCGCTTACATCGCCGATGGTAACGCGTGTGTGTCGAGTTCCTTCGGTGGTTATAAGCGTGTGGCCGGTCTGTTTCGCGATTTTCTTGAGCTCGTTCAAGAGGTGGGCCCGTTTCATAGCAGGTAGTTTACCCCTGTAAACATAACGTGTCTACGGGGGTAAACGGAGTAGCTTTTCTCTTCGGCTCTTACCGTAGTTGTGACACATGGCAAGTTTGCTGCTCTTGGTTTGGTTCGCAAGGTGTACGTGGGCTTCTTCCACGCGGGCATCGTCGTGCAATAAAGCGCGGTGCAGTCAATTCTCAGGTATCTCGCCTAGGATAGGCTTGAGTTGGCAGGTTCGTGCGGCAAACAGTATCGGAGATGGTATCTCGTGGGCGTTTTCTCATTACGTGGCGGGCAATTTCATCGCGCGGCGCCTCCTGCCGATCTGCCGGAAGAAACCCGTACCGCGGTTGCGGAAGCACTGCGCGCCCAGATTTCTGATTTCCTGGATTTCCCGGCCTTCCAGGTAGCGTGGACGCGCCCGGAAGGGGAGCGCGGCACCGCTTCATTGGTTGCCTTGGATGCCACCGGGAACATTATTAGCGTGGATATTATTGATGTTCTCGACGGCGCAGCGCTCCTCGCGGCCCTCGCCCGTTCCGCGCAGCACGCCACTCTGGACCGCCGCGAAATTACCCGGCTTTTCCCGGGCGGGCCCCACGATTTTTCCTCCGCCTGGCAGGAGTTCACCGCGGTCAATCCGCCCATCCCGGAACCGGCCCCGCGCCTGAGCATTTTCGCTTTCGTCATCGAGCCGGATACCTATGATGCCGTGCGCGCTCTGGCCGGAGCCGGAGTGCAGGTCTGGCAGGTGACCATCCTGGAGCGGGCCACCGGGATTTTGCTTTCTGTGGATGAAATTCGCCTCCAGCGCGCTACCGCGCTCGGGCCCGCTGCCGGGGTGCCGCTTCTGGATGTGGCGCCAGAAGCGGCGGCGAGCGAAGCGGCTGAAGCAGCGGCAACCGAAAAGACCGCCGCGGTTGAAGTAACCGAGGAGCTTGAGGCGAAACCCGAACCTGCGGTAAAGGTAACCGAAACACCGGCAGCTGCCGAGCGGCCGCGGCGCCGGGGGAGCCGCGCTGCCCAGCCGGGTACCGAGAGCACGGCACGCAGCCGCAATATTTGGCAGGAAATCCGCGGCCGCCGGGCTGCGCATACCTTCGCTGCGACCGCTACATCCGGGAGCAGCTCAGCGCACCGTGCCTCCCACAGCTCAGCGGCAAGCCCCGCGCATACGGCCGCAGAAGGCTCCGCGCACCGCGCCGCTAATCCCGCCCTTCACGAGGGATCTCAGCGGAGTGATCACCAGGCTGCTCCGCGGCGCCGGGCTCGGCGCGCGGCGGAATAAAGTTAACGCGGTGCGGCCGGAATTCGAAGCCACCCGGCTTTACCGTGATAATCGGACTGGTGTCCTCCGGTAAGCCAAGCCGCTTGCGGCGCTCCGCCGCCCTGCGCCGAGCTTTCTCCTGCCGCTCTATGCGCAGTTCTATAGCTATGTCCTCAAGCGCTTTCTTAGCTGCCAGCGTGGTTTCTTTTTCCTCTGCTATGGTCAAGCCTGTTTTCCATTCCCGTATCCCGATCACCTCAATGATCGCGACCGCAGTAGCCACGCCACCACAGATGAGTGCTTGGCGAGAGTCCGGCGTCAGCACCAGCGTGACAAGAAAATAGACCCCTGTGAAGAATGCAATCCGGCTCAGCGGAGGAAGCCATCCTCCCGGGCTCGGGTGGTGCCAGCGACGTTGATTCCAGCGGTCGATGTGCGTTGAAAGGAATTCAACAGCCACGGTGCTAAGCACAACAATGAGCAGCAGCGCGAAAAAGTTCACCTGATGGGGGAGGAACAACCGGCTCAGCGCCAGCGTAATCACAATACCTATTGCGGTCAGCGTGCCCGCGATGAGATGCCCGCTCCATGACTGGCGGAAAGGCACTGGTGTCCAATCCGGATCCGGAGATACGCGAACCATAGTTATCCCTTCAATCGAGGCATGTACAAAGTGTACGTGGTTGGTCGGGGTCAAGCAGTTGTGAAAAGTCAGGGACTGTAACATATGTGAATGTGATGGTCGTGGCTTCATGTTGATCATCGCTAAGACAGTTGGTCGGTCACTAACATCGCCAGGCGTGTTCGTAAGATGAAACGACCCCCCCCAAGCACGGGCTTAGCGATGCCGACCCAGGCCCCGTAACTCCTGCCGACTTGGCTCGCCGCCCGGCGCGCTGGCGGGGAGGGTGTGTTTTTCCGGGATGTACTTCGCATGTACGACAAGCGCAGTACAGTTATGAAAACAGATCCCCCTCCCCAAGGGCCGGTGTGACTATTGAAGTTCGTGAAACCCATGAGACTCTCGCGGGAAGGCCGCCGCGTTTGCCCGAAATCAAAATGCAACGGCAGCTACATTAAGAAATTGTTTTGATGTCGTGGGGTTGCATCCTGTGGGGCCCACTGTCGTGGGGTTGCATTCTGAAGAGCTGCCCGTCGAGATGTTGCTTTTTGTGGGGGCCTCCTGCCGGGAGGGCGCATCCTGGGGGCTCCGCTGTTGATGCGTCGCTTTTTATGGGTATCACCGCTCACATCGTCCACGCTTGTCCACGCGAGCGAGTGATTGCGATGGGGCTGACAGCTTTTCGCGGTTTCAATATTCCTGACGCACTTTTTGCAGTCCAGTTGCAGTCCAGGCGATCTCGGCGCACTGAAAGGCCTGGCGCGGGCACGGCATCCGTGGCACCCTGGAATGGAAAGCGCCCGCGGTCTGGACTTGCGGCGGCGGGCTCGGGGAAGCAAGCAGGAAACGAAAAGGAAACCCCATGCGAAACATCACCTTGGCCAATGGCGATACCGTGCCGGCCCTCGGGCTGGGCACCTGGTTCCTCGGTGATGACCGAGCGCGCCGGCAGGAAGAAATAGCGGCCTTGCGCTGCGGAATCGAGGGCGGCGCCCGGCTTATTGACACCGCGGAAATGTACGGCAGCGGGCGCTCCGAAGAGCTCGTGGGCGAAGCAATCACACCTTTCCCGCGCGAATCGCTCTACCTCATCACCAAAGTGCTCCCCTCCAACGCATCCCGGCGGCGCATGGAAGGCGCGCTGGATGCCAGCCTGGCGCGGCTGGGAACCGAGTACGTGGATATGTACCTCTATCACTGGCGCGGCGGCACCCCGCTGGCCGAAACCGTGGCGGAGCTGGAGCGCCTGCGCGAGAACGGGAAAATCCGCAGCTGGGGCGTCTCCAATTTCGACGTCGAAGATATGGAGGAGCTGGCCGCACTGCCCGGCGGCGCGAATTGCCAGGCTAATGAGGTGCTCTACCACCTCGGCTCGCGCGGAATTGAAGTGGAATTGCGTGGCCTCATGGAGCGGCTCGGCGTGGCGCTCATCGCCTACTGCCCGCTCGCCCAAGCTGGGACTTTGCGCAACGGCCTGGTCACCAATCCGGCGGTCACCGAGGTAGCGCGCGACCTGGGCGTGAGTCCCTTCCAAGTGCTACTGGCCTGGGTGCTAGAGCAGAGCCCGACCATTGCGATTCCGCGCACCGGGAAGCTCGCCCATATGCGGGAAAACCTGGAGGCCGCGCGGATCGAGTTGAGCGTCGAGCAGCTGGCGCGCCTAGATGGCGCCTTCCCGGCTCCGCGCCGCCGGGTTCCGCTCGATGTGGAATAGGTTTCGCAGGGTAGGTACGACGGCGCCGCGGCGCGCCCGCGCGCCGCGGGGACGCGTCGTCGTCGTGCTTCCTACGCACATTACCGTAGCTTCTCAGCTACCCGGCGCCGTAACCAATCTGGCGGGAAAATGTCGCTGTGCCTCCGGGCGCTCTCTCCTTGTCGGGCCTTACGTCATAAGGCGGGGGTCAAAAAAATGGAACAATGTTCCATGTCAGGAAAGTGGCGCAGTTGCTACGAATATTCGACATAAGGAGTTGTCATGGTTAATCGCATGATCCTCAACCAAACCTCGTACTTCGGGCGCGGTGCGCTCGACCAGCTGGTCCCCGAGCTGCATCGGCGCGGCTTCAAGAAAGTCCTCATCATCACCGACAAGGGTGTGCGCCAGGCCGGGACCGTGGACCTAGTTACGAAGCGTTTGGATGAGGCCGATTTTGCTTACGAGATTTTCGACGACGTCGTTCCGAACCCGCCCGTCGAAAACGTGAAGGCCGGCGTGCAGGCGCTCAAGGATTCCGGCGCGGATGTGCTCATCGGTCTGGGCGGCGGTTCCCCGCAGGACACCGCGAAGGCCATCGGCATTATCGGTGCGAACCCCGAATTCGCTGACGTCCTCTCCCTCGAAGGTGTGGCGGATACCAAGAACCCCTCCGTGCCGATTATCGGCATTCCCACCACCGCCGGTACCGCTTCGGAAACCACCATTAACTACGTGATTACCGATACGGAGAAGCACCGCAAGTTTGTGTGCGTGGACGAACACGATATTCCCGTCCTCGCCATCGTGGATCCGGACCTCATGGACGGCATGCCCCGTTCCCTCAAGGTAGCGACCGGGCTCGACGCTCTGACCCACGCCATCGAGGGCTACATCACCCCGGGCGCCTGGGAGCTTTCGGATGCGGTCCACCTCAAGGCTATCCAGATGATCGCGAAGAACCTGCGCAAGGCTGCCGATGGCGATACCGACGCCGTTGAGCAGATGGGTTACGCCTCCTACATCGCGGGCATGGGCTACTCCAATGTGGGCCTGGGCCTCGTGCACGGCATGGCGCACCCGCTCGGTGGGCGTTACGACGCACCGCACGGCGTGGCCAACGGCATCCTGCTGCCGGCCGTTATGAAGTTCAACGCGGAGTACACCGGTGAAAAGTACCGCGATATCGCGCATGCCTTCGGCATGAAGGATTCGTACGACGTCGCGCTAGAAGAAGCGCGCACCTACGCGGTGGACGCGGTCAAGCAGCTGGTCGAGGACCTGGGTAACCCCACCACGATCTCCGCGGTAGGCGTGGATGAATCTGGTCTCAATGCCCTGGCCGAGGATGCCTTCAACGACGTGTGCACCCCGGGCAACCCCCGCAAGGCCACCAAGGAAGAAATCCGCGCGCTCTACGCCTCCCTCCTCTAAAAGCTGAGGTGCTCGCTGTCTGGCGTATTACCCGCAGCCGAGCATGAGTGCACGAAATTGGCGGCCGGCACCTGATTGTTCAGATGCCGGCCGCTTTTGTAGTGGGCCCGCGGCGCGCGGGGTGTACAGCTGCCAGGTAGCTGCGTCGTCGTTATTAATCTGTGCGCATCTTCAAGACGCACGCGCACAGTAGAGCGATCCCGGCGATGCCGGCGGAAAGAGCCAGTGCCCCGCGGTAGCCATCCCACGTTCCGACGAGGGGCGCCACCAGGCCAATACCTAGGCTTGCGCCAACGCCAAAAGCTGCGCCGTTGAGACCGGGGAGCGAGCCCGGTGCTTCGGGTGGGGCCAGGATGACGCCGAGCCCGTTGACAGTTGTGAGGATCATGCCGTTATAGGTGATTCCAAGAATCGCAATGAGGGCGAAAACAACCCATTGGTGATCGAGGAAGAACCAGATCCCGCCAATTGTGCATAGCGAAATAAGGAGTCCGGTGCGCAGAACAGTGAGCCAGCCGATTTTTCCCGCCAGCCACCCGGAAAGTGGGGCAGCGGCCAGTCCGATAAGCGCGGGCGGTGTGAGATAGAGGAGTGCGGCGCGGCCAGCCTCTAGCCCGTAGCCCGCGTCGGGATTCTGGGCGAAAAGCGCGACCGTGAAATTAATGACCGCGAAAACTGATGCGAGAGATAGAAGTGTTGTGGCAATAAGCGGCCAGCAGTGGCGTGATGCCAGCTGGCGCAGGGCGAAAAGCGGCGAGGAAACCCGACGCTCAACCATGCAAAAAGCGCTGAAAAATAGCGCGGCCACACCGAAAAGTGGGAGGGTAGCCGTGGTGAACCACCCGCGGGTGCCGCCAACATTGACGTAGTAGGTGAGGAAAATAAGGCTGAGGGAGAGGAGCCCGCCGCCCCACCAATCCATTTTTCCGCTGGCGGCAGGCCTCTCCTGCGTCGTGAGTAGTCGAACTGTCAGGAAAATTGCCACTGAGGTGAGACCCGCAATAACGAAGAAAATAGCCTGGAAACCGAAGTGGTCGGTGAGGATCCCGCCAAACCATCCGTCTAGGCCGCCCACGCCGCCGTTAGCGGCGCTAATAATACCGAGCATGGTGCCTAGAAGCGCGGGAGAGACCGATTCGCTCAGGATCATATATGCGAGTTGGAAGACCGCACCGGAAACACCTTGAAGGACACGTCCGGTCACGAAAATAGGGAAGTTCGGGGCGAGTGCACATACCAGTGTTCCCACCAGCAAGATCGCAAGAACCGCTAGTAGCATGCGGGCGCGGCCAAGGAAATCGCTCCAGCGGGTAAGAAGAATCCCGGCGACCGCGCCGGCGAGGAAGAAGAGGCTTGAAACCAGAGCGAGCGTTCCCTCGCTCACCGCAAAACTTCGCCCGATATCCGGGAGCGCTGGGGTGACCATCGTGGTGTTGAGCTGGTAGGACAGCACGGCAATCACCAGGGTGACAAGGAGCCCGAACTGTCCGCCGCGAGGAAGTCCAGTACCACTGTGTGGGAACCTGGCATCGCGGGAGCATAGCTTCGCGTCGTTTTGTATATGCGTGCTTGTCACGGCAGGTTCTTTATGTTCACTCACTTCTCTATTATCGACGACGCCGTGGCTTCCTGCGTGCTCGCCCGGTGTGAAGCGGCGCGTAAGAGTGGCTGGGTGGTGTCGGGTTAGTGTGGTGTGGTGGGTGTCTCGTTGGTGTGGTTTGTGTTTTGGTGGGTGGGCTTGTAAGCTTGTTATCCGTCGCCGAGGCCCGGGAAACCGGTAAGCGGTGACAGGATCCCTTGAGAGTGGCCCCCCCCCCCCCCCCACCCCCCCCCCCCCCCCCCCCCCCCCCCCCCCCCCCCCCCCCCCCCCCCCCCCCCCCCCCCCGCGCCGGGGTGCGCCTGGCTGAAATATACGGGCCCGGAGTAGCGGGCGCTCGCGAATCCCGGGTAGCGGGTACCGCCCGGCTCGGGGGAGCCGCGCGGAGCCTTGCCTGCCTGTATTTGGAAGGCCCGGACGCGGCGGACCTGCCCGCACCCGGCGATCCGGTAGTCGCGGAGCGGGGCGATGGGGCAGTTATCGGCCGGGTAACCTCGGCGGTGCGGCATTGGGAAGAAGGCCCGCTTGCCCTCGCGCTGATGAGGCAGCCAGCGGCGCTGGGCGCGGTGCTGGTAGGGGAATTCCGCTGCGGCGTCGAACCTATTTCACTACCAACTCACGCGCCCGTTGCGGTGACTATTCGTGAAAGCGGCGAAAAAAGTGTCGTAGGCCGTGACTAGAATGGGGGCGAGCACCACGCTCACCACGAGGACGGAGAACCATGAACCTAACAACCTTGCGGCTCGTCACAGATATCTGCAACGGGATATTTTTTGTGATCCAGCTGGCGATTCTCGCGTTTATGGTGTGGGCGCTCGTGGCTTGCCTGCGCCGCCCGGATGCGGATTTTCGCTACGCCCGCAAGGATAAGAAGTTCTGGAGCGGGGTGCTGCTTGGCTGCGCTCTCGTAACGGGGATTGTGTTGTTCACTCCTATTCGTCTGCCTTTCCAGCCGTTCCTCATGCTCGGGGCGGCATACGGGGCGCTCTACTACCTGGGTCCCGAAGAACAACGGATGGGACCGCGGCGTAGTTCACGCGGGCGCGGTCGCGGGTCCTGGTAAGGCCGAGTAGGCGAAGGCCGTAGCTGCGGCGTCGTACTAAGAACACCACGAAGGAGGAAGAATGCGAGCAGTTATTCAGCGCGTCACGCGCGCATCCGTCACGGTGGACGGCAGCGTGATTTCGCAGATCGGCACGGGACTGTGCGTGCTCCTGGGCGTCACCCACGGGGATGGCGCCCCGGAAGTGGAGAAAGTCGCGCGGAAAATCGCACAGCTGAAAGTGCTGCGCGCCGCGGATGGTAGCGATGATCCCAATAGCCGGCGTAGCGCGGAAGAAGCACAGGCTCCCGTGCTGCTTGTTTCGCAATTCACCCTGTACGCGGATGTGCGCAAGGGGCGCAAGCCCTCGTGGTCCAAGGCCGCGCCCGGGGAAGTTGCCGATCCGCTCTACGAAGCGGTGGTGCGCGAATTGCGGGATACGTACGGACTGGAAGTAGCCACCGGTCAGTTCGGAGCCATGATGGATGTGGAGCTGGTCAATGACGGTCCTTTCACGCTCCTCGTTGAGGTGGAACCGGCCGGCGCCTAACTCGCCGCACAACCTCGCTTTCGTGGGTCCAAGGGCCTAGGGGTAGTGAAATAAGCTCAGAAATCTCATCGAGAACAGCATTTTCCGCGCTAATTCGGCTTTTTCCCACAGCAAAATGTGAGCCACACACTCATGCCACTGGCGAACAGGGGACGGCTCCTGGGCTGAGGGCCGTTACTCTTTTAGAAGATTGCAAGTGCAAGGAGAGTTATGTTCGAAAGGTTCACTGACCGCGCCCGGCGAGTCATCGTGCTCGCGCAGGAAGAGGCACGGAACCTCAAGCACAACTACCTGGGGACCGAACATATCTTGCTCGGCCTCATTCGCGAGGGCGAAGGGGTGGCCGCAAAGGCGTTGGAAGCCCTGGGGGTAACGCTTGAGTCCGTCCGGACGCAGGTCATCGACATTATCGGTGAAGGCCAGGAGCCGCCCTCGGGTCATATTCCCTTCACGCCGCGCGCCAAGAAGGTTATTGAGTTCGCGATGCGCGAGGGGCTGCAGATGGGCCACTCCTATATTGGAACCGAACATCTCCTCCTCGGGCTCACTCGCGAAGCGGATGGCGTTGCCGCGCAGGTGCTGATCAAGCTCGGTGCGGATATGCCCACCGTGCGTAACCAGGTCAGCCAACTCATCTCCGGTTTCCAAGGTAAGGAAGCCGTGGGGGTGGGCGGAGGCCCGCGCGAAGGCACGAAGGCCGGCTCTACGATCCTGGATCAGTACGGGCGTAACCTCACCGCCGCCGCGCGTGACCACAAGCTCGATCCCGTGATTGGCCGGCATACCGAAACCGAGCGGGTTATGCAGGTGCTCTCGCGGCGCACCAAGAACAACCCGGTCCTGATTGGGGAACCCGGCGTGGGTAAAACCGCGGTTGTGGAGGGCTTGGCCCAGTCCATTGCCGCCGGTAACGTGCCGGAAACCCTCAAGGATAAGCAGCTGTATTCCCTCGATATGGGTTCCCTGGTGGCCGGTTCCCGCTACCGTGGTGACTTCGAGGAACGCATGAAGAAGATCCTCAAGGAAGTCAATACCCGCGGGGATATCATTCTTTTCATCGACGAAATCCACACCCTGGTGGGCGCGGGTGCTGCGGAAGGTGCCCTGGATGCGGCCTCACTGCTCAAGCCGATGCTGGCCCGCGGGGAACTCCAGGTCATCGGGGCAACTACCCTCGATGAGTACCGCAAGTACATCGAGAAAGATGCCGCGCTGGAGCGCCGCTTCCAGCCCATCCAGGTGGAACAGCCCACCGTGGAACAAACCATCGATATTTTGCGTGGTTTGCGGGACCGGTATGAGTCCTACCATCGGGTGACTATTACCGACGACGCCCTTGAGGCGGCCGCCACCCTGGCGGATCGTTACATTAATGATCGTTTCCTTCCCGATAAGGCCATTGACCTCATCGACGAAGCGGGCGCGCGCCTGGCCATTCGTAAGATGACCGCGCCGCCGGAGCTGCGCGAGCTGGACGATAAGATCGCCTCCACGCGCCGTGCCAAGGAAGCGGCTATTGACGCCCAGGATTTCGAGAAGGCTGCCGGGCTGCGTGATGAAGAGCAGAAGCTCGGTGAAGAACGCGATGCCCGCGAGCAGGCCTGGAAAGACGGGGATATGGACGTCGTCTCGGTGGTGGATGAAGATCTCATCACTGAAGTGCTCTCCATGTCCACCGGTATCCCGGTCTTCAAGCTCACCGAAGCGGAGTCCGCGAAGCTGCTGCGTATGGAAGATGAGCTGCATAAGCGGGTTATCGGCCAGCATGAAGCCGTGACCGCACTTTCTCAGGCGATTCGCCGTACCCGCGCGGGGCTCAAGGATCCGAACCGTCCCGGTGGTTCCTTTATTTTCGCCGGGCCTACCGGTGTGGGTAAAACCGAGCTCGCTAAGGCGCTCGCGGAATTCCTCTTCGGGGATGAATCTGCGCTGATCACCTTGGATATGTCCGAATATTCGGAGAAGCACACCGTGTCGCGGCTTTTCGGTGCCCCTCCGGGATATGTGGGTTATGAAGAAGGTGGCCAGCTTACCGAGAAGGTGCGGCGCAAGCCATTCTCCGTGGTGCTCTTCGACGAAATTGAGAAGGCCCATGCGGACCTCTTCAATTCCCTCCTCCAGATCCTGGAAGAAGGGCGCCTCACGGACGCCCAGGGCCGGGTGGTGGATTTCAAGAACACCATCATTATTATGACCACCAATTTGGGCACGAAGGATATTGCGAAGGGCGTGCAAACTGGTTTCCAGTTCGACGCCGATACCACGTCCTCCTACGAGCGTATGAAGACGAAGGTAGCGGAAGAACTCAAGAACAACTTCCGGCCCGAATTCCTCAACCGCGTGGATGACATTATCGTCTTCCCGCAGCTGGGCCGCCCGGAAATCCTCCAGATTGTGGATCTTATGATTGGCAAGCTGGATAAGCGCCTGCGGGACCAGAACCTGTCCATCGCACTGACGAAGGACGCGAAGGAACTACTTGCTGATCGTGGTTACGATCCGGTGCTCGGGGCGCGCCCGCTGCGCCGCGCCATCCAGCGTGACGTGGAAGATGTGCTTTCCGAGAAGCTGCTCTACGGCGAATTCGCTAAGGGTGACATCATCGTGGTGGATGTGGATAAGAATAATATTCCCATGTCCTTCACGTTTACCGGCCAGTCGCCCGATCAGCCGCTCCCGGAGGGCGTGATCGAAGCGGAAGAACCGGCACAGATGGAAGGCCTGGCCTCCGGGGTGAATACTCGCCCGAGTGGCGGGCCGGCGGCCGGGGCTGGTGCACCGACCTCCGGGGGTGGCCTAGCCGCGGCTAACTAGATTCGCTGAAGCCCGGCGTAGGGGCGCGAGCTTAAGGCTCCCAACAAGGAGCACCAAGCTCAGGTGCCGACGCTGGGTGCGCGAGCAAGGAATAGCTAATACCCGAGAGCTCGAAGCTAACCGATAAGGTGGGCTTCGAGCTCTCGCGTTATCACCGGGGCTGTTTCGGAGCGAGTGGTGAGTAGCTGCGGCACCGTGCGGCTCTGCCCAGCAACGGTGTAGCGAACCTCCCACTCCACAACGAGCGTGGCTTTCACCTCCTCGTTAGCGCGGTGGTAGATGACTTCCGTATAGGGCTGGCGGGCTGGGATGGGCTGCACTGAGTGACCGGGTAGCGAAGCACCGGGCGTGGCGTTCCCCGTATTCCTTTTCCCCGCGGTTGCACTTGTCGCACCGGGAACCTCCCAGCTTGCCCGCACGGGAACCAGATCAATAACAACCTCCGCACCGAGCAACGTGACCGTGTGCCGCTGCGCCGGTGCGGAATAATGGAGGTGGGCCGGGTAGTTGATAGCCACCCAGCCGCGCGCCGGTTCCATCCACGCCGCAGCGTTCGCTGCCGCAATTCGGATACTCTCCGTGTGAATAATCGTTTCCAACTGCGCGGCGCTGGGCAGTGTTGCCGCTTGAGAACTAGCCGGAGGAGTGCCATGACCCAATATCCAACTGAGGATTCCGGCCGCGCCGCGCACATGGCCTGGCAGAGACGTATCCCGAACAGCGGCTACTAGTGCACCGCGAGACCACGGCAGTCCATACGCTCCGGTGGCGGGGCCGGTGCCCGAACCGGTTGCCGTAGTGGTCATGCTATCTTCCGGCCCGCCGCCGGAATATCCACTGTCCCCGCCGTCGCTGCCGGTGGCGGGGCCGGTGCCCGATAGCGCGCCGGCGGCCCCAGCGGGTAAACGCCGGGTGTAACGAGACTGACCCTCCACGGTTACACCGCCACCATCGGTGTGAGCGGTATATACCCGTTCTTCGTTATCCTCGTATTCGCGGGCGAGGGCCGGAGCACTGACCGTGCACGAACCAAGAAGTGCCACTGCGGATATACCGATGATGAGGGCGCGCAGGAACCAGCGCGGCCTCAAGGCGGGGTTGGTATCACGTCTCATCACACACCTCCATCCAGAATGTCATCGTTCATCCCTACCGCATCCACGATCCAGTTATCACCTGAGCGGACGATCCGCATGGTCACAAAGAATTCTTCGGCACGATCTACTTTTTCGGCGCCCTTGCGGTTCACCACCGGATTGGGCGGATGCGAGACGGAAAACTGCACGGTATAGGCGGCTATAGGATCATTCCAGCGCCCCCGCGCCTCACTAAAACTAAATACGGTGGCTTGCCGGGGCCGGAAATCAGTTTCTTCACGTTTCGCGATTTGGTGTTGGCACCAATCGCATTGTTCCCCGGCCAGTGGGGATAGAGGTGCGATATCGCCGGTGATCGTTGCGTAATCGAGGAGGGTGAAAAGATGCTGCCCGGCTGCGATGGCTCCTTCCACGGAATTCTCGGCCATCTGGGCGGGTGGGGAGGGCACCGGAATCTGCACCGGCCAGGTGGGCGGAGCAGATGGGGAAACCGCGGGTGACGCAGAACTAGCCGTTGGCGAAGTAGAACTAGCCGTCTGCGAAGCAGAGCTAGGGGCCGGCATACCGGAAACTCCACCGGGGGAGAGCCCCGGGGGAGGCGCACCTGCCCCGGCCCCGCAGCCGCTGAGAAGGAAACAAAGGACGGCAAGAATTCCGGCACGGCGCCCGGTCATGAGTACGTTCATGGCGCCACGTTAACAGCCGCGCCTCACCTACCCCGGGCTTATCCACAGGAAGGCCCGCATCGGTGTGTTGTCCACAGCGTGTGCCGGCTTGGCTACGCGCCAGCACACGTACGAGCCGGCTCACTTATGTGCCAGCTCGGCTACACGCCAGCACACGTACGAGCCGGCTCACTTATGTGCCGGCTCGGCTACACGCCGGCGCACGTACGCGCCAGCACACTTATGCGCCGGCGCGCCTACGCAGTAGCTGCTTCCGTCACCACAACCCGCGCTTCGAGCTCGCGGTATGCGCCCGGCTCCAGCAACATGTCACGGCCTTCGGCTCGGTTGAAAGCATTGGGCAGCGCCTGGCACGGCTCCATGGCCACCGCTCGCCCGGCATCGCGCGCGAGTCCGGAGCCCGCGAAAATATGGAAGTTCTTGGAAGGCCAACTACCCAGGCGCGCCCACAGGGCCACTTCGCGAGTTCCGGTGCGCAGGCGCGCCACATTCCAGCTAGCTCCGGCATCGCCCGCATCCGGCCCGGCGCAATCGGCAAGCTGTGCGTAGGCCCAATCCGTGGCCGGGTCGATAGGGGAGCCGGCAAGCGGCTCGCACGGCGCGAAAGCGCCGGCGCCGTCGTGCGGAATAAGAGTGGTATCGGTGGCGATACGCGCGCGGCAGTCCAAGCTCAGGCGCGCCTCCGCCAGCGGGCCGGCGAGTCGGAAATACGGATGCCAGCCGAGAGTGACCGGCGCAGCTACCTCGCTGAGGTTCTCGGCGCGTAAGCGTACGTGTAAGGATCCCTCGGCCCCAATGCTGTACACAATGTTTACCGATAGTTCGAAGGGGTAAACAGTGTTCGCGTCTAGCCGGGTACCGAATTCGAGAACGCCGTTTTCCGCGCGTATCACCTCGAATTCTTGGGTAGTGACCAGGCCGTGCAGGCCGGCTTCAGCCTCGGGAATTGGTGCCGGCACGCTGTGAACGCCGCTTACCGGAATATCGGCGTGGAGTTGAGCCCGCACGGCCGGGTCTTCGCCGTGGTAGAGCGCGGCCGGGTAGCGCCCCTCGCGGATACGATTGGACCACGGCACCAGCACGGCGCTGCGGAAACCGTTGAGTTCGCGCAGCTCGGCGGGGCCGCGGTAGCCGTCGATAATCTCGGTATCGCCGAGGCGGTAGTTGAGCAGGGTGGCGCCGCGGGTGGCCGCGCGCAGCGTAACGGTTCGGCCCGCGCATTCGCGTTCAGTGGTGACGATCATGGTCCTTCTTCCTCGTAGTCCCAGGTACGACGACGCCGCAGCCGCGGGCGCCTCCTTTAGCTTCCCACGTTCTCCAGGGTACCCGCCAAGGCCCGGTAGGCGGGCCAGGCCGGGTTGCCGGGGCGTGGCGTGAAACGGGCGGTGATGCGCGGGGCCCAGGCTTCGGCCGGGCAGTCGCAGTTCGCCACCCGTGCGGCCTGGTAGGCCGCACCCTTAGCCACGTATTCGCCCGGTTCGGGCAGCGCGAGGGGAATCTCGAGCACGTCCGCGAGAATCTGCACGAGCACTCGCGATTGTGCACCACCGCCGATGAGCATGGCGTTATCGATGGTGATACCCCCGGCCCGCAGCGCTTCGAGCGCGCCGCGCATGAGGCAGGCCAAGCCTTCGTAGGCCGCGCGGGCCAGATTCGCGCGGGTGAAATTCGCTGCTGTCAAACCGCCCAGATGCGCGCGGGCGCCGGGCAGATTCGGGGTGCGTTCGCCCAGGAAATAGGGAATAAGAGTAATTCCGCCCGCGCCCGGTGCGGCGGATGCGGCCAGCTCGCCGAGCTCCTCGAAAGAAACATCAAGAATGCTGCGGAAATAGTCCTGGATGAGGGAACCGTTGAGAGTGCAAGCCAGCGGGAGCCATTGCCCGTTTGCGTCGGAAAAGCCGGTGACGCCCGAGCTGGCATCTTGAACCGGATGATCGGATACCGTGGCAATCACCCCGGAGGTCCCGATGGAGAGCGATGCCTGCCCGCCGCGCAGGCCCAGGCCGAGCGCGGCACCCGCATTATCTCCGGCGCCGGGACCGATGGGAATCTGGCGGGCCGGGCTCGCCTCGCTCAGCCACCGCGCATCAAGATTCCCCACCGCCTCGAAAGGTGCGGCGATGCGCGGCAGAATAATCTCCCGCGCGGCGGATTCGGGGATTCGCAATGCCGCGGCGAGGATGTCGTAACGGTATTCGTCGGTGGTGCAATCCACGTACCCGGTGCCCGAGGCATCCGAACGATCAGTGGCAAGATCGCGCAGATCGGTGGAGCCGGAAAGCTTCCACGTAAGCCAATCGTGAGGGAGGCAGATCGCTCGAATCCGCGCGGCATTCTCGGGTTCCGCGTCGGCCAGATAACGCAATTTTGTGACGGTGAGGGAGGCAACCGGGACGGATCCCGTTGCCCGCGCCCAAAATTCCCGCCCGAATTCGGCGGTGAGCGCTGCGGCTGCGGGAGCGGACTTGGTGTCGTTCCATAACAGCGCAGGGCGGATGACCTCCCCGTGCTCGTCAAGGGCTACCAGGCCGTGCTGCTGGCCGCCCACGGCGATGCCGGAAATATCATCGAGCCCGCCAGCCGAGCTGATCGCGCTGCGCAGCGCGTCAAGCCAGGCGTGTGGGTCAACCTCGGTTCCGTTCGGGTGAGGGGCCTTGCCCTGCCGTACGATCTGCGCGGTCTCGGTATTGATAATGAGGACCTTGGTGGATTGGGTGGAGCTATCGACTCCGGCAACGAGTGGCATATTCTCTCCTAGTAGTGAGCGGCGTGACAGCGGTGTCGCGCCGCGGGCCGGCACGGAGGAAAGGGGTGAGATAGCGCCGAATAACCTTCCCGGCGTGCACCACTCCGTGTATTTGTTCTTAAATAAAACTAATGTGGGAATAGGGGAGTGTCAAGGGTTCCCGCTATGCTTTGGCCCGCAATCAGCGGCGTGGCTCCACTATGATAATTGAGATGCGCGAGGGGCGAGCAAACAGAGGTCGAGCAGGTAGAGAGGTCGAGAGCGTGGCCAAAACCGGGAAAACACCGCAGAGCTTGAGGGTGGAGAACACCAAAACGGTGCTGGCGTCAGTTTTGGACAGTCCGGAACCGCCCTCGCGCGCTCAGCTCGCCGCCCGCACTGGCCTCACCCGCGCCACCGTCTCCCGCCTGGTCGATTACCTCCTGGAGGCCAATCTCATTGAGGAGTTGCCTCCGGTACGTCCCCACGTGGGGCGGCCTGCTAACCCCCTGGTTGCGAAGGGGCAGACCATGGTGATGATCGGTATGGAGGTGAACCTCGCCTATCTTTCCGTGGTGGTCATGGATCTGGCCGGCAACATCCTTTTTACCGCGGTGGATCAGCGCGATTCCCGCCAGGCCTCCCCGCGACTGATCTGCGAGATGCTTGGTGAGATGCTGGGGCGCTGGGCTCGCCCGCGTGGCACCACCGTTCTGGGCACGGGCTTGTGCGTTCCTGGCTTGGTGGACCGCAGCCGCGGCATTGTGGTGACCGCCCCGAATCTTGGCTGGGCGGATGTTGATATGGCGACTCAGCTGAGCGCCGCAATCGGGGATCTCGGCCGGGTGATTGTTGTCAATGAAGCGGATGCTGCTGCGTACGGGGTGCTCTACCAGCGTCCCGGAGCCCTTTCCGCCACCCGAGATTTTATTTACGTTTCCGGTGAGGTAGGCATCGGCGCCGCCGTTATTGCCGGGGGAGCGGTATTTGAAGGGACGCATGGGTGGGCCGGGGAATTTGGCCATATGTGTGTGGAACGCTCCGGGCCGCGCTGCGGATGCGGCTCTAACGGATGCTTGGAACAGTATGTGGGTCAAGACGCGCTCTTGCGGAATACCGGATTGCCGCGGGAAGTGGGCGTGAATGGACTTATAGAAAGGTTCGACGCCGGGGATGCTGGCGTGAGAGATGCTGTTGATCTGGCCGCGGTATCCCTTGGATCGGCCCTCGCGAACGCCCTCAATCTTCTCGACCTAGACACGGTGGTCTTCGGAGGTAACTTCGCTCTTCTCTACCCTCGCCTGGAGATGATCCTGCGCTCCGAACTTAAATACCGGGTGCTGGCATCGCGCTGGAAGGATATTGAATTGCTCGTTGATGAACGCGGGAATACCGCCGCGGCTATCGGGGTCTGCCTCCAGCATTTTGACATCTTCCTCGGTGATCCCAATTCGTGGCTGGATCCGGTTCTCGCCTAAAGATTCCGCGCCTACCTGAGGGGCCGTGCTCGCTGCAAGAGCTCCTTCGCGGCGGAGTGCGCCAGTTTGTTTGTACCTAAAACAAACAGGGCAATAAAACGCGCCATGAAAACTTCCGGGTGAGATTTACCTTATAGGTATTGACAGCGTGCACTTCTCGAATTAGTTTTGTAAGTGAACAAAGTAGTTGTTCATCAGCATAAAGGAGTGCATACGATGAGAAAGCCTACAAAAGAAGATAAGTTCTCCTTCGGTCTGTGGACCGTGGGGTGGACCGGAACCGATCCCTTCGGCGGGGATTCCCGCCCGGCCCTCGATCCGTGGGTCTACACGGAAAAGCTTGCCGAGCTGGGTGCCTGGGGCATTACTTTCCACGACAATGACGTTTTCGCTTTTGACGCCAGCGATGCTGAGCGTGCCGAGCGGGTGGGTAAAGTCAAGGAAGCAGCCGATGCCAACGGCTTGACCATCGAAATGGTCACCACGAACACCTTCTCACATCCCATCTTCAAGGACGGTGGCTTCACCAATAACGACCGCTCGATCCGACGCTTCGGCCTCCAGAAAATTCTGCGCAATGTGGATCTAGCCGCAGAAGTTGGCGCCACCACCTTCGTGATGTGGGGCGGGCGCGAAGGAACCGAATACGATTCCTCCAAGGATCTCAATGCCGCTTTCGAACGCTACAAGGAAGGCCTGGACACGGTAGCCGGCTACATCAAGGAGAAGGGCTACGATCTCAAGATCGGTCTGGAACCTAAGCCGAACGAACCGCGCGGTGATATCTTCCTGCCCACCATCGGTCACGCTCTGGGCATTATTGCCGAACTAGATAATGGAGATATCGTGGGCCTCAACCCGGAAACCGGGCACGAGCAGATGGCCGGTCTTAATTACACCCACGGGCTAGCCCAGGCCCTCAACGCCGGCAAGCTCTTCCATATCGACCTCAACGGCCAGGCCGGCCCGCGCTACGACCAGGACAAGTGCTTCGGCCACGGTGATCTCGCCTCTGCTTTCTTCACGGTGGATTTGCTGGTCAACGGCTTTTCCAACGGCGGTCCGCGCTACGAAGGCCCCATCCACTTCGATTACAAGCCCTCGCGCACCGAAGGTATGGAAGGCGTGTGGGAATCCGCGGCCGCGAATATGGAAATGTACCTCATGCTCGCGGAGAAGGCGAAGGCCTTCCGCGCCGACCCGCGCACCCAGGAAATCATGGAAGCTGCCTCAATTCCCGAACTGGCCGAACCGACCGTGGCGGAAGGTGAGAGCCTGGACGATGTGCGGGCGGAGAAGTTCGACGTCGCCGCGCTGGCCGCGCGCGAATACCACTACGTTGAGCTCTACCAGCAGGCCATGCGCCACCTTATTGGCTAAGAACCGCGGGGAGTAGGCCTGCGCTATCCCGGCCTACCTCCTGGCTATCACTGTGCCCCGGTTGGTGGGGGTGAGATGCAGCCGCACCTCGCCCCCACCGCACGCCGGGCTCACCGCGCAGATTGACCACGCTACCCCGGCGTGCCATGCCCTGCCGGCCTCGCACGCCGCCCGCGCCTGAATCCACCGCGGACATATATACAGGCGCGCCGCATTGACGATAGCGCGAGCTGCGCCGTCGTTCCCACTACTTCTCACACAGAGCAAGGAGGCTCCGGTGAAGATTTCCCTGAAGAAAATAGCTGCGATGATCACGGGGATGTTCCTCGTGCTTGCCACCGCAGCCGGGTGCTCCGCTACGCGAAGCGATGATTACTACGGTCGCAGTGGTGGTGGCACCATCGGCATTTCCATGCCCTCCAAGTCCCTGGAACGCTGGTCGCGTGACGGTGACTACCTCCAGAAGCAATTGCAGGATATGGGATACAAAACTTCGATGCAGTACGCCGATAACAAGGTGGAACAGCAGATCTCCCAGATCCAAAATATGATTAACGAAGGCCCCGCGGTCATTATTGTGGCTTCGATTGACGGTTCGGCCCTCGCTCCGGTGCTTGCCCAGGCAAAGCAGGCTGGTATTAAGGTCATCGCGTATGACCGCCTCATCCGTGATACCGATGCGGTTTCCTACTACGTGACTTTCGATAATTACCGCGTGGGGCAGATGCAGGGCGAATATATCGTCAAGGAACTCGGGTTGGACCAGGGCAAAGGCCCCTTCAATTTCGAGCCCTTCTCCGGTTCCCCGGACGATAATAACGCGCGTTACTTCTTCGAAGGCGCCTGGGACCAGCTCAAGCCCTACCTTGATAAGGGACAGCTCAAGGTACCCTCGGGTAAAGCACCCGCGAATGTAGCCGATTGGCAGTCCATCGGTATCCAGGCGTGGATGGCACCCACCGCACAGGCCGAAATGGAAACGCGCCTTAACTCCTTCTACCGTGGCGGCACGCGGGTGGATGCGGTGCTCGCCCCCAATGATGCACTGGCGCTGGGTATCACCCAGGCCCTCGACGCGGATGGTTATACGCAGGACACCTGGCCGGTCCTTACCGGGCAGGATGCGGACCAGGCCAATGTCACCAATATCGTCAAGGGCCGCCAGTCCATGACGGTGTGGAAAGATACCCGCAAGCTCGCCGACCAGGCAGCCCTCATGGTGGATCAGATCGTCAAGGGTGAAGAGGTGACAGTTAATGACACCGAAACCTATGAGAACGGCATGATGGTTGTTCCCACCTACCTGCTCGAACCGGTGGTAATTAACGCGGAGAACGCCCGTGAGAAACTGGTGGATTCCGGATACTACTCGGCTGCCGAGATCGGCCTCGAGTAGGAGGACGCCATGTATTCAGACGAGAATATTTTGGAGATGCGCGGGATTGTCAAGGATTTTTCCGGCGTGCGCGCTCTCGACGACGTGACACTCAACGTGAAACGCGGGGAAATCCACGCGATTTGCGGGGAGAACGGCGCGGGGAAATCCACCCTCATGAAGGTACTCTCCGGTGTGTGGCCGCACGGCACCTACGAGGGGGAAATTATTTACGATCACGAGCCGGTCAAGTTCTCCACCATTAAGGATTCGGAGCGTTCCGGAATCGTGATTATCCACCAGGAGCTGGCGCTATCGCCCTTCCTCTCGGTGGCGGAAAATATTTTCCTCGGTTCCGAAATTACCCGTTTCGGGGCCATTGACTGGAATAAGACGAATGATCGCGCCGCGATCCTGCTGGCCAAAGTGGGCCTCGACGTCGACCCCACTACCGAAGTGGTGGACCTGGGCGTAGGTAAACAGCAGCTAGTAGAAATCGCTAAAGCGCTGTCGAAGAACGTCAAGCTGCTCATCCTTGACGAGCCCACCGCGGCTCTCAATGATGACGATTCCGAACACCTGCTCAACCTCATGCGCCAGCTCCAAGCGCAGGGCGTTTCCCAGATCATCATTTCCCATAAGCTCAACGAGATCGCGGACATTGCCGATAACGTCACGATTATTCGCGACGGGCACGCGGTGGGCACCTGGCCCATGAAGGGCGAGGGCGCTATTAGCGAAGCGGATATTATTCGCCATATGGTGGGCCGCGAGCTGACCAACCGCTATCCGGAGCACACTCCGAACGTGGGGGAGATGCTTCTGGAAGTGGAGGACTGGACCGCCTACCACCCTCTCGACACCGGGCGGAAAGTGGTGGACGGCGCCGCGATTAACGTGCGGGCCGGGGAGATTGTGGGCATTGCCGGGCTCATGGGAGCCGGGCGCACCGAACTAGCTATGAGCCTCTTCGGGCATTCCTACGGAACCAAGATCTCCGGTACGGTGCGCATGCACGGCCAGGAAGTTGACACCTCCACCGTGGGCAGGGCGATCAAGGCGGGTATCGCCTACGTTCCCGAAGACCGCAAGAGCTTAGGGCTCAACCTCATCCAGGATGTGCAGCTCAATGTCACCTCCGCTGCGCTGCGCAAACTCGTGCGGGGCGGCGTGATCGATGAGCATGAAGAGAGCCGGGTGGTGGATGGCTACCGAAAATCGATGCGGATTAAAACCTCCTCGAACCGGGCGCTGGTCTCCTCACTTTCGGGTGGAAACCAGCAGAAGGTGGTGCTCTCCAAGTGGATGTACACCGATCCGGAGCTCCTCATTTTGGACGAACCGACGCGCGGTATCGACGTCGGTGCGAAATACGAAATCTACCAAATCATTAACGAACTAGCGGACCAGGGCAAGGGTGTTCTGGTGATTTCCTCCGAGCTTCCCGAATTGCTGGGAATCTGCGACCGCATTTACACACTCAACGCCGGAAAAGTCACGGGCTGCTTCGCGCGCGAAGACGCGAGCCAGGAAAAGCTCATGAGCTACATGGCCGGTGATCGTATGGAAGGACAGGCAGCATGAGCGAGAAACCTGAGGTAACCACGGGCGCGGCCGGTGCAAGCGGCACGCGGGCCGCCGGCACCGAAACTGCCGCCAGCGCCGAAAGCACCGCGGCACGCGCTGTTCCCGCGGTACGCGCCCCCAAGAAATCCGAGGACCCGGCCACCGCGCATCGCGGCAGCATGAAACTGGGTGGCATTAACCTGCGCCAGTACGGAATTTTGCTGGCCCTCGTCATTATTATTCTGCTTTTCCAGGTCCTCACGAAGGGCCTGCTCCTCGCACCGAATAACGTAGCTTCTCTGATCCAGCAGAACGCCTACGTGCTTATTTTGACTATCGGCATGACGATCGTCATTATTGCCCGGCATATCGACCTCTCGGTCGGCTCGGTGGTGGCTTTCGTGGGTGGCGTTGTGGCACTCATGATGGATTCCATGGGGTGGTCCTGGCCGGTCGCGGTGGTGGCCGGACTCATCATCGGCGCGCTTATCGGCTGCTGGCAGGGCTTCTGGGTCGCATACGTGGGTATTCCCGCCTTCATCGTGACGCTGGGCGGCATGCTTATTTTCCGCGGCCTGGCCATTGTGCTAGTGGAACGTACTATTTCCGGCCTGCCCGGTGGCTTCGTTTCCATTGCTAACGGCTCGCTCCCCAATTGGCTCGGTTTCTTCACCCCGTCCTTCCTCCGCGATTGCGACGTGCTCACCCTCCTCATCGGCCTGCTGGCCGTGGCGGGCATGCTGGTCAGCGCGCTGCGCAAGCGCCGGGCCCGGGCCCGCGGCGGAGCGCTACTCGAATCCGCGGCGAGCTTCTGGATCCGCAACGTCATCCTCGCGGTCGGCATTATGGCGGTGGCTTACGTGCTCTCGCTATCGGCCGGCGGCACCCCGATTGTGCTCGTCATTATCGGTGTACTCGTCATGATCTACGCCTTCGTCATGAACCGCACCGTTTTCGGCCGGCACGTCTACGCCGTGGGCGGCAACCTGGAAGCCGCGAAGCTCTCCGGTGTCAACACCAAGCGGGTGGACTTCCTCGTCTTCGTCAATATGGGCGTGCTTTCCGCGCTCGCGGGCATTGTGACGACGTCGCGCGCGGGTGCGGCCGTGGCAACGGCCGGAAACGGCTACGAACTGGATGCTATCGCCGCGGCTTTCATCGGTGGGGTAGCGGTAACCGGTGGGCGCGGGCGGCTCTCCGGAGCTATTATCGGTGCCTTTATTATGGGCGTGCTCAATATGGGCCTGTCGATCCTCAACGTCGATTCCGCCTGGCAGCAGTCCATTAAGGGCCTCGTGGTTATTCTTGCCGTCGCTTTCGATATGGTTGCTAATCGCAAGAAATAATCTCCGGAATTGCACTCCTCCGGGGTCGTGCGGGGCGGGTAGGTCACTACTCGCCCCGCACGGGCGTCGTCGTACCACCTTTCCATCTTGCCCCGCACCTCAACCTAAGGAAGAAAAATGCCTGAAAAGCCTCTCAACCCGCGCCGTGTGGCCCGCCCGCACGTTGGTGAGCTGCCCGAACGCAGCCGCTGCCCGATTCCGGGTGAACCCGTGGACGTGCAGTGGCGGCGCATGGTGGAAGGCCGGCTCTACCGCTGGGGGCCAACGCAAGCCCGGGTGCGCGAACGCGCCATCGCGCTGCTGGAAGAATTCAACGCCGAGGCCGCTTGGGGCAGCCCGCGCGCCACCGAAATCCTGGGCGAACTGCTCGGTGAAATCGGGGCCGACTCCCAGATCGTGCGCCCCTTCACCTGCGATTACGGCGTGAATATCAGCCTGGGGGAGGGTTCCTTCATTAATACCGGAGCGGTTATCCTCGACCTGTGCCCGGTGCGCATCGGCGCCGGGGTCCTCATTGCCCCGCACGTCACCATGTCCTGCGCCTCGCACCCCATCGACCCAGCTCTGCGCGCCACCCGCCTCGAATACGGCCGCCCCATCACCATCGAAAATAACGTCTGGATCGGCATGGGTGCCTCCATCGCGGGCGGCGTGACCATCGGTGAAAATTCCGTGGTGGGCGCCGGCGCCGTGGTGCTGCGCGACGTCCCGCCGGGGAGCGTTGTGGGTGGAGTTCCGGCCCGCGTGCTCCGTTCCATTAATTCCGACGACGCCGCCTTCGCGGCAGCACTCCTCGCTGACTACCAAGCGGACGTAAGCGAGGAGCCTCTTTCGCAGTAGCCCAGATGCGCGGGCGGCACATTATCGCTACCCTGGAAAGGCGCCGAAGGAAGGAAGTTTTGTGCCGCATCGTCACCGTCGACCGCACCTGGCATCGCTCACCCTGCTCGCCGTCCTGGCCCTCTTTCTAGCTCTCGGTCTCAGCTCATGCAGCAGTGCCCCGAGCGCCCAAGAACGCGGTCCCATTGCCGTGCACCGCGCTCCAACGGCGGATCTGGTGCTCCCCGTCGCGGATATAGAAGGTGCCCTTGCCGCCTCCGCCGCGCTTTTTGCCAGCGCCCGGCTCGCGGTAGTGAGCGGTCCGGACTCCGTGAAACAGGCCGGTGAGCTGGCCGAATCTCTCGGGGTGCCGGTTTTCCCGGTGGGGAATGCGCAAGCGCACGTCGCGCCTCTCGCGCCTCAAGGAGGGGCGCAGCCCGAAGCCCCGATTGCCGAGAGCGCCCTCGCCGCGGAATTTGAGCGGCTCGGAGTCAGGCATACTCTCCTGGTTGGAACCGCCGCCCCGGCCTGGTTTAGCGGCACGGTCGAGGAGTATCAGTACCCGCTCACGCCGGCCGATTTCCACTACCTGCCGCCCACCACCACCGCGCCATTCCCCGTCATTACCGACGGTGCGAATTCCGCTACTCTGGCCACGGTGCGCGCGGCAGGTGGCGCCGTCGTCGAATCTGGGCCCGATCCGCGCGCACGCAGTGCAACTATCCGCGCGCTCGCGGGAAGCGAGGCGGCGGTGGCCAGCTTCGGCGTCGACCTTCCGAATCTTTCTTGGCAATTAGCGGCGGCGCGCACCGGAACGGAACTGCCCGGCGGCGGGCAGCTGGTGCTGGACGGCAAGCGCTACGTAGCGCTTTACGGTTCGCCGGTCACGGCCGCGCTGGGGGTGCTCGGCGAGCAGGGTGTAGAGGAAACCGTGGCGCGGGCCGCAGCGCATGCCCAGCCCTATCGCGCCCTCACGGAGGACGCCGTTATTCCCGCGTTGGAGCTCATCGTGACGGTGGCGGCCGGGCAGGCCGGTGACGATGGTAATTATTCGCACGAATGGGATCCGGATATTTTCATCCCCTATATTGAGCAGGCCGCGCGGCACGGCCAGTACGTGGTCCTCGATTTCCAGCCCGGGCGTTCCAGCTTCCCGGAGCAGGTCAAACGCTACGAGAAGCTGTTGCGCTACCCGAATGTGGGTATCGCCTTGGATCCGGAATGGCGCCTGGGCCCGGATGATTTCCCGCTCGAGCGCATCGGCCACGTGGAGATCAGCGAGGTCAACGAAACCATTAATTGGCTCGCTGATTTTGTGCGGGAGAATCAGCTACCCCAGAAAGTCGTGATTCTGCACCAGTTCCAGGTGCAGATGCTGCGCGACGTCGATCAGCTCGACCGGTCCCGCGCCGAAGTCGCGCTGGTGATCCACGCCGACGGCCAGGGTAGCCAGGCCGCCAAGCAGGACACCTGGCACACCCTGCACAGCTACGCGCCCGCGGGTGTGGCGTGGGGCTGGAAGAACTTTTACGATGAGGACACCCCCATGCTCACGCCGGAGGAAACCTACACCCAGGTGGAGCCAACCCCGGCTTTTGTGAGCTACCAGTAAGCGCGGTCGAATCCGCGCGGGGCACGGGCCCGGAAACGAAAGGCGTGACATGCGGAGCAAGAACATGATGGCGGTTGCCGCGGGCGTGATGGCTGCGCTTTGCGGTGCGGCGGGCCTGGGCGGCTGCAGTGGTGATACGACGACGCCGCCACCGGCCACGCCCCTCCCCGGCGGCCCCGGGGATACCGAATCGGGTCCCGCTGCGGCTATTGCGCACGGGACCGGGGAAGTGAAAGTGCGCGGCGGGGTGATTATTAGCGGCGGGGTGGCCACCATGTGTGAGGTGTTTATGGCGAGCTACCCGCCCCAATGCGGGGGAGCGCGGGTGACTATCGCCGGCCTGGAAAGCTATTCGCCCCAGCGGCTCGGCTTGCAAACCGTGGATCCGGCGGTGGTGACACGCCCGGGTGAAACTCCCAAGCCGGCCAGCCCGGATCCTGCCTGGGGTGAGCTGGCCCTGACGATTGATATCACGGAGATCGCCAAGGATGGCCAGTCCGCCACCGCGCAGCTGGTGGAAATTCACGGGAAAGAAACGGTGAGCCACCGGTAGCGGGCGGTGCCGGCGGCGGGTGTGGCGGCGGGTGTGGCTGCGGTGATGCCGGCCGCGCGGCCCACCCGGAGCGCGCGCGAGTAGCGTACCGTGGAGATATGGCTATTCATCTGGACCTGGAAGCAGAGCTTCCCGCAGACCTTCTCACCATTGACGCGCTGGCCCTTGATTTGGACGGCACCCTGGCGCGCAACGACAAACACGTTTCCGATGCCACGATCACGGCACTGGCCCGGCTGCATGCCACCGGCGTCGCGATTATCGTAGCGACCGGCCGGGTATACCCGGCTACCGTGGGGATATACGAGCGTGCCAATATTGACGGCCCGCTGATCGCGGCTAGTGGCGCTATGGCGGTGGCCTCCGTGCGGGATTATGCGCATGGTGAGGTAGGCGCGGCGTCGTACGAACCTATGGATGATGAACTCTACGCGCGCATCCTCGACTTTTGCCGCAAGCATGCCCTCCAGCTGGTTATTTTTGGACGCGACCACCTTTTCGCCAAGGAGGACGGCGAAGCGGTGCGGGTGCTCGCCGAACGCAACGAAGGCGAGCAGCCCATCGTGGCGGATCTGGAGGAGCTGCCGCGCGAGGACCGCCTCAAGGCCGCGCTTTTTGCCAACGACGCCGAGTACGAGCGTATCCGCGCTGATCTTGCGGCGGAATTCCCCAATGCGGCGCGCTCCTATGACGGCACCATTGAGGTGACCAGCCCGGCTACCGATAAATGGGTGGCGCTGCGCACCATCCTCGAGGGGCTCGGCGCCCCGGTTGCTCGCACCGCCGGCATCGGCGATTCCGCGAATGACCTGCCCTGGCTACGCGAAGTGGGTGTGGCGATCTGCCCGTCGAATTCGGTAGCGGCGGTCAGGGACATTTCCGCCTATGAGATCGGCTCCAATGACGAGGATGCCGTGGCTGCGCTGTGCAATCGGATCGCGGAGGCGCGGGAGGGGCGCTGATCAGCAAGCTTACGGACCTCCCGAAAAAGCTAATAAAGTGCGGGCGGCTTGATGAGTGCACTCAAGCCGCCCGCAGTTATCGCAGCGGCGTTCCTTTGCTTAAGTGACCTTGACTCAAGTCCCGGAGCTGGCCCAGCGCCCTCGGTATACTATGCCCATACCCCCGCCTCTGTGACGCGATTCTTTGCGTGCTAACGGCGCGAGACGGTGGGCGAAGAGTGTGTTCATTGGATTCCAAGGAGTCGCCGTGGCCGTCACCGGTTCTCTGCTTAAGCGTCGTCGTGCTGCTTTGCGTGACGAGGTGTATTCCACCATACTCGATATGCTGCTGGGCGGCGTGTTCCAGCCGGAAGAATCTTTGAGCATTGACGGCCTGGCTCGTGATCTCGATGTCTCTCCTACCCCGGTACGCGAAGCCATGGTGGAAATGGAGCATACTGGCCTGGTGGAGCGTCTAGCTCGGCGCGGCTACCGGGTGGCGCCCCCCATCTCTACCGAGCAAATTCGCAAACTCATTGATGTCCGTAAGCTTCTGGAACTCCAGGCGGTTGACTGGGCTTATCCGCACGCCAAGCGACTTCTTCCGGAATTGCGCCAGGCCCACGCCGAACACGAAGTCGCGTGGCAGAATCTCGAACATGAAAAAGGGCACCTTGACCTCGCCCATATCCGCCACTATTTCGATGCCGATTGGAACTTCCATCGCGTTATTATTCGCTACGCCAATAATTCATACCTGGAATCGGCGGTGGATAACCTCGCTTTCCAGGCTCACCGCATTCGCCAAACCGTTGGGGAAGGAAGTTCTGACGGTGCGCAGGCCACTGCGGAGCATCATGCTATTTTGGAGGCTTTCGCCTCGGGTGCGCGCGAGGATGCACTAGCTGCGATGGAAGCCCATCTCAACGGGGTGCTGCGCCGATCAATTTCTGACGCGGAATAAATCGTTTATTAGCATCCACGGCCGGCTTGGCGAATGCGCCGCGCGGCAAGCGCGAGGCTGATAAAGATCCACGCAGGCCAAGCCCAGCAAGTAGCTAAGGCGAAGTAGGTGGTTCGCCGTGCGCCCCGATCCAGCTGCGAGTGGGGATCCTTTGCTGCGCGGCGCAATCCGCGGACCAGGTTAATAGCCCAGAGCACCGCGACACCTAGGTAGATAACAACCCCGACCGTGATGAGAATCTGCCCCATCGCTCCTCCTTCGGCATCGGTGTGACGGCTGAGAACGTCTCGCTTTTGTGTAGCTTCGGCATGTCACAGTACCGCGCGACCCTTGTCACAGAATCCTATACGATATAGGATATTGGAAACTTAGTAGCGCGCGTCACTGTCGATGTCGGTTTCAAAGCAGAAACGTCATCCCTACCACAGAAGTGCACTACCAGAAGGAAAGGTTGCTCGATGAGGAGTACAACGGTGAAGACCGATGGAGACCCTGGGATGCACCCACCCGGCGCGGTTTCTCCGAACACCACGGGTGCCACCACAAGCGCGCCGGCACAAGCCCAACGCCAGTGCGGAAATCGGGATATCGGCGCACTGGCTTTCCGCCTCGTTATTTTAGGTATCGGCATCTACGTCATTGTGTCGGGGTGGAATTACGGACTATCAGAAACCAATGGCGAAGTTGGTGCCGGGCTCATGCCTTTCGTCGCCGGTTGCGTTATTGTCCTCGCCTCGATTTGGGATCTCATTCGCTCCAACATCACGAAGCCCGCGCCGGAAACTGACTCAGAAGATGACGAATCCGTCCAGCTGATGGAACAGTATGCGGCAGAAGAAACGCCCGCGGAAGGTGAACGCACCGAACGCCAGCGTCAGCTCGCGGTAGTCTACGTCTTCCTCGCAATGCTTGGCGCAATTATCCTCACCCGCGTGATCGGCCTGCTGTTTTCCGTCACGCTCATGGTCTTTGTCCTCGTTGTTTTCGTGGAACGGCGCAAATGGTGGCAGGGGCTCCTCGCTGCTATTCTCACCTTCCTCTTCGGCTACGTGGTTTTCTCTGTGCTTCTCCAAGTGCCGCTTCCTACCGGGATGCTTGACCTGGTGTAAGGGAGGAACGAACATATCATGATTGAGAATCTTCTACTCGGTTTCCAAACATCTCTCACCCCAGACAACCTGCTCTGGTGTTTCATCGGGGTACTTCTCGGTACCGTTATTGGGATGCTCCCCGGACTGGGGGCCACCACGGGCGTGGCAATTCTGCTGCCTCTTACCCTCACGATGGAACCGGTCACCGCGCTCATTATGCTCGCGGGTATTTACTACGGGTGCCAGTACGGCGGCACGATTGCTGCGGTCCTCATTGCCACTCCGGGAGATGCGAGCGCCGTCGCAACAGTTATAGATGGCTACTCTCTAGCCCGAAAAGGAAAAGCTGGTAAGGCGCTCGCGATTGCTGCCATCGGCTCCTTCTTCGCCGCCATTGTTTCCCTTATTCTGCTCTGCTTGGTGGCAGCTCCTATTGCTCAATTCGCGCTGCGTTTCGGCCCGGCTGAAATGCTCGCCATTATGATCATGGGCCTGCTCACCATCATCTCCTTCTCCGGCGATAACCTCGCCAAGGGCCTCATGATGGCCGGTATTGGCCTAGTGCTCTCCACCGTGGGAATGTCCTCGGCCTTCGCGGCTTCGCGCTTCACCTTTGGAAGCGTGAGTTTGCTGGGCGGCATTGATTTCGTCGTCGTTATGATCGGAGTATTCGCCATCGGTGAAGTAGTGTCCCAGATCGGTGCGGGCACCGCGAAACCGATTCGTGCCCGCATGCGTGACATGGTCATTAAGCCCTCCGATATTAAGCAGGCTTTTCCGGCCATTACTCGTGGTACCGGGCTTGGATTTGTACTCGGCTGCCTGCCCGGTGCGGGGTCCACTCTTGCCTCCCTGGTTGCCTACGGCGCGGAAAAGCAGGTCTCCAAGAACTCCCGCAACTTTGGTAAGGGCGCTATTGAAGGCGTAGCAGCCTCCGAATCTGCAAATAACGCCGCGGCCAATGCGAATTTCGTTCCGACTCTCGCGCTGGGCGTTCCCGGTGGTACGACGACGGCAGTTCTCCTCAGCGCATTTGTCATGTACGGGATCCAGCCGGGGCCCCTCCTCTTTGAGAATCAACCTACGTTGGTGTGGGGTTTGCTAACGTCTTTCTTCATCGGGAACGTTATCCTGCTCGTCCTCAACCTGCCCATGGCACCCGTCTTTGCCCAAGTTCTGCGCCTGCCTTACTCCTACCTCTATCCCCTCATTATCTTCTTCTCGATGTTTGGGGCATTTGCAGTAGAGAATGGTGTTTTCGCACTCACGGTTCTTTTCGTTGCTGGCTTGGCTGGGTTCTTCATCAAGAAATATAACTATCCGACGGCGCCGCTCATCCTGGGCATGGTGCTTGGGCCCATGGTGGAACGTTATCTGGTGCAGACTTCTGCTTTCAGTCAGGGCGATCTCACCATCGTATTCCGTCAGCCCCTAGCCTTGACCATCCTTGGCATCACCCTTGCCATCATGGTGGTCCCGGGCCTCCTCAAGCGTTTTTCACGTAAATCCAGCCGCAAATCCGCGGCGGCCGAAGTTCCCGCAGAAGCGACTTCCGCGATTGAGTCTGTGCCGTCCGTGGATGCTGCGCAACCTGCTGCCGTGGGGGAGTGCACCGGCTCGGCCGCGCGCGGAACCCGCGCTCTCGACACGACAACCACCCCACCGCCGGGTCTTGCGCTAGGCGGTGACATCCCCCAATCCGGATCAACGACGATCAACTCTAAGGAATAACAATGAAAATATCACGACTCATGAGCGGTATCGCCGCTGTTAGCTGCGCGCTCCTTGCCCTCTCCGGTTGTCAGGATAAGGGCGGGGGTTCCTCCGCGGGAGGAAGCGATTTCGATCCCGGCGCCCGTATCACCATGGTGGTACCTATGGCCCCCGGTGGTGGTTCCGATATGTCAGGCCGTGCCATCGCCTCCGGCCTGGAGAACGTCACAGGTAAGTCCATCTCGGTGGAGAATCGCCAGGGTGCCGGCGGCGCCGTCGGCTATGCTGCGTTCCTGGGCGAAGAAGGTGATAGTTCCAAGCTCCTCGCCACCGAAACCGCCCTCATAAACCTTCCTCTCACCGAAAATGTGCCCTTCACGTGGCGTAGTTTCACCCCGATCATGAAGGTGGGTCAGGACTCGACGATCATGGTTGTAAAGAAGGGCTCTCCTTACAATTCCTGCCGTGCTGTGGTGGATGCGGCGAAGGCCGGTCCTGTCAAGGTTTCCATATCCGGTGGTGTGACCGGTAACGACGCTATCCAATTTGGCCTTATCGAAAAGGACCAGGGTGTGCAGTTCCAACGCGTGCCCTACGAATCCGGAGGTGAAGCCGTGACTGCGTTGCTCGGCGGACACGTTGATGTCGCCCTGGGTAATCCCAGCGAAGTGATGGGCCAGCTGGAAGCCGGCGATCTTGTTCCCCTGTGCGTGATCTCCGAAGATCGCTATAGCTACGATGCGCTCAAGGATATCCCCACCACCGTGGAGGAAGGCATTAACGTGACCTTCTCCCAGTTCCGCGGTCTTATCGCGACAGGTGGGATCAGCGAAGAAGCCCGCGAGTACTGGATTGATGCAGCAAAGAAGTACAGCGAAAGCAAGGACTTCACCAACTACATGGAAACCAATTTCATGCAGATCGATCCTCTCTTCGGCGATGATTTCGTCAAGTACCTCGAAGGGTACGAAGCAGATCTCAAGAAGGGACTCGGGCAGAGCTAAGGCTCGCCAGCAATAAGCAGATAAGCGCCGGCCCCGGAACCGGGGCCGGCGAAAGGAGTGATGAGGTGTATACGGCGGATACCTGGCCAATTGCGGCCAAGATGAATTTCGGATCCCGCACAGAAACAGGGGAGGATATAGGAACCGCACCGGTAAGCGTATGGGAAGACCAGCTTCTCCAAGTCAAGGAGCTTGGTTTCGGTGCCATTGATCCGATGGATGATTGGGTTCCCCTTGTTGAGATATCCGAGGAACGCTTCGCGTCTTTCCGGGATATGTGCCGCGATCTCGACCTCAGCATTCCCGCTATTTCCGTAGGTAGGCGTTCCGTCGTCGATGTTCGCAACGGAGATACCAATCTTGCCTTCGTACATGACCTCATTGACCGCGGGCATGAGCTCGGGGCACAGGTCATCAATATCGGCTTTATGGAGGCCCTCACCCCGGCGCAGGAAAAAGCGCTGTGGTTCTGGTTAGCACCCGGGCACGTATGCGATCCGCAATTGCGTCCGCTCGCGGTGGAACGGGTGCGGGAACTAGCCCGGCACGCCGGCCAGCTCGGAATGCACATCAGCCTGGAAATGTACGAAGACACCTACGTGGGAACCCACGACGGCGCGGTGAGTTTCGTGCGTGATATTGACCGTGACAACGTGGGGCTTAATCCGGATATCGGCAACCTCATTCGCCTGCACCGGCCCATGCCCAGCTACCAGGACATGTTCGATGCGGTTCTTCCCTACGCCAATTACTGGCATATCAAGAACTATATTCGCGATGAGGACCCGGAAACTGGCACCTATATGTCCGCGCCGGTTCCCCTGGAAAGCGGACTTATTAACTACCGCGCCGTGATTCGGCAAGCTTTGCGGGGTGGCTTTACCGGAGCATTCATGGTGGAACACTACGGCTCGGACTGGCTGGGAGTGGGAGCAACAAATGCCCGCTATATCCGCCAGGTACTGCGCTCCGCACTGCGCACCATTGATCCTTTCAACGCGAATCTTTCCGCCACGGGCCAGGGTGCCATTGGACAGATTACTCGTGAGTCGGCCCCCGCACCGTCGTACTAATCCCCGAACCTATTTACCCCAGTTATCCGTCCGTCACTGGCCGCACGAGCGACCACAGCTACAAAGGAGAAAACAATGACTATCGTTCCCAATCTTGCTATGACTATCGGTGATCCCTCAGGCATCGGCCCCGAACTGGCGATGAAGTTATGTGCCGATGAGGAGAACCGTCAGAAGGCCAATATTAAGCTGCTTGCATCGGCTTCCGAAGTAGAGAAATACTGCGCGGAGCTCTCTCTGAGCTTCCCCTATTCGGAAGAAGCGAAGCCCGGTGAGGTGCAGATCGTGGGATCCGAGCTCCAAGATCAGCCCGTTAAACGCGGGGAGCATTCCGTGGAAGGCGGTCGGCGTGTGAAATCCGATCTCCTCAAGGCTATCGGCATGTACAAGGACGGCAAAGCGGATGCGATTATTTTCCTCCCCCTCAACAAAGCCGCGCTCCACGAAGCCGGCATGCATGAAGAGGACGAGCTGCGTTGGTTCGCCAAGGAACTCAATTACGACGGCTTCACTTCCGAACTCAATTTCATTCCCGGGCTCACCACTTCGCGCGTTACTTCGCATTGTGGAATCTCGCAAGTAGCCGCCCGTATTAACGCCCGAGCGGTTCGCGATGCCATTAACCTTCTCAACGATGTTATTAAGGGCATCGGAGTAGAAGAACCGCGTATCGCGGTATGCGCGCTCAACCCGCACGGTGGAGAATCCGGGCAGTTCGGCCGGGAAGAAATTGACCATATTGCCCCTGGGGTGGAACTCGCCCAGTTTGATGGTGTTAATGTGCAGGGTCCCTTCCCGCCGGACACCACCTTCATGCGAGCCCAGAAGGGGAATTTCGACGGCGTTGTCACGATGTACCACGATCAGGGCCAGATTGCTCTCAAGACCATTGGCTTCGATAAGGGTGTGACGGTTCAGGGAGGTTTGCCCGTGCCGTTGGCCACCCCGGCCCACGGCACCGCCTACGAAATCGTGGGCCAGGGTATTGCCTCCATCGGTCCCTCCCAGCGAGCCTTTGATATTGCTACTTCCCTCGGGGTCAAGACCGCAGAAGCGGCCCAGGCATAGAAAGCCGGTTCACCATGTCCGTTAATAAGCACGCAGTGAGCCACCCACGCAAGGGTAAAAAATCGAAGATTCGCATTGAAGTCTTCATGATTTTGTGGCTCATTATTCTGCTCAACTATATTGACCGCACCACCCTGTCCATCGCCCTGCCCTTTATCGATAAGGAACTGGGCATCGATGAGGATATGCAGGGATGGATTCTTTCTACTTTCTTCTGGACCTACCTCATCTTCCAGGTTCCGGGTGGTTGGCTCCTCGATAAATTCGGGCCACGCCGCGTTATCGGTGCGGCCGGAGCACTTTGGGGCGGAACCCAGATGGTTATTGGTTTTATCCACACCGGCTTGGGCTTCGGGGTATCCCGCTTGCTCCTCGGTGCATTGGAAGCACCGTGTGCGCCCTCGGGCTCCAAGCTCAGCTCTTCTTGGTTGCCTTCCGGGGAACGTGCCCGCGGCGCCACTTTCGTGGATATGGCCGGGGCCTTCGGATCCGCTGTGGGTGGCATTATGGTCACCGCAATAATTGGATTCTTCGGGTCCTGGCGCTGGGCTTTCTATATAACCGGCGGGATCACGGTGATCGTTGCGATTATCTACTACATCTGGGTGCGTGACACTCCGGAAGAACACCCACGGGTGAGCGCGGAAGAACTCGAACACATCCGCGAAGGTGAGGTAGGTCAGGAAGGGGCCGAACTCACCGCAGAAGAAAAGGCCAAGCTCCCGCGCATCGTTGACTATGCACGTTCCACCTCCTGGTGGGCCTTCTGGTTCGGGCGTCTTGGCTGGGCCACAGTATGGTGGGGCCTCATTTCCTGGACCCCGTCCTATCTCTCGCGTGCCCGCGATTTCGATTTAGCCGGCCTAGGCTGGGGCACCTTCTTCATGTTCATGATGGGCGTGGTGGGCCAGCTGGTAGCCGGGTGGCTCGCGGACTGGGGCCGGCGCACCTTCAATGATTACAACAAGGTCATGAAGGCATTACTGGTCGGTTCCGCCCTCGGCATGGCGGTATGCGTGGCGGCAATTCCCTTCGCACCATCCGGAATGACCGCACTTTTCCTGCTCTCTGGCGCGGTGTTCTTCACGAACTTCGGTGGGCTGTACTGGGCTATTCCGGCTTGGCTCGCCCCGAAGAGCCAGGTGGGAACGGTTGGTTCTGTCATGAACATGGCCTCATCCCTGGGCGGTGCGCTTGCTCCCATCATCATGGGCTACGCGATCAAGGCAGCCGGGGGCTCCTTTACTGGAGCGTTCGTCTTCCTCGCCTGCGCGGCAGGACTGTACATGATCGGTTCTGCCCTCATTAATTTCAATCGTCCCTTGGCGCAGCGGCGGCTTATCGCCTAAGCGCGCCTCGTAGCGACGAATTTTTGGGTGAGGTGGTGCCATTGCGGCATGTGCCACCGCAATGGCACCACCGCACCCGGACCAAGGAGGAAACAATGGAGTTATACACAGGTCCAGTTATTGACGCGCATCATCACTTTTGGGAGCCGCATCTGGGTTACCAACCCTGGTTGCGCCCCGATGCGCATATCCCCTTCCGCTACGGAAATTACGATCCAATCAAAGTTGATTTCTTGCCGGCGGATCTCACCGATTTAGCCGCGAGTATTAATCTCAACCTCGTCGGTTCGGTAACGATGGAAACCGAATGGGAACTCGATGATCCGGTTGGCGAAATGCGCTACACCCAAAATATCGCGGATCGCTTCGGCCTCCCCAACGCCGGGGTAGGGCATGCGATTCTCAAAGATCCGCAGGTGCAGGGAACCCTTGAAGAACTAGCTGAGATTCCTATTGTGCGCGGGGTTCGTAATAAGCCCGGGCAGTCAGATTCTCCGGTTAGTGCAGAAAGCAACCCGAGCCTGCTCACCGATCCGCAGTGGCAGAAGGGTTACGCAGCGTTGCGTGCCGTCGGATTTAGTTTCGACCTGCAGGTGGCCTGGTGGCATATGACCGAGGCGAAAACCGTTCTGGAGCAGAACCCGGATATTCCCCTCATCATTAACCACTCCGGGCTGCCCGCGGATCGCCACCCGGATATGATCGCCGGCTGGGTGCGCGCACTGGACTTCATGGCGCAATATCCGCAGGTCTCCATCAAGATTTCCGGGATCGGGTTGAAAGACCAGCCCTGGACCGTGGAAAATAACCGTCCCATCGTGGAAAGAATCACCGAGATTTTCGGAACCGAACGCATTATGTTCGCCTCGAATTTCCCGGTCGATTCCATTGCCGGAAGCTTCGCAGACATCTGGAATGGCTTCCGCGAGATCACGAGCGGATGGTCCCAGGCGGAACAACGAGCCGCCTACGCAGAGAACGCGGTGCGGATCTACCGCCTCCCGCAAGACCTGCTCAACACAACATCGGAAGCCGTGCGCACGGCAGCGCACGCAGAAAAATAGGACAACTACTATGGGATTTTTCGATCACTACCGCGTCGTCGACCTGTCGATGCTTATTGAGCCGCATTGGCGTTTTGCTCCGGAGTTCGCTTTCAAGGAACTCCCGAAACCGGAATTTACCTTCCGGTCCACTGTTCTTAAAGATTACGGTGCCCATAATTTCTCCCATTGCGATGCGCCACAGCATGTTGATCGAGCCCTCGAAACCATCGAGATGCTCCCCATCGAGCGTTTCTGCGGGGAAGCAAGTCTTATTGACGTCGCAGATTTGGGTGATAACGCTGCACTTTCCCGTGAAGTTCTTGAGGCGCGGGCGGGCGCGGTACGCGCCGGCGACGTCGTACTTATCCGCAGCAACCAGGCACTGCGCCACCCCACAACCGTGCCAGAATTCTGGACCAGGTCCCCGTGGATCACGAAGTCCGGTGCGGAATACCTCCTCGAGCTTGAGGCCAAGGCAATTGCTTTTGATTTCCCGCAGGACCGCGCGATCCGCGAACCGTACCTCACGGATTTTGAGCACCATGAACCCGTTGAAGACTGGGCCTGCCATACCGTGCTGCTTCCCAAAGGGATTCTGCAAATCGAATACTTGGCCGGGCTGGAGCAACTTAGCCAGGAACGCTTCCTCTTCTTTGCTGCACCCTTGAAAATCAAAGGCGCGGATGGTGGTCCCGCACGCGTCTATGCGCTCGAAGTAATCGCCGAGGAGGCATAAATGACAACCCCGGTCCACGTTCCCACGTCAGCGCGGCGCCGCTGGAAAATTCTCATTCCCGTTATTATCACGATCTACATCATCGCGTATATTGACCGTGTCAATATTGGCTTCGGCATGGAAGGCATCCGAGAAAGTCTCAATATGGATGCTTCCCAGGCCGGATTTGCCGCGGGAATCTTCTTCATAGGGTACCTCGTACTCCAGGTCCCGGGCGGCTACCTAGCGCAGAAGTGGAGTGCCCGGAAAGTTGTCTTTGTGCTCATGATCGGGTGGGGAGTCTGTGCGATTCTCGCTGGTTTCGTCCACTCGTATACGCAGCTACTTATCGCTCGTTTCACGCTCGGGGTATTCGAGGGTGGGGTGCAGCCAGCACTCATGGTTCTCATTTCGAGGTGGTTCTCCAAGGCGGAACGCGGGCGGGCCTTCTCGCTGTTCATCATGCACAATCCCATCGCCACGATCATCACAGGCCCCTTCGCCGGCCTTATCCTCATGTACGGGAACTGGCGCGAACTCTTCATTATTCAGGGTGCGCTGCCGCTGGTCATCGGCGTGGGGCTGTGGTGGTATTTCGCGGCCGATAATCCGGATACCGCCCGGTGGATTGACCAGGATGAAAAGGACGAGATCCGCGCCCTGCAAATCATTGATGGTAACGAAAAGCCGGTGGAATCGGATTGGCGCCTCGCGGTGCGTAATCCCTTCACCTGGTACCTGGCCTTCCTGGGGATGTTTGTGTGGCTGGGCTTCTACGGGCTCCAGATTTGGCTTCCCACCCTCCTCAAGCAGTCTTTCCACGGTTCTCTTACGGTGGGTCTAGTTTCCGCGATCCCGCCCGTTTGCGCTGGTATCGCTATTTGGTTCAACGGGAAGGGCGCGGACCGAGATCAGCGCTATTGCACCCGCGTGGGTATTCCGCTCATCCTTGGCGGCATTATCCTGGCGCTTTCCTCTTTCGTGACGGCGGACCAGCGATGGCTGGTGGTGATCGCCCTCGCGGCGGCAACCGCCTGCCAGCTCTCCTTCTTCGCTCCGTACTGGACGATCAACTCCCTGCTGCTGCCCCCTGCGGCGGTGGGTGCCGGCTTCGGTATCATTAACGGTATCGGGAACCTCGGCGGGATGCTCGGCCCGTACCTCGGCGGATGGCTGCAAGACCTCACGAACGGAAATATGTTCGCTACCACGGTGTTCTTCGGGGTATCGGTCGCCGTTGCCGGAATTATGGCTTTCGGCCTGTCCGGTGCGGTGCGAGCCAAAATCGCTGAGGATCGTGCCCGCCAGAGTGCAATCCTCGCAGATCAACCAACGGAGTAACAATGACGTTTATCTACAACGATCCTAAACAATTCCCCGCTGAAGCCCTCGCGGGTTTCATCGCCGCTAATGAGCGGTACGTGGAGGCGGTGCACGGCGGCGTCGTACGGTCTACTACCTCCCCGGAGGGCGAAGTGGCGCTGGTCATTGGGGGTGGTTCGGGGCACTACCCGGCCTTCCCTGGCTGGGTCGGTCCAGGTATGGCGCACGGTTGCGTATGTGGGAACATTTTCGCTTCCCCCTCGCAGTCCCAAGTAACCGCGGTATCTCAAGCTGCTGATAACGGCGGTGGTGTGCTCCTCATGTACGGCAATTACGCCGGGGACGTTCTCCACTTTGGGAAAGCCGCCAGTATTATGCGTGCGGACGGTCTAGATGTGCGCGAAGTACAGATTTCTGACGACGTCGCATCGGGGATCCCGGAAAAACACCGTGAGCGCCGGGGTATTGCGGGTGACCTTTTCGTCGTGAAAGTAACCGGCGGGGCAATCGCCGCCGGGTACAACCTGGACGAAGCCGAACGCATTGGCTGGCACGCCAATGATTCCACCCGTACCCTCGGGGTCGCTTTCACCGGCTGCACCCTCCCGGGATCGGGCGATCCGCTCTTCACCGTGCCTGATGGAAAATTCGCTCTCGGGCTTGGGATTCACGGTGAGCCCGGGATCTCCGAACACGAACATGCCACCGCGGATGAACTGGCAACCCTTCTGGTTGACGGTGTTCTTGCCGAAGAACCCGAGCGCCGCGAGGGCGGCTACAGCGGGCGCGTGACGGTGATCGTTAACGGGCTGGGCGGAGTGAAGTACGAAGAAATGTTCGTGCTCTACCACGCAGTCTCTAGCATCCTGGCCGAACGTGGCCTGGAGGTCGTGGCGCCGGTCGTAGGTGAACAGGTGACCTCACTCGATATGGCCGGTGTTTCTCTCACCGTTGCTTTTCTCGATGAGGAACTGGAGAAGTTCTGGCTGTCCGGTGCGGATACCCCCGCTTTCCGTACTGGAAACGTGGAGAACCAGCAACGCCGCGAACGCCCCGTTGCGGAAGTGCACGCGGTGGAACTCAGTGCCGGCACGCCCGAATCGGCAGCGCAGGCGGAACGCATCGCCGTCGTCTTCACCGCTTTTGCCGATGCTGCTATCGCGGCGGAAGCGGATCTGGGCAAGCTGGATTCCATCGCTGGGGACGGTGATCACGGTCAAGGCATGACCCTCGGCTCGGTAGCTGCACGCGATGCGGTCCGCCGGGCCCTCTCCGCCAAGGCGGGAGCTGCGAGCCTGGTGGACTCGGCTGGCAAAGCATGGTCCGAAGGTGCGGGTGGTACCTCGGGTGCACTCTGGGGAGATGCCATCTGCCAAGCTGCCAGCCATCTTGACGATGGAGGAGCGGTTTCGGCCGAAATATTGGGCGCGGCCGTCGTTGATGCGGCGCGAAATGTGGCGCGCGACGGTGGTGCCGTCGTCGGAGATAAAACGATGGTGGACGCAACCGAACCTTTTGCCGATGCACTGGAAAAGGAGCTTGCCGAAGGCGTGGGGCTCAAGGACGCCTGGACGCGCGCGGCCGAAGTAGCCCGTCAGGCCGCCGAAGCTACTTCGGAGCTGGCTGCACGCAAGGGCAGGGCCAAGACACACGGCGATGCGTCACTCGGTCACCCGGATCCGGGCGCGGTGTCTTTCGCCCTCCTCATGGCCGCGGCAGCGGAGGCGCTCTGATATCAATCTGCACGAACCGCGCAAAAAGATAGGATAAAGTGATGACAAGACGCTAAAATATGGCTTGTTGCGCGGTTCGTGTGGTGGAATAGCGGTGAGCGGTTGTTACCTCAATGTGGCGTGGCTCGTAAGAATGTACCAAGCCGTATATACGTGGCTAGAAAAGAAAACAAAGGAGAAAACATGGGATTTCGTGTGGTGGTGCTCGGTGATTCGGCCGGGTACGGATACAAGGACCTCATCAAGGCTGATCTGGAGAAGGATGAGCGCATCGACGAAGTGATCGACCTGGGTCTCAAGGAAGGCGAATCTGCGCTTTATCCGAACCTCGCTACCGCGGGTGCGGAAATGATTGCGCGCGGCGAGGCTGACCGTGGTATTTTCGTATGCGGGACCGGAATGGGCGTGGCTATGTCCGCTAATAAGGTGAAAGGCATTCGCGCCTCGACCGCGCATGACTCCTATTCGGTGGAACGCCTGGTGCTCTCCAATAACGCCCAGGTGCTGTGCCTGGGGCAGCGGGTTATCGGTGCGGAACTCGCGCGACGACTGGCCAAAGAATTTTTCAATTATGAATTCGACCCGAGCTCGCATTCCAAGGCCAATGTGGATGCCATTTGCGCCTATGACGGTTCACTGGAGGAATGATGCTTTGGGTTGGAACTAGCTGGAAAATGAACGGCACCCGCGCTTTCGCACGGGACTATGCTCGCGCACTCGCCGGCCTTGATGTGGCCAGCCTAGGTGATATCCAGCCTTTTATTATTCCTTCGTTTACTGCCATTGATGTGGCAGCTAGCGAGCTTGAGGGAACCAGAATCCTGGTGGGTGCGCAGAATGCGGCCTGGGAAGATGCCGGGGCGTGGACCGGGGAAGTATCGATCCCTCAGGCAATCGATGCCGGGGCCACCCTGATTGAGATGGGGCATTCTGAGCGGCGTGAGTACTTCGGGGAAACGGACGAGACTGTTAACCTCAAGATCAAAGCTGCGCTGCGCCACGGGGCTATCCCACTGGTGTGCTTCGGTGAGCCGGCCGAGGTATTTGAGGCGGGGGAGACCCTTCCCTTTATCACCGCGCAGATTAATGCGGCCCTGGATGGGATAGCGGATACTTCCCGCGTGCTCCTCGCCTACGAACCGATCTGGGCAATTGGGGAACATGGGCGCCCACCGCGGCGCGAGGACCTGGTACGTACCTTTGCCGCGCTCGCGGAGCGTTACGGGGATCGCGTGGAGGCCATCCTCTATGGAGGCTCCGTCAATCACGATAACAACAAGGATATTCTGGGAATCCCGGGCGTGGGTGGCCTGTTTATTGGCCGTTCGGCATGGACCGCGGAAGGATATATTCGCAACCTCGAACTCGCTGCGGAAGCGATGCGCGAGTAGCGAGAAGAAGGTGTGGTGTCGCGGGGCTCTTTCTATGCTTTGCGAGTACCTGCGTTGGGGAGGCTGCCGTTGGAAACAAATTCTGGACGGCAGCTTGCCCGAACGTAAATTAATTATCTAAGGTTGTCCGTGATCCTCGTTGACCCGTTCTGCTTGGAGAGCAAACTTATCGAAATCTGATTCATAGGTGAGATCCTGCACCACTCGATATTTGGAGAACTCCTCTAGTGCGTGTTCATCGGCAAGGTTCTTTGAAATTTTTCCCGCATTGTTCAGCAGTTCACGACTATCGAGGGTAAGAACTTGGTCGAGGAACTGTACCCAGTCGTTCATAGTAGTGGCAATGTGACGGCGTGCGCGTGACTCTGCAAGGTTTAAATACGCTTCTACCAACCGCCCCAAATCATCAAGCTCGTTCTTGGTGAGGTAGTTTTTGCCGATGGTCACGTCACCCGCGAGCACTTTACCGTCAGGCGAATTTTTCCACGAAGTTAAACCCATATGTGGTTTCTTAGCATCGGCTCTCTCGGTGATGAGTTCCGCCGCGGTGTGTCCGTGTACAGCATAGTGAAGCTTGTTTTGGACAGTAGCGAAGAAAGTCCGGGTTGTGGGCGCTTTGGCATCATAATCGACAGCTGTTGAATAGATGTCGGTTATCTTCTGGTAGAAACGCCTCTCTGAGAGCCTGATTTCCCGCACTTCTTGGAGGAGTTGCTCAAAGTAGTCCTCGCCAAGAATGTCGCCAGTTTCCATACGTTCTCGGTCAATCACGTAGCCACGTAAAGTGAAATCACGCAGGATGCCAGTGGCCCACTGCCGGAATTGAGTGGCGCGTATTGAATTGATCCGGTAACCAACCGAGATAATTGCGTCCAGGTTGTAGTGCTGTGTGAGGTAGTTTTTTCCGTCAGTAGCAGTTATCCGGAATTTCCGGATAACTGCAGAATCCGACAACTCCCCCGATTGGAAAATATTTCGCAAGTGTTCGCTTACGGTTCGGACGTCGACGTCAAACAATTGTGCCATCAACTTCTGGGTAAGCCAGATGGTACTTTCTTCGTACCGTACTTCAACGCTGTTAGCCGCATTGGTCGTAAACACCAAAAACTTAGCAGTGCTGTGCCGAACAAGCTTCTTAGACATCTTCAACTCTTTATGCTTCAT
>NZ_JBQAIK010000002.1:14470-87232 GCF_051905915.1 Actinotignum sp. UMB0459 | reverse complement strand
GCCCTTAATTCTGACACACCCGAGCCACTTGCGGCCTTGAGTGTTAGCGACCGTCGAAACTGGGCTACTTTTCGACCGTCGCTTACACCTTGAGTTCGCTGCACGCCTTAGCCCGCATATAGGCATTGGATTAATGCTGGTGTGGTGTCGAGTTCGCGTACCAAAACATACGGGTTGGGGCTATAGAGGGTTCCGGCGAGGGCATGTCCGAGAGAATACTAAATTCCCTGTCCAAAACCGCTCAAGGTATCACAAGACTGGCTTTGAAATCTTCAAGGCTAATGCGCCCACCATCATCGGTACGTTTTGCATGCTCGTAGGCGGCAATATCTTGAGCCATTTCCAATTCTTCCAACGCGTGAAGATCATCGATGGTGACGATAGCGGCAACAGCTTTGCCTTCGTGCGCGATGATGAACCGCTTTCCTTCTTGGATAGTTTCTCTAAGAATCTGGGAGAGATTCTCGCGTAATTCCCGGGTGCTCACTTGAGTTTCGGTCATGGCCATAAAGCAAATATAAAACTGCTTACGCCGGTCACACAATGGGAAAATCGGTTAGGCGCGGCCGCGGTGCTGCCAGCACCCCGGATGCCAGTGGCGGCGCGAATCCACCCCGTACTGGGCACCCCAGATGGTGTCCTCCGTCCAGGCAACGATATTGCTTTCACCAACCCGGATCATCCCGCCGCAACCGGGGCACACATAATCCTTCGCGGCGCTGGCGATGCGCCGCACTTTATACGTGGCGCCATCGCGTCCGTTTTCATAGGTGAGCCCACCCATCGCCGCGCTGATATTCAGCGGGTGAACGGGACGGGAATACTTTTTCGACCGGCGCATTCTTCCATGGTAGCCCCTGAGCGCGCGGAGTCCACTAGCATCGCGTACGACGCCGCAGTCTCCCGGCTACGCCACCAACTTGCCGTCCTGCGCAACCAACTGCCCGGCGCGGTAGACCCGCCGCGGGCGCAGTTCCTCATCCACGACCAGCAGATCCGCGCGCTTGCCCACTTCGAGGGATCCGCGATCGGTCAAACCCATTACGCGGGCCGGGGTGGCGCTCGCCATGGTAACGGCGTCGTTCATATCGACTCCCGCGCCGACCACGGTGCGCACAATATCGAGAAGATGAGAGGTGCCGCCCGCGAGATTGCCCCCGCGCAGCCGTGCCTGCCCGTCGGTCACATGCACCCGCAGCCCGCCCAGCTCGTAGGTGCCATCCGCCATACCGGCAGCCGCCATGGCATCGGTGATGAGCGCGATATTTTCCGGGCCCACGATTTCGACCACGTTGCGCACCAGCTCGGAGCTAATATGCACGCCGTCTCCAATAAGTTCGACGACGCAGCTGCCGCGCCGCGCGGCAGCCAAATACTCGGCTACCGGACCGGGCGCCCGGTGACGCAATTCGCGCATGGCATTAAAGAGGTGGGTGGCCACCGGGGTTGCCCCGCCGGCCACCGCCCGCTCCTGGAGCTCCCGCGCCGGGCCGGCCTCCGCGTGGGTATGCCCCCAGGTGGGCACCACACCGTGCTCAAGCAGCAGGTCCACCACCTCGCTCGCCCCCGATAGCTCGGGGGCGAGCGTCATCCCCCAGGCATGCCCGCGGGCAGCGGTGAGGAGCCGGTTAGCAATCTCCACGCTCGGGGTTTCCAAATAGGCGGGGTTTTGTGCCCCCGCTCGCTCGCTAGAAAGGAAAGGTCCCTCAATAAGAATGGCGGCCAGGGTCCCGTCCTCGACCGCATCGGCGAGCAAGCTTGCCCCGGCCTCCATGCGCTCCACGCTCAGGGTGGTGAGAGCCGCGGCTATCGAAGTGGTCCCGTGCGCCAGATGTTCCCCGGCCGCCTGCGCCACTTCCGTGCTATCTTTCGCATCAGGGAAGGAAGCCCCTCCCCCGCCGTGGCAGTGTTCATCAACGAGCCCGGGGAGGATGAGCCACCCCTCCGGGAGCTCTGCTGTCACATCGCTCGATACCGTATCTACCCGCGTGAGAACTCCCTTGTCCCACGCGATTTCACATTCACGTACGCCGCCGGGCAACGCTGCCCGGCCGTATAAGAACCCCATTATCCCGTCCTAAAACAGTCGATCCTCCGGGTGGTCTATGCCACGCATATCGTCGTAGTTCAAGATCATACAGTCAATGCCGCGGTCTTCGGCCAGCACACGGGCCTGAGGTTTGATTTCCTGGGCTGCGAAAATACCGCGCAGCGGGGTGAGGAGGGGATCGCGGCGCAAGAGGTCAAGGTAGCGGGTGAGCTGTTCGACCCCGTCGATTTCGCCGCGGCGTTTAATTTCGACGGCGATATAGCCGCCCTCGCCGTCGCGCACCATAAGATCTACCGGACCGATGGCGGTGGGGTACTCCCGGCGCACCAAGCTGGCCTGCGGGGCGATGCGTTCCACCTGTTCGGCCAGCAGTTTTTGCAGGTGCGCTTCCACCCCGTCCTTGACGAGTCCGGGATCCACCCCGAGGTCTTGCTCGTAATCGGAAAAGACCTCGTAGATCCGAATAACCAGCCGGTCATCGGTTTTCTTGTGCTCCACGTTCCAGATGGTGCGCACGCCCGCCTCGCGCTCGGCTGCGCTCGGTTCTTCTTCGGTGAAGAGGGTTGGGCCCATCATCCAGTTGAGGGGCTTGTAGGAGCCGGTATCTGCATGAACCAGCACCGAGCCATCCGCCTTGACCATGAGGAGCCGAGTGGCCGGTTCGAGATGCGCGTCCAGGCGTCCGGAATAATCCACCGAACAGGTAGCAAAAACAACGCGCATCTAGAACAACACCCAATCTCCCCGGGGCGGGGCCGAATCCGCCCACGCCACCAGCGCCGTATGCGCTTGGCAGCTCATGGCCATATCAATTTCTGTATGAGCATCCCCCACGCGGGCGGTGGCGATATCCTCACGGACTTTAACCAGGTTGATGCTCAGGGAACGCCGGTCGAGGCGCAGCGCCGGACGCCAGGATAGGGAGGCGACCCTAAACCATTCCAGCGCATCGGTGCGGAAAAACACCACTCCGGTATGCCAGCGGTGCTGCCGGCGTACTGCCGCCTGGGAGGACCCCCACTGGTTGAAGAGGTACCGCACCCGCGCCAGGAAGTAGATGAGGAGCGCGAGGAGAACCAGCACGACGATCAGTGCTACGCTTTGCCAGCTCATTCGCGCTCTCCGCCTACTGCCCGTTGACCGACTGCTCGCTGACCGAATCGGCCACCACAATAACCTGGTTCGCGGTCACCGTGAGGAAGCCGGAGCCGGACATTGTGAAGCTGCGATCGCGCCCGTCCGCGCAGCCGCGCACCTCGACGTTGCCTTCCGTGAGGAGAGCAACGAGCGGGGTATGGTCCGTGAGGATACCCACCGAGCCTTCGGTGCCGGGCGCGGTCACCGATTCGGCATTCCCGCGCCACGCCAACTCCCGCTGGGAAACGATCTCAACGTCCAGCATTATTCGCTCCGCAGTTCGTGGTACTTGCGTTCCAGATCCTCGATGCCGCCAATATTGAAGAAGGCCTGCTCGGGGACATGATCGTACTCGCCGTCGCAAATACGGCGGAACGCTTCAACGGTTTCCGCAACCGGAACGGTGGAGCCTTCCACGCCGGTGAACTTCACCGCGGTGTACATATTCTGCGAGAGGAACTGCTGGATCCGGCGCGCGCGGGCGACGGTCAGGCGGTCTTCTTCGGAGAGTTCATCCACACCGAGGATGGAGATGATGTCCTGAAGTTCGCGGTTCTTCTGGAGGATTGCCTTGACGCGGGTCGCGACTTCGTAGTGCTGCTGGCCCACGATCTGCGGGTCCAGAATACGCGAAGTCGAGGCGAGGGGATCCACCGCCGGGTAAATACCCATGGAGGCGATATCACGCGAGAGCTCGGTTGTTGCATCCAAGTGGGCGAAGGTGGTTGCCGGCGCCGGGTCGGTGTAATCGTCCGCGGGAACGTAAATGGCCTGCAGCGAGGTAATGGAATGCCCGCGCGTGGAGGTAATACGTTCCTGGAGCGCACCCATTTCATCGGCCAGGGTGGGCTGGTAGCCCACCGCGGAAGGCATGCGCCCGAGCAGGGTGGATACTTCCGAACCTGCCTGGGTGAAGCGGAAGATGTTATCGATGAAGAGCAGCACGTCCTGGTTGGCGACGTCGCGGAAGTACTCCGCCATGGTCAAACCGGACAGCGCGATACGCAGGCGCACCCCCGGCGGCTCGTCCATCTGTCCGAAAACGAGGGCCGTCTTATCAAGAACCCCGGCTTCGTCCATTTCGTGGATGAGGTCGTTACCTTCGCGGGTACGTTCGCCCACCCCGGCGAATACGGAAACACCATCGTGGTCGAGGGCCACGCGCTGAATCATTTCCTGGATGAGGACCGTTTTACCCACGCCCGCGCCACCGAAGAGGCCGATCTTGCCACCCTGCACGTAAGGTGTGAGCAGGTCGATAACCTTGAGGCCGGTCTGGAACATTTGGGTTTCCGGCTCGAGTTCGTCGAAGGCGGGAGCCTGGCGGTGAATCGACCAGCGTTCCTTCACCTCGATCTCATCGGGGGAAACGTTAAGCGGTTCGCCCACCACGTTGAAGACGTGCCCGCGGGTCACGTCACCGACCGGAACGGTGATGGGGGCACCGGTATCGATAACGACGGCGCCGCGCACCAGGCCGTCAGTCGGCTTCATCGCGATGGTGCGCACCACGTTATCACCCAGGTGCTGAGCCACTTCCAAGACCATCTCCTGCTCGATGACGCTTCCGTCACCGGAGGGGAGGGTTGCCGTGGTTTTCAGGGCGTTATTGATATCGGGAAGCGCGTCGGACGGAAATTCGACGTCGACGACGGCGCCAATGACCTGCGTAATCCGGCCGGTTGTGGCCAGGTCCGCGGTCTGCTCCTCTAGTTGTGCAGTCATAGTGTGTTCCTTATCCGTTACGAAGCGCGTTATCCGTTACTTAGTGCATCGGCACCGGAGACGATTTCAGTGATCTCGGTAGTGATCTCAGCCTGGCGCGCGTTATTGGCGAGCCGGGTGTACTTCTCAATAAGTTCAGCAGCGTTATCGGTAGCCGCGTGCATCGCCTGCTGGCGCGAAGCGAGTTCGGAGGCCGCAGCCATGAGAAGAATCGAGGAGATACGTTTGCGAACATACATGGGCACGAGCGCTTCGAAAACGTCGTGCGCTGAGGGTTCGAAATCGTAGAGCGGTTCGGTTTCTTCCGTGCCGCCGCCCGAGAATTCCGATCCGGTATCCTCCAGATCGCCTTCCCCGTAGTCCACAATGGCGAGCGGAAGCATGTGGCGCACCTGCACCACCTGGCTCACCATCGATTGGAAACGGGTGTAGACCACGTGGACTTCGGCAACGCCGCCTTCTTCCGGCGCGGCGGTGAAAGCCTCGAGGAGGGTGCGCGCGATTTCATCGGATTGCTCCGGATCGGGCTTATCCGAGGTGCCGCTCCACTCCCCAGCGATATTCACGCCGCGGAATTTGAAGTACTGCAGGCCGCGCCGACCGGTCACGTAGAGCACCGGATCCTTACCTTCGGCACGCAGATTCTCCACGGTGCGTTCCGCTTCGCGCAGTACATTGGCCGAATAGGCTCCCGCCATGCCGCGGTCGGAAGTCACCACGAGTACCGCTACCCGATTGGTATCGGTACGCTCGCGCATCAGCGGGTGCTGGGCGTCAAAGTCGTGGCGCCCCACCAGCCCGAGCGCGCGGGTTACTGCCCGCGCGTAGGGGTCCAGTTCCTGCGCCTCCCGGCGCGCCGAGCCGATACGCGAGGCCGCAATGAGCTCCATCGCGCGGAACACCTTTTGCAAGGTGCTCGTCGCACGAATTTTGCTCTTGTAAATCCTCTGTTCGCCGGCCATCGATTAACCCTTCGTCGGCCGCGCGAGAGTTTCACGGGCCTGCTCGGCCGGGACATCCTCTTCCCCACCCGCGGGCAGGTTTTCGGCGGTGCGGTAGGACTCCGTAAAGGCGCTCACCGTGGCTTCGAGTGCGGCTTCGAGATCCTTATCCATCTCACCGGTAGTGGCAATGGTTTCCAGCACCGAGGAGTTGTGCCGCACGTAGTCGAGCATGCGTGCTTCCCAATCGTGCACCTTCTCCACCGGGACATCATCGAGATAGCCCTTCGAGCCGGCCCAGACCGAAACCACCTGTTCCTCAATGGGGTACGGGGTGTACTGCGGCTGCTTGAGCAGCTCCATGAGGCGCTCACCGCGGGTGAGCTGCTGGCGGGTGGCCGGATCAAGATCCGAGGCAAACATCGCGAAGGCCGCCTGGGAGCGGTACTGGGCCAGGGTGATCTTCAGGGTACCGGCAACCTTCTTCATCGCCTTGATCTGCGCATCGCCGCCCACGCGGGACACCGAGATGCCCACGTCCACGGCAGGGCGCTGATTAGAGTTGAAGAGGTCGGACTGCAAGAAGATCTGACCGTCGGTAATGGAAATAACGTTGGTCGGAATATAGGCCGAGACGTCATTCGCCTTGGTTTCCACAATCGGAAGGCCGGTCATGGAACCTCCACCCAGCTCATCGGAGAGCTTGGCGCAGCGTTCCAGCAGGCGCGAATGCAGGTAGAAAACGTCGCCCGGGTAGGCTTCACGCCCCGGCGGGCGGCGCAGCAGCAAGGACACCGCTCGATAGGCTTCCGCCTGCTTAGAAAGATCGTCAAAGACGATAAGCACGTGCTTACCTTCGTACATCCAGTGCTGGCCGATAGCCGAACCGGTGTAGGGGGCCAGGTACTTAAAGCCCGCCGGATCGGATGCCGGGGAGGCCACGATGGTGGTGTACTCCAGCGCGCCGTAGCGGGCCAGGGTGCCGCGCACCGAAGCGATGGTGGAGCCCTTCTGGCCGATGGCCACGTAAATGCAGCGCACCTGCTTGGAGGGATCCCCGGTTTCCCAGTTCTTGCGCTGGTTGAGGATGGTGTCAATCGCGAGGGCGGTTTTACCCGTCTGGCGGTCCCCGATGATGAGCTGGCGCTGGCCGCGCCCAATCGGGGTCATCGAGTCAATAGCCTTGATACCGGTTTCTAGCGGTTCGTGCACCGACTTACGCATCATCACGCCGGGAGCCTGCAGCTCCAGGGCACGCCGGCCGCTGAGATTCTCAATTTCGCCCAGGCCGTCAATCGGCTTACCGAGCGGATCCACCGTGCGGCCGAGGTATCCGTCGCCCACCGGGACGGAGAGCACCTCACCGCTGCGGCGCACTTCCTGGCCTTCTTCAATATTGGAGAAGTCACCGAGAACCACAACGCCGATTTCCCGCTCTTCCAGGTTCATCGCCAGTCCGCGGGTGCCATCCTCAAAAACGAGAAGTTCATTGGCCATCGCACCGGGCAGGCCGGCCACGCGGGCGATGCCGTCCGCCGTCATGGTGACGTGACCAACTTGCTCACTCTCGGACTGCTCCGGCGTGTAGCTACGCACGAAGTTATCGAGCGCTGCCCGAATCTCTTCGGGCTGGATTGTCAGATCAGCCATTCTTTTTCCTTACCTGTTGCTCGCCGGTGCCGCCGGCATGGCCGCGACTTTATCGCGTACATCTTTAATTCTGGACTGCAGCGTCGCGTCAATAACATCCGAACCGTGCTGGATACGCATGCCGCCCACTACAGTCGGATCTACCGACACGTGGATGGAAACTTCGGTTCCGTACATCGCGGTCAGGGCGCGCTGGAGACGTTCTTCTTGGTTCGCCGTGAGCGGCTGGGCCACCAGCACCGATACTCCGGAAACATCGCCCAAATCCGCTGCCTGGACCGCGTACTCCATGAGCGAGGCGGCCAGGGTCATCTCCCGCACTCGCTCGAGGGCGCGGTGCGCGAGTACCCGGGTTTCCTCCCGAATATTCGGAACCACCCGGTCAAAGAGTGCCGCGCGTTCCTCCGCGGAGTATTCCTCGCGGGAGAGCGTGATGCGCAGATCAGGAGTTTCTTTAAGGGTACGCATAAGCTGGTAGAGCTCATCTTCGACGCCGGAGAGCACCCCGGCGCCACGCGCCCGGACCAATACAGCGTGTGCGCCGAGGGTATCCACGGTCGTGACGAGATCAGCGTCCTCCGTCCACGTCCGCCCCGCTACCGCGCGCAGCACCGTAAGAACCGGTGCGCTCACGTGGGCGGCGAAAATGGCACCTGCCAGGCTTTCCCGTGCCGCACCAGCCCGGGTGGTATCCGCGAGGGTTCCACGCAGGGAAGGGGAGGCATTGATGGCGTCTGCAGCGGCGAAAAGTTCGCGCGCCAAGTCAATTTCCTGGCCGGGATATTCCTGAAGCAGGGCGTCCCACTCTGCGGTGACCGCGGCGGCGGATTGCTTACTCGTGGACCGCATTACGCCCCCGTTCGCGCCTGCTCCTCGAGATTATCGAGGAACGAATCGACGACGCCCTGATTCACACTCGGATCGAGGCGAATCTGCTCACCCACGATACGACCGGCCAGCTGCGAAGCCATAGTGCCCAGATCCGCGCGGAGAATCCGCGCGGCGGCGTCGGTATCAGCCTTAATCTGAACCTGAGCCGCGGCGGAAATGCGCCGCGCTTCTTCGCCGGCTTCCCGGCGTGCACGCTCGATAATATCGGAGGCATTGGACTGTGCCTGGGCGCGGATATCCGCGGCTTCGCGCACCGCGGCGTCCTTTTCGGACTGGATGGTGGCACGTTCTTGAGCCACTTCCTCGCGGGCGCGCTCGGCAGCGAGCAAACCTTCTTCGATTTTCTCCCGCCGCTCATCAAGCATCTTCGTCAGCGTCGGCCAGGCGAATTTATACACCGCGATGGCGACGATGAGGAAAGATACCGTGCCCCACAGCAGATCCGGAATGGCCGGAATGATAACACTGTGTTCTTCAGCGAGATACATTGCTTAAGCTCCGAACACGAAGCCCGCGGCGAAGCCGATCAGGCCGAGTGCTTCGGTAAAGGCGATGGACAGGAACATATTGACACGCAGGTAGCCGCGGATCTCGGGCTGGCGTGCGGTAGCTTCCTGGTTCTTCGCACCGATGAGGCCGACGCCGATGCCGGGGCCGATAGCCGCGAGACCGTAACCGATGGTCGCGAGAACTGCTGCAGATCCAGTCATGGGATTGTCCTTTTCTTGTTGTTTTAGTGGGCGGAAATAGAAAGTTGGATATACGCGGCGGTGAGCAGGGCGAAGATATACGCCTGCAGGCACGCCACGAAAAGTTCAAAGACGGTGAAGAGGATACCCGCCACCAGAGTGACCGTACCCAGGCCGATACCGAGGCCCCCGCCCATGGAGAAGTAGAGCGCGTGGGTGCCCAGGAAGCAGAGCACGAGCAGCATATGCCCGGAAAGCATATTGGCCAAGAGACGAATCGTCAGGGTGACGGGCCGAATAATGAAGGTAGAAAGCAACTCAATGGGCGTCATGATGATGTAAATCGGCCAGGGCACCCCGGGCGGGAAGAGTTGTTCCTTGAAGAAGGTACCCGCCCCGCGTTCTTTCATACCCGCAATAATGAAAGCCACGTACGCCACCACGGCGTAAATGAGCGGCATACCAATAACCGACGTACCCGCGAGCTGCAAGCCCGGGATAACGCCGGTCAGGTTCATAAAGAGAGTACCGAGGAAAATGGTGGCGAGCAGGGGCTGGTACTTCCGTGCCTGCCCTTCAAGAATTTCTTCACCGATCTGCACCCGCGAGAAGTCCAGCAGGGATTCCATCGCAGCCTGCGCACGACCCGGAATGAGCTTGGCGCGCTTGGCATAGATAACGCAGAAAACCAGAAGAACTAAAGCCGCAAGAAGACGAATCACCATCACGCGATTCATCTCAAATGGCGTGCCGGCGAAGAAGATGGGGGCGGGGAAGAATTCCTCAACTCCCGGGGCGTGGAACCCGTCGTTCTCCATCGGCAGGCCGAGCATGCTCAGATTCGCGAACGAACCGACTGCCATGCGCTCACCCTCTCCATCGAATCTTTCCGCGGCGGGAACCCCGCCTGAACGGCACTGCTAACCTATCTTAGCGTGGAAATCACAATTGTCATCACCGCGCGGCCTTGAACTTTGCCGCCGTGAACAGTGGTCTACGTTACTCTTACCGCCTCTGCGCGGCTAGGACTAAGCGCCCTGTTCCCGAATATACCCGCGAAACGCGGCCTGGCATCCCGGGTAGCTCACGATGCGGTCGCACGAAGATCCGCGCGCACTACCACCCACGATTGCACCGCGAGCGCACAGATAATGAGCCCGGCAAGCGCCAGCGCCGCGGTTCCCACCGGCGCGGCGGTCAAAGCACGCACCGCCCCGAGACCGCTTAACACCACCACGAGTTTGACCGCGTAGCTAGTCAGAGCCCATCCGCTCCCACCGGGCAGGTAACGTGCACTGCCCCAGGTCACCACCTGGAGGATAAACGCAATGAGGGTGGCCCATCCCACGGCGCAAGCGTGCTCACCTTGACCGGCAAGCAGGCACATCGCTATCCCGATTATTCCGACGACGACGCATCCGAGCGTTGCGCTCAGCTGGGCACGGTGCAGCAAGCGCGCGGCGCCTCCGCTCGGGGCGACCCCCCACCCGGATTGGGCCCTCATTGATGCTCCTCCGCTTCCTGCACCGGCTCTGTTTCCCGCGCCTGCTCAATCATGGAAACAGGCGCATCTCCGGCATTCTCCTCCGGGATTCGCTCCCCGCGCGCCGCCGAGCTGCGCCGTCGGCCAAACATCCCGAAGGTGACCACGCAACCGAGCACCACCCCCGCCGCCCCGATCAGGGCGACGTGCCGGGCGGGTAGCACAATAAGCAACATGCAGCTGAAGGAGAAAATAGCCGTCCACAGATAGAGAATGAGCACGGTGCCGGTATGCGAATGGCCCAGGCGTAGCAGGCGGTGGTGGAGGTGGCCGGCGTCGGCGTGGAAGGGAGACTGCCCGCGGGCCAGGCGCCGGGTGACGGCCCAGATGAAATCAGAGAGGGGCAGCACCACCACGGCGAGGGCCAGCAGCAGCGGCAAATACGCCGGGAGCGCGTAGCCGAGGGAGGTGGATTGCGGATCGATCTGCCCGGTGACCTGGATAGCCGAGGCGGCCAGCACCATGCCGAGCATAAGCGCGCCCGAATCACCCATAAAGATACGAGCCGGGTGGAAATTATGCGGCAGAATCCCGGTGCACATCCCCACCGTGGCCGCCGCGGCGGCGCAGGCCACCGAGGTGTAATCCCCCGGGGTGGCATTGCGGGTAAGAATATAGGAATAAATAAAGAAAGCCAGGGAGGCAATCCCCACGATCCCGGCGGCCAGCCCGTCCAGCCCGTCCATAAAATTCACAGCGTTCACCGTGATGACCACCATGAGGATGGTGAAGAAAATCGATAGGCGGGTGGAGCCCACGGTCAGCCCCATAAAGGGCAGCGTGACGAACTGGACGCCCTGCCAGGCCATGACCCCGGCGGCCAGCACTTCGCCGGCCAGTTTCGTCATCCAATCGAGTTCCCAGATATCGTCGATGGCACCCACCAGGCACATAAGCCCGGCGCCCAGCCAAATCGCCCAGGCTTGGGAGGCGGGCCCGAGCACCCGGTGCAGGTAGGGGATCTGCGAGGCAATGGCGAACGAGGCCGAAAATCCCAAGAACATCGCCACCCCACCCAATCGCGGGATGGGCACGGTGTGGATATCGCGTTCGCGCACCTGCGTCATGGCGCCCACGCGCAGCGCCAGGCGCAGAATCGCGGGAACCAGGAAGTAAGTGATGGCGCAGCTGAGCACCATCATGAGCAGGTAGACGCGCATGCTCTCTCCTTCCTAGTGCTGTTGCCGTTCAGTCTAGCCGGCCCGCACCGTGCTTCCGTGCGGCGCCGCCGCATCGCTTCAGCCCAGCGGCACGATGGCGGCGATATCCTCATCAGCAATAGCGCCGTGGCGCAGGATCTGCGCCCGCTCCTCCGCGAAGCTCACAATGGTGGACGGCACCCCGCCCGGTGCGGTGCCCCCGTCCAGGTACACCGCGACTTTCTCTCCCAGCTGCGCGCGGGCCTGCGCGGCGGTGCGGGCCGGGGCGTGCTCGGTAAGGTTCGCGGAGGAAACGGCTAGCGGGCCGGTGCGGCGCAGCAGTTCCAGAGCGAGCGGATGATCGGGCATGCGCAGCGCCACGGTTCCGTGGGTTTCGCCCAGGTCCCAGCCGATGCTGTTATTCGCGGGGAGGATGAGGGTGAGAGCCCCGGGCCAGTACGCCGCGGCGAGTGCGCGGGCGCCGGCCGGGATGGCGGAAGTCAAACGGGCGGCGTCGTCCATCGAAGCGACGAGCACCGGGGAAGGCTTATCGCGCCCGCGCCCTTTCGCGGTGAGGAGCCGGGTGACAGCCGCGCGCGAAAACGCATCCGCGCCCAGGCCGTAAACGGTATCGGTTGGGAGAACCACGAGCTCGCCGCGCGCGAGGGCGGCTACCGCGGCATCACAGGTGTCCATATTCTGCCTCCAAAAAACGTTCGCGCCCGGCCAGGTCCCGGCCGGTTGCCACCCGGGTGAAACCCTGCGTCCGGGCGTATTCGCGCAGGGGCGCGCTCTGCGTCTCGGCGTGTTCGAGAACGAGGATACCCCCGCCCCGCAGTAGCTGCGCCGCGCGCGCCACGAAAAGCCTGGGCAGGTCCAGGCCGTCCGCTCCCCCGCCCCACAGGGCCCGTGCCGGATCGGCCCGCACTTCTGCGCTCACGGGCGTATCGGGTGGAATATAGGGAGGATTAGCGACGACGACGTCAACCGCGTGGTCCAGTTCGGGAAGCGGCTCAGTCACATCGTGGTGCAGAAAAGTAACGGGCGAGCCGTAGCGAGCATTATTGGTGGTGGCCAGGTGCAAGGCCCGGGGATCTGTATCGACGCCGATCACCCGGGCAGCGGGGACTTCGGTAGCGATACTCAAGGCAATGGCCCCACTGCCGGTGCCAAGATCGACAACAAGGGGGCCTGCCTGCTGCCCGGCGGCGCCGTTCTGCGCCGCCGCTGCGCCGTCGTTCCCTCTGGCGGTAGCATTCGCGCGGGTATGCGCGGCTACGCACGCCCGTGCGGCCGCGATGGCGCGTTCGGCTACGATCTCAGTTTCCGGGCGCACAATAAGCGCATCGGGGGTGGATACCAGCTCGAGGTAGCGGAAATACATCCGCCCGGTAATATGCTGAAGTGGCTCGCGCGCGGCGCGGCGGGCCAGATACCGGGTGAAAAGTTCGCGCTGCGCCGGAGGCGGGGTGGTGCGCGGATCGGGGCGCTTCCCGGCGGCCGCTTCGGCCAGCCAGCGGGCATCGGCGGCCGGCGAATCTACCCCGGCCGCGGTGAGCTGCGCGGTGGCACCTGCCAGCAATTCCGCCCAGGTGGTCATAGCGCTCGGCTACCTTCTACTTTTCTTCCGCGGCTTCCATACGAGCCGCTTCATCCATAATCCGGGCCGAATCGATGACGGCATCCAGGTCCCCATCGAGAACCGCGTCGAGATTATGGGCCTTGTAGCCGGTGCGGTGATCGGAAATACGATTTTCCGGGAAATTATAGGTGCGGATGCGCTCGGAGCGGTCCAGGGTACGCACCTGAGAATGGCGCAATTCCGCGTTTTCAGCGGCCTGTTGATCCAGCTGGAGCTGACGCAACCGGGCGCGCAGCACCCGCATAGCGGATTCACGATTTTGGATCTGCGATTTTTCATCCTGCATGGAGACCACAATCCCGGTGGGAAGGTGGGTAATACGCACCGCCGAATCGGTGGTGTTCACGGACTGCCCGCCCGGCCCCGAGGAACGGTACACGTCAATCCGCAGGTCATTCGCGGCGATTTCCACTTCGCCCGGGTCATCCACTTCCGCGAAAACAAGCACCCCTGCGGTGGAGGTCTGGATGCGCCCTTGGGATTCGGTTACGGGTACGCGCTGCACCCGGTGGACCCCGCCTTCGTACTTGAGGTGGGCCCAGACGCCTTCGGAAGGATCCTCAAGCTGCCCACGGGAACGGATGGCAACCTCGAGGTCCTTATAGCCACCCAGCTCGGTTTGGTTGGCACCCAGCACTTCCCAACTCCATCCCTTAGAGGTGGCGTAGCGTTCGTACATGCGGGCCAGGTCCCCCGCGAAGAGGGCGGATTCTTCCCCGCCGGCCCCACCTTTGATCTCCATAATGACATCGCGGGCGTCGTCTTCATCGCGGGGAATAAGGACTTCCGTGAGTTCCTGGGAGGCAGCTTCGTAGCGTTCTTCCATTCCGGGAAGTTCGGGGCGGAAGAGTTCAGCATCTTCCCCGCCCTGGGAGATGATTTCCTTAGCTTCGGTGAGGTCCTGTTCGGCCTGCAGGAAACGCCGGTACACGCGTACCACCCGCCCGAGTTCGGCATAGCGCCGCCCGAGTGAACGCAATTTATCCGGGGAGGAGAGAACTTCCGGGCTAGCCATATCCGCTTCGATTTTTTCAAATTCAGCGAGATGGTGCTCGGCAACCTCACGACGTGTATCAGCCATAACGAGGACCTTTCTTCACGCGCGCCCAGCGCGTGCCCTGCCGCCACCGGAGAGTGGCGACCCTACCGACAATAGTGCAAAAAGAAAAGGAGCGCCCTTGCGGTGACGCTCCTTTCCGTGGCGCTTACTTCTTGCGCTTGCCGTAGCGTGCCTCGAAGCGAGCCACGCGCCCACCGGTATCCAGGATCTTCTGCTTGCCGGTGTAGAACGGGTGGCAGTTATTGCACACTTCCACGCGCATATGGTCACCGTTGTAGGTGGAACGGGTGGTGAACTCATTACCGCAGGTGCAGGTCACGGAGACCTCGTGGTAATCGGGATGGATTCCCTGCTTCATTATCTCTCCTTGGTTCGTAGCTGCCCCCGGGTCCGAGCACGGTTCTCCATATCACGGTGAACCGGGAGCCGACAGAAAATTATGGCACGGGCGGGCCGGCCGAGACAAGGTACCGTGCGCGTATCACATCACTATTGTGCGCCACGCGCTCGGTACCCGGCCACCCGGCCGGTTCCTCCCGCCGTTTTTATTCGGCTTATTCGCCGCGCGATCCTTGCATGGAACGCATAATCGACACGAGGAATTCCGCGTTATTTTCGGTATTCCGCATCCGCTTGAGCACGAAGTCCGCCGCTTCATCCACTCCGAGAGTTCCCAGGGCCCGGCGCAGCTGCCAGATGACCTTGAGTTCTTCGGGCTTGTAGAGCATTTCTTCGCGGCGGGTACCCGAGGCGTTGATATCGATCGCCGGGAAGATACGCCGATCCGCGAGCTGGCGCGAGAGGCGCAGCTCCATATTGCCGGTGCCCTTGAATTCTTCGAAAATAACTTCGTCCATCTTCGATCCGGTTTCCACCAGCGCGGAAGCGATAATCGTGAGCGAGCCACCATTTTCGATATTGCGCGCCGCACCGAAGAACTTCTTGGGCGGGTAGAGCGCCGCGGCATCCACACCACCGGAAAGGATACGCCCCGAAGCCGGTGCCGCGAGGTTGTAGGCACGCGAAAGGCGGGTGAGGGAATCGAGAAGAACCACCACATCCTGACCGAGTTCCACCAGGCGCTTGGCGCGCTCAATAGCCAGTTCGGAGACGATAGTGTGATCCGAAGCCGGGCGGTCAAAGGTGGAAGCAATCACTTCGCCCTTGACGATGCGACGCATATCCGTCACTTCTTCGGGGCGTTCATCCACGAGAACCACCATGATATGAACCTCGGGATCATTCGCGGCAATCGCCTTGGCGATCTGCTGCATAATCATGGTTTTCCCGGCCTTCGGCGGGGAAACAATGAGGCCGCGCTGGCCCTTGCCAATGGGGGCAACCAAATCGATGGCGCGGGTAGACAGGCCCTTGCGTTCGGTTTCCAGGCGCAAAATCTCATCCGGGTAGACCGGGGTGAGCTTATTAAAGTCCGGGCGGCGCGCTGCTTCAGCTGCGGGCAGGGAGTTAATAGTATCCACCTGGACGAGCTGGTTACCGGACCGGTTATTGTTTTGATTATTGTAACGACGGCGCGGATTACGCTTGTTATTGCGGTTATTATGCGAGGAATTATCCTCATCGTGCTGGCGAATAGCACCCACCACGGCATCCCCGCGGCGCAGACCGTACTGGCGCACCAGCGCGGTGGAAATCTGCGCGTCATTGGGGCCGGGCAGGTAGCCGCCGGTGCGCAGCACCATCTGGTTACCCTGGGTATCCACAATGCCAGCGACGGGAACGAGGGTATCCTCCGCCTGGCGCTTACCGGCCGGGATCTCCTGGCGTTCTTCACGTTCGGGCTTCGCAGCCGGGGCGGCATCCTCCACCTCGTGATCCGCGCGATCAGTACGTTCGGCGCGTTCCGAGGTGCGCCGGGAGCGGCGGGCTTCTTCGTGTTCCTCACCGCGCCGGTTGCGCTTGCGACGGCGGCGCTCCGAGGTGGTGTCATGGTGGTCACCAGCGCGGCGTTCCGCGGCATCGCCAATGGCATCCAGGGCCGCGAGGGTGTTTTCATCACTGAGGGAATCGGAACGGCGGGCAGTCGAGGCAGCTTCCTGCTTCGGTTCGGGCAGATCGATATGCACCGGTTCGCGGTGATCCCGGCGCACCCGGCGCCGCACTTTACGTTCCTCACGATCATCGTGGCCGGCGGTACTGGGCGCCGCCACCGGTGCGGCATCAGCACTGGCGGCACTTACCGCGTGGGTGCGGGTGGCTGCTTCCGCGGCGGTGGACACCGATGCGGCTTCATCCGCGCTTTCCTTCTTCGCTGCGGGCTTTGCCGTGGTGGCAGCAGCGGGCTTTTCGCGTGTCTTCTTGATATTAGCGAGGCTATCTTCCTTGCGGGGCCGCCCGCGCCGCGCGGGGCGAACTTCGCGAATGGCCGCGAGCAGGTCCGCCTTCTTAGCTTTCGGGTCAATGTCCAGGCCGAGTTCTTCGGCGAGCGCGCGCAGCTGCGGCACCCGCATCGTTGAGATTGCGCCTGATGTTGGGGTTTCCGTCACGAGGTTCCTTCCTCGGAATTCAGGGGTTGTTAACGCACTTATGACAATTTCAAGTACGTGGGAAATAACCGGTATAAGAACGTCGGTTAGACCTTAGTCTACACCAGATAGGCGCCCCGTGTGGACATTCCAGCGGTATTCACCGTAAATCCACGCCGCTGCATCATAGAAACTGTGTCAGCGTCAAGGCGTGAAAATACTAGCACGGATGGGCCCGCACCGGAAATAACGGCCGGGAACCCGGCCGCGCGCAGTGCCCGCACCGCGTCCGCGGAGGCCGGCATCGCCCCGGCGCGATAGTCCTGGTGGAGGCGATCCTCGGTGGCCTGCCACAGCAAATCGGGGTAGTGCTCCAGGGCAAGGGTGAGCATGGCGGTGCGCGACGCATTAAAAGCGGCATCTGCGTGCGGAACGGTATCCGGCAACGCGGCCCGCGCCTTTTCGGTCAGGAGCTGTTCACCGGGAATAAGGAGGGTGGTGTCCACCGCGGTGGGGATACGCGCCGCCCGGGCCTGCGTTCCTTCCATCCATGTAACGACGGCGCCCCCGAAAATCGCCGGTGCGGCATTATCGGGGTGCCCTTCAAATTCGGTGGCGAGGGAGAGGAGCACGCCGTCGTCGAATATATCGGGGCGATCTACCAGGCCGCGCACTAACAGTAAGCCGGCCACCACGGCCGCCGCGGAAGAACCGAGGCCGCGCCCCTGCGGAATTGCGTTAACGCAGTGCAGTTCAAAACCGACGCCGGGCAGGGCCGCCGCCTCAAAACCGCGGCGCAGAGCCCGTACGATGAGGTGATCTTCACCGGTGGGAAGAACATCCGCGCCTTCCCCTTCGATACTCACCCGGGTAGCGCCGGTGGTGAGGCGCACGCTCACCTCGTCCCAGAGGTTATGCGCCATGCCCATGCAGTCGAAGCCGGGACCGAGATTGCCGGAGGTCGCCGGGACCCGCACCCGCGCTTCGGAGGTGGCGATACGCATTAGGCCACCTCCACCCGCACGAAGCTCGCGGTGCGTACGGTTGCCAGACCCGCGGCGGCGGAGAGATCCGCAATGGTTGCTTCCACATCGGCTTGGAGGGCTTCGTGGGTGGTAACCGTGAGGCGGCACAGGTGATCCGCGGTGGGCGATTCTTGGCTCACCCCGCTAATGGAAACATTATGGCGGGCAAAAGTCCCGGTAACTTCGCTGAGAACACCCACGTGATCGGCCACGTCCATGCTCAACTGGAAGCGCGAACGCGCCTGGGAAGGGGGCAGAATCGGCAGCTCGCCGTACGCCAGTTCGCGCGGAGCCAGCCCACCGTGCACGCGGTGATGCGCGGCGGCCACCAGATCGGAAAGCACCGCGGTGGCGGTGGGGTTCCCGCCGGCACCCGGCCCGTAGAACATGAGCCGATCCGCGGCTTCGCCCTCCACCACAATGGCGTTATAGGCGCCGTGTACGGTAGCGAGCGGATGCTGGGCGGGAATGAGGGTGGGGCCCACGTACAATTCAATGCCGTCCGCGCGCCGCTTGGCGGAGGCCACCAGCTTGACCACGTAGCCGCCACGCCCGGCCGAGGCAATCATATCCGGGGTGATATCGCGGATTCCGTGGGTGTGCACATCCGAAAGCTGGACGCGGGTGTGGAAAGCGAGAGAAGCCAGGATGGCGCATTTCGCCGCGGCGTCGTACCCGTCCACATCGGCGCTCGGATCAGCTTCGGCGTAGCCGAGCTCCTGCGCCTTCTTCACCGCGGCATCGAAACTTTCCCCGTTGGTGGTCATTTCGTCAAGGATGTAATTGGTGGTGCCGTTGACGATTCCGAGGATATGGGTAACGCGGTCCCCGGCGAGGGATTCGCGCAGCCCGTAAACCACCGGGACGGCCCCGCCCACCGCGGCTTCGTAATAGAGATCGACGCCGGCACGCGCCGCGGCGTCGTACAATTCTGGACCGTGTTCGGCCAGCAGCGCCTTATTTCCGGTGACCACCGAGGCACCGGCGGCAAAAGCGGCCAAAATATATTCGCGCGCCGGTTCGATGCCGCCCATGAGTTCAATAACAATATCCGCCTGGGCAATAATGGCGTGGGCATCGGTGGTGAGCAGTGTGCGATCAATGGCCGGATCGCGCGGGGCCTCCAGGTTGCGCACCGCAATTCCGATCACGCGCAGGCGCGCCCCGGCTCGCAGGTTAAATTCTTCCGCATTGGCTTGCAGCAGGCGGACGACGGCGCTTCCTACCGTTCCCGCCCCCAGCAGGGCAACCTTGACTTCCTTCACGCCTACTCCTTATCTTGACGAACGCGCCGCGCGGATGCCGGCTCGGCCTGCGCGGATACCGGCTTGGTCCGGGCGATGCGCCGGCCCCTCATCTGTCCTCGCGTGTCCTAGCCTAGCGAAGGTGGAGCCGGTGCGCGCTGTCGGCCCGCCCGCTGCGGGTGGACGAGCTCCGCGTGCGGGCACACGCGAGTGTATGAGCTCCACGCGCGGCCATACGCGGGTGTGGCGCTCACCACCCGGATGGGTACAATATCCCCATGGAAAATGCATCGAGCGATGCACAAAGAGAAAGCGAGGTGCGCGATGCCCACTGTGAAAATCAAGGACGTCACCTTCGGCTCCGGGCCGACGAAAATCCTCGTGTCCATAACGCCCGCCAATGGTGACGAGCTACGGACACAGGTAGCGAAGCTTCCCGCACAGGACATTGACGTCCTGGAATGGCGCGTGGATTTCCTCGAGGATCTTTCCACCCTCACCGAGGTGGGAACCCTCTTGCGCCAGGCCACTAACCTGCCGATTCTGGGCACTTTCCGCTCCGCGGCGGAAGGCGGTCAGAAAGCGATCATGCCCGATGATTACGGGCCTTTGGTGATCCGCCTTATCCAATCCGGGCTGGTGGATGCGGTGGACGCGGAGCTTTTCCGCACCGGGGCTTGGACCGAGCGCATTATTCAGGAAGCGGCGCGGGCCCAAATTCCGGTGATCGGGTCCTACCATGATTTTCGTTCCACTCCGCCCGAAGATGAAATCGTTAACCGCTTGCGGCTCTTGCAGGTACACGGGGCCTCCATCGCGAAAATAGCGGTGACGCCCGCGCATCCGGGCGATGTGGTGACGGTGCTCAATGCAACCTATCGGGCCAGCCAGGAGCTGCACGTTCCGCTCATCACCATCGCCATGGGGGCCTTGGGCACCATGAGCCGCATTACCTCCGCGATTTTCGGCTCCGCGGGCACCTGGGGCCAGGCCGGGCATACCACGGCGGCCGGGCAGATTGCCGTGCATGAGCTGCGCCCGGTCGTGGACGCTATTTCGGCCTGGAGCAGCGCCCCGGATACCTGGGAAAAGCCCGCGCAGGTGAGCGAGGCGGTTCTTCCGGAGGGATAACGATGTTTCCGGAGGGCTAGTTGTCCCCAGCGGTGGCCGGAGATTCCACCGCCGGGGAATCCGCGGCCGGGTAATCCGCGTCCAGCGCGAAGAGATCGGCCACGGTCTCCCGGCGAATAAGCCAACGGGCCCGGCCATCGCGCACGGCAATAACTCCCGGGCTGGGAAGCATATTGTAATGGGAGGCCATGACCCGCCCGTAGGCGCCGGTGGCCGGCGTGACAAGCAGGTCACCGGCGTGAATATCCTCCGGAAGGGCGACGGCGCGCACCACAATATCGCCCGATTCGCAATGCTTACCGACCACACGGCATACGCGCGAATATCCGGGCTCTCCCGGGGCGGTAGGAGCGCGGTCCACGAGCGCCGCGGTGTAATCCGCACCGTAGAGTGCGGGGCGGATATTATCGGACATTCCCCCGTCTACCGACACATAGGTGCGGGTGCGGGTGGCATCCACGTGGACATCCTTGATGGTTCCCACGGTGTAGAGCGTCATACCGGCCGGGGCAATAATCGAACGGCCCGGTTCCACGGATACCCGCGGGGCGGGAATGCCACTCTGGGCGCTGTGCCGGGCCACTTCCGCGGCGAGCACGGCGGCGAAGTCGCGCGGGGAGGGCGGAATCGGATCCGCACCGGTATAGCGCACCCCGTAGCCGCCCCCCAGATCTATTTCAGGGATAACGGTTCCCAACTCGCCTGCCACCCGAGCCCGCAGGTCAAGGATGGCGCGTGCCGCCGCCACAAAAGCATCCGTCGCCACGATTTGGGAACCGATATGCGAATGCAATCCCACCAGGCGCACCCACGGATTGGCGCTAATACGCCGGATAGCCTCCCAGGCGGCGCCACCGGCAAGAGACAACCCGAATTTTTGGTCCTCATGAGCGGTAGCAATGAAATCGTGGCCGCCCGCGTGAATACCGGAAGTCACCCGCACCACGACGGCAGCTACCTGCCCGCACCGCGCGGCTGCGGCCGCCACCATCTCCACTTCGGCCAGCGAATCAACCACGAGGTGAGCAACCTCGTGGTCCAGTGCCAGCTCAATTTCCGCCGCGGATTTATTATTTCCGTGCAATCCGAGCTGTTCCCCGCGCGCTCCGGCCGCCAGGGCGATGCGCAACTCACCTTCGGAGCAGGTATCCAGGTGGAGACCTTCCTCCAGCATCCACCTAGCCACGCCCACGCTGGCAAAAGCCTTGCAGGCGTAGTAGACATCCGCTCCTGCCAACTCCGCAAAAGCCTCGCGCATGGTACTCACCCAGGCTGCGGCCCGCGCGCGAGCATCAGCTTCGTCCAGGATGTAGAGCGGGGTGCCGAATTGCGCGGCCAGCTTACTTACCGAGCAGCCGCCCACCTCAAGATCGCCAGGAACGCGGCGCACCGTGGTAGACCACAGCCCGGTAGCCGAGCCATCCGGGACGGGCGCGGGTAGCTGCTCGAGAGCACTCACCGCGGCGCTCACATTTTCTCCGGAGCGCTGACCCCGAGCAGGTGCAGCCCGTTAGCGAGAACCTGACGGGTCGCATCATTAACCCACAGGCGGGTGCGATGCAGATCGCTGACTTCCTCATCCGCGCGCGGGGTGACCCGAGCCTTGCCGTACCAGGTGTGGTAGGCACCCGCGAGCTCTTCCAGGTAGCGGGCCACCCGATGCGGTTCGCGATTGGCCGCGGCCAGGGAAACCACTTCCGGGAAACGGGCGAGCTGCCCGATCAGATCAGAATCGGCCTGCTCCAGCAGTTCCGGGGTGAAAGCGTCCGCGCGCCGCACCCCGTGTTCGGCCGCATTACGGGCCACATTAGCGGTGCGGGCGTGCGCGTATTGCACGTAGTAGACCGGGTTGTCATTAGTGTGCGAAGCGAGAACATTGAGATCCAGGTCCAGGGTGGTATCCACCGAGGCCCGCACCAGCGAATAGCGTGCCGCATCCACACCCACGGCATCCACGAGGTCTTCCAGGGTCACCACGGTGCCCGCGCGTTTGGACATGCGCACCGGAACGCCATCACGCTTGAGATTGACCAACTGGCCGATGAGGATTTCCATATTGCCGCCCTTACCGGCGGTATCCCCGAACGCGCGGGCCATGGCATACATGCGCCCGATATAGCCGTGATGATCCGCGCCGAGCATATAGACGGCGTGATCTGCCCCGCGGTCCCGCTTATCGAGGTAGTAGGCGATATCACCGGCGAAGTAGGCGGTTTCCCCATCCGATTTGACGATAACGCGATCCTTATCATCACCGAAATCGGTGGAGCGCAGCCACACCGCATTGTCTTCTTCGTAAATAACACCGTGTTCACGCAGTTTTTCAATGGCTGCGGCAACCGCTCCGGAATCGTGAAGGGATTGTTCGTGGAAGAACACATCAAATTCGGCCCGGAAATCTGCCAGGGAGTGCTTGATCTCCGCGAACATGAGCTCAACGCCCCCGGCGCGGAACACTTCCTGCGCTTCGACTTCCGGGAGGGTGCGCGGATCGGGATGGCCAGCAGCTAGCTCCTGGTCAATAACCTGCTGCGCAATATCGGAAATATATGTTCCACCGTAGCCATCTTCCGGTGTTTCGCGGCCCAGCGCCGCGGCCAGCAAACTTTCCGAGAAATGATTGATTTGGTTGCCGTGATCATTGAAATAGTATTCGCGCACGACATTCGCGCCGGTGAAGCTGAGAATCCGGGCGAGGGTATCCCCCACCGCAGCCCATCGCGCTCCCCCGATATGGATAGGACCGGTGGGATTTGCCGAAACGTATTCCAGATTAACGGTGGTCCCGGCACCGGCCTGTGAAGAACCGTAGCGTTCCGCCTGCTCCACGATGGTACGGGCCAGTTCCCCGGCCGCACCCGCGGAGAGGCGAATATTAATAAAACCGGGGCCGGCTACCTCTACCTGGGCGATACCGGCGACGCCCTCAAGGCGCCCGGCCAGCAGGGTGGCCAGGTCACGCGGGGGCATTCCCGCGCGCTTGGCGAGCTGCATAGCCACATTGGTGGCCCAATCCCCGTGCTCACGCGAACGCGGGCGCTCGATTTTCACCGCGGGAATATCACCATCGAGGTGAAGCTGACCTTCATTACGTGCGGCGCTGATTTCCGCCGCGATACATGCACTGAGTTCTTCCGGAGTCACGTATCTAAGTGTACGTGCTAAGCCCGACAAAATTGCACGCCACCCGCAGCCACATACGATATGGCACTCCGTTGGAGAATCCGCGTATTTTTCCTGGCGCCCACCAACGTGGTAAAGTAGCGCAGTGCGCCCCGATAGCTCAGGGGATAGAGCGTTCGCCTCCGGAGCGAAAGGCCGCAGGTTCGAATCCTGTTCGGGGCACAAATCGCACAAAGATGGGCCCGCGTATCGAAAGATACGCGGGCCCATCGTGCTGAGCTGGTGGCCGCAGCTGCGCCGTCGTTCCTACACCGCGTGAGGCGCGAGAACGCTACCGGCGCTTAGTACTCAACAACTAAACGCCCCACAACCTCGTGGTTCTTGAGCTTTTCAATACCTTCGGGGATCTCCTCGAAGGGGATGGTGGTCACCTGCGGGGCGAGCTTGCCGGTGGCCATGAAATCGTATACGCCGGCAATATCGGCCTTGGTGCCGCCATTAGATCCAATGAGGCGGCACTGGTTGAGGATGAGGCTCTTCGTGGAAATAAGGGATTCCAACTTGCCCATGCCCACAACCACCACGGTGCCATCGCGGCGAATAACATCCACGGCATCCGCGGTGGTGGTACCGAAACCTGCAAAGTCCACGATGAGATCAAAGGTGATGTCCGAGAAGTCCTTAATGCCCTTCTTCACGCCCTTGGCACCGATCTTTTCCGCCAGCGGCCACACCTTCTCATTGATTTCAGCCACGTACACATCCGCGCCGGCGAGCACCGCCACCCGCGCCCCGATTTGCCCCAGGCCGCCCAAACCAATAATCCCCACGGTCTGGCCCTTGCGCAGGCCGCCCTGGGTCACAACCGCCGCGTGCGAGGTCATCCCGGCATCCGTTGCTGCGGCACCGAGAATGAAATCAACTTCATCCGGAAGGGGAACAAGCGCTTCAGCCGGAACGGCCATCTTCGGGGCGAAACCGCCGTCGAAGCTATATCCGGGTGCCCCGGCCGCGGTGGTGGGGCACACACCCACGCGATCCCCGACCTGATACTCCGTGACGCCCTCACCAACTTCGGCCACAACTCCCGAATTTTCATGCCCGATGGTGATAGGACGCTTGGCGAGCATGGACAGCCAGCCCTCATCCGTGAGCAGCCCAACATCCGAATGGCAAATACCCGCCGCCTTCATCTCCAGCACCACTTCACCCGGACCGGCCTTCGGTTCGGGCACCTCGTTGAGAACAAGCGGTTCATTGGTATTCGTAAATTGCCAAGCCTTCATCACATCTCCTTTGCATGTGGCGGGAGCAGCGCTTCGATACGCCGCAAGGTACTTTCAGCCTAACAGCCCCTGTGCACTTCGTCACCGCTGTCGCGGCAGTTGCGCTGAGAGCGTGGCGCGGGAATAAGCGTGGGCACGCGCTCGTGCGGTGCAGCTTTCCGCGCGGAATATAAGCACGACGCCGCCGCTACCGGCAGCGTTCCCCTCCCGCTACCGAGATTTAAATCCGCACCGAGTACTGCGAACGGTCGAAATAGCTGCGCATAGTGCTCGGTTCGTCGGTAATAATGCCATCAACACCCAGGTCAAGAAGCCGCTCCGCCTCAGCGGTCGAATTAATCGTCCAGGCGTGCACCGCGAGGCCCTGCGCGTGGGCAAGCTGCACGAAACGCGCGGTGAGCACGGGAACCGGGCGCCCCAGCTTGCCGCCACCCGCAGCCCGGCGGGAGCGCGAAAGCGGGCGGGGCAGCGCGATATCGACCGGCACCTGAACAGCCTGGAAGCCGCGCTGCGAGCCGGGGAATTTGGCGATGCGCACTCCCTGCACCCCGGGCAAGCGGGAAAGAGCCATGAGCCAGGCCACCGCGGAGCGACCCAGCGAAAATGTGGCGCCCGGCAGCTGGCTACGCATACGCTCCACGCGAGCCTGGGAGAAACTGGCCAGGCAGACCCGGCCGGCAGCCCCGGTGCGCCGCACCGCCGCCACCAACGGTTCCACGGCCGCATCGGATTTCGCGTCAAGATTAAAAACAGCATCCGGGAAGGCATCGAGCACTTCGTCCAGGCGCGGCGGGCGTTCTCCGGCTTCGTTACGGACCTGCGCGACTTCCGCCCAGGTGTGCGCGCTGACCGGGCCGACGCCGTCCGTTGTGCGATCCAGGAGCGGATCGTGAAGGATAACCGCCACCCCGTCCGCGGTGGTGTGCACATCCGATTCGATATGCCGAAATCCCGCGCGGTACACCGCATCAAAAGCGCGCAGGGAGTTTTCCGGGTATTCGTTACCGCCACCGCGGTGGGCGATGATGAGCGCCGGCCCATCAATATCGTAGAGTCGCCCCATTACTTGCAATCCGCCTCGAGGGGCTGGGCTTGGCGTTCTTCCAAGAAGGCGAGCGGGTCGAGGAGTTCGTCATTCGCGGCGTGAATCTCCAGGTGGAGGTGCGGGCCGGTGGAATAGCCATTCGAACCCACCGCTCCGATCACGTCACCGGCCTTGACCTTGTCACCGGCCTTGACGAACACTCCGTCGTCGTACATATGGATATACCAGGAACTGAATTTTTCCCCGTTAATGGTGTGCTCGATAATAATGAGATTATTTGAGCGGCCCTGGATGCCTTCGCCAGCGTGCTTGACCACGCCGTCGGCAATGGCGTGGATCGGGGTGCCGGCCGGAGCGCCGAAATCCTGCCCGGCGTGGGAAGATACCTCACCGGAGATCGGATCCACGCGGGTGCCGAACGGCGAGGTGAGGCGGTAACTCCCCTCGGGAAGCGGCTTGACGATGAGGCTATCCGTGGGAATATCAAAAGCGGCGCGGGTGCCGGAGGCGCCGGCGGAGGTGGGGCAGGCGCGGCGCGGATTTTCTGCCGCGGTGCGAGCCTGGGCGCGTTGAATAGCGCCCACTTCCCCGGTGAGCTGGGCCGGGGTGGTGAATTCTTCGGCCATGGGGGCCACAAAAGCCGGGTTGACGGCCTGCGCCGCATTGCCCTGCAAGGTGGACATAACAGGAAGTACCATGCCCAGGCAGGCCACCGCACCGATAAGAATATTGCGGTAGGGAGAAACGGAACGCGCCACCGCCCATTGTGCGGCAGCTCCGGCCAGGATGCGGTCCGAACGCTCCCGGTTCTGCGCGCGCCCGCGGGCTTCTCCCGCGCGGACCGCCGCATCGATATCCGATTCGGAGAGGACTTCCGTGCCCTCGCTATCGGTGGTAATTCCCCCGGCGGGTGCTGCCTCGCAGGCAGCGACGGTCAAAGAAGAAGGAAGAACGACGCCGAAAGCGGCCCCGCGCCCCACTTCCACCTGCGGTTTCAGTTCCGGGGTGGGGTGCGCTGCACTGATTGGGTTAGGTTCTGGCAGCGTGCCTAACCGAGTAGCTTCCGACTGCGAGGTAGCTTCCGGCGGTGCGGTAAGCGGTTCGGTGCTTGCCGGCACCGCAGCGCGGGCACGTTTGCCGCGCGCGGGAAGTTCCCGCACCGTTGCGAGCGTTGCGCCCGCCGCGGCGGTGGTAACGGGAGCGAGCGATGCGGGTGGAGCAACCGTTACGACCGCTGCAACCGTTACATCCGTTACAGCAGGAGCGACGGCGGCGGCACGGCGCCCGCGCCGCGTGGGTTGCGAAGCTTCGGCCCGTTTACCGAAGGTGCGCACCTGGCCAGTACTTTCTGCGCTAGCCACCACTCGGGAAGTTGCACGGGATACCGGCGCGGCGGCACGGCGGGCATGGCCGGCAGCAGGCGCAGGAGTTTCAGGCGAAGCGGGTGCCACATGCGGAGTGGGAATTGCGTGCACCGCGTGCACAGCGGGCGCAACGTGTGATGCATGCGCTGCGCGTGCAGCCACCGCGCGCGAGCCCGCGGGCCGCGAAAGCCCCGCACCCGCATCCGCAGCGTTGCGCACGGCGCGTTTCCCGCCACGCTCCTGCGGAGCCTCACTCGCCCGGACGGCCCTGCGCCCGCCGCGAGAGGTGTGGTGTGCCGCGCTCACTGCTCTCCTAATTTTCCCCGCCCTGAGACCGGTCAATCCACCGGCCTATCACTGTTACAAAATGATAACGGTCAGCGCTCGAAAGGCAAAGAGTTTTCACCACATGAGCCGTAGCGCACCCCGCGCTCCCCGCGCCGATGCGCTCGCTGAGTACCGCCACCGCGCCCCACTAAATCCGCGCTATCTTGCGGTTTTAGGAGCGGCGCTGCATGGAATCACGCACGTCACCCACGAGGTCTTCAATGACGTCTTCGAGGAAGATCACACCCGTTACCGTTCCGTTATCTTCCACGATGGCCATATGCGTTCCCGAGGTTTGCATGGTTCGCAGGGCATCCTCCACGCTGGTGCTGGCAGCGAGGCTGCGGACCGGGCGCACCAACCGGGCAGAGATAGGCAGGTCGCGCTGCGCGGCGTCGAGAATATCTTTCACGTGAATGTACCCGACGATATTCCCGCCACTGACCAGCGGGAAACGCGAATACCCGTGATCCGCGACCAGGCGTTCCACCTGCGCGGGCGTGGCGTTACGCGGGCAGGTCACCACTTTTTCGAGGGGCAGCATGGTATCCCCCACCCGGTGTTCGGAAAATTCCAGCGCTCCGGTGATGAGCCCCTGGGTATCTTGGAGCACCCCGGCCGCCTGGGAGGCGTGCACAATCGCCGCCACTTCCGAGGCGGTAAAAGCGGAAATGACCTCGTCTTTAGGTTTCATCCCCATCCAGGAAACGATATGCACCGCGAGCCAGTTGAGCGATCCGGTCACCGGGCGGAATACTCGATCAAACACCAGGAGCGAGGGCACAAAAAGCATGCCGAGGCGTTCGGGGTGGGTGACCGCGAGATTCTTCGGCACCATTTCTCCCAGAATCACGTGCAATGCCGTCACGAGCAGCAGGGCCAGCACGAAGGCTATCGTGTGGGCAAGGACCGGCCCGGCACCCACCGCGGCTAACGGCACCAGTAGCAGGGCCGCGAGCGCCGGTTCCGCGAGCGCCCCGAGCGCCACCGAGCACAGGGTCACGCCGAGCTGACAGGCCGCCAGCATTTCGTTGAGGTTACGGGATGCCGCCAGGGTTTTCGCGGCGCGCGGGTTGGTTTCCGCCAGGGGTTCCAGGCGGGAGGGCCGCGAGGCGGTCAAGGCGAATTCGCAGGCCACGAAATAGGCGTTTCCGGCGAGCAACAGTACGGTGAGGATAAGGGCGAGGGTATTACTCATGGATTTTCACCTCCACCGTTTCCACGCGTCGCTCGTCCATAGCACGCACGGTCAGCTGGGCGTCGTCGACCTCCACCGTGTCCCCCACCACGGGAATGCGGCCAAGTTCCGCCATAATCAACCCGCCGAGGGTTTCGTAGGGGCCGTCTTCGGGCAGGCGCACCCCGCAGATACGGAAAGCTTCGTCCGGGCGCAGCAATCCGGGCACCACCCAGGTTCCCGGTGCGGTGCGGCGCGCGCCGCCGCCGCGACGGTCGTGTTCGTCCGCGATATTGCCGACGATTTCTTCCACGGCGTCCTCGAGCGTCACGATTCCGGAGGTACCGCCGTATTCATCAACGACGACGGCCGTTTGGCCACCGATATCCCGGAGCACCACCAGGAGCTCGGGCAATTCCATCGTTTCGGGCACCGCAAATGCTTCGCGCATCACCGAGGAAGACGTAACGGGCACATCCGCGCGCCGCTCGGCGGGAATGGCCACCGCGGGGCGCAGGTGCGCGAAACCGCGGATATCGTCCAGGCCGCCCTCGCCCACCACGGGGAAACGCGAGAAGCCGGTGGTGCGGGCCGCGGTAATAACATCCGCCGCCGAGGCTGTTTCTTCCAGGTACTCCACCCGGCCGCGGTCGGTCATAATATCGATGGCGGTGAGCCCGCCCGCGCCAATGGAGGCGGTGAGCAGGCGCGCGGTGGAAGGCTCCAGGGTGCCGGCCGCCGCGGATTGGCGTACCAGGGCGCCCAGTTCCGGGCCCGAGCGCGCCCCGGAGATTTCATCGGCCGGCTCCACGCCCATGCGGCGCAGCAGCCAGTTCGCGGTGGCGTTAAAGGAAACGATCACGGGTTTGAAGACCACGCTGAAGGCGTGTAACGGGCCGCCCACCCGGGCCGCCGTGCGCAGCGGTTCGGCCAGCGCCATATTTTTCGGCACCAGTTCCCCGAAGAGCATGGAGAAGAGATTGACGAGGAGGAAGGCCGCGGCCGCGGCAATAGCAACCGCCGCGGCACGTGCCACCCCGGCCGCACCGAGCCAGCCCGTCAGTATCTCCGTGAGGGGTTGCTGGGCCACGTAGCCGAGCAGGATCGTGGTGATGGTAATGCCCACCTGGCACGCGGACAGGAAAAGGGAGAGGTGGTGGAGGCGTCCGGCCACGCTGGCGGCGGCCGGGTCCTCCGCAGCACGCGATTCCACCGCGGCCGGATCCAGGGCCACCAGGGAGAATTCCGCGGCCACGAAAAGCGCGGTTCCCAGCGTGAGGAGGATGCCAAGAAGTAAGAGAAGAGCGTTGGTCACATAAACTCCAAGATAGGTACTTCTTGCAGTCTAGCGATTCCCACCTCCCGCGCGGGAGCCGTAGTGCGTGAGCCGAACCGCGGGCGTGAGCCGTGCGGGCGCGCGCATACGTAACCGGACCCCGCGGCAAGCACGGTAGGATTTACGTAGTAACAAGGGAGGCAGCCGTGGATTCTTTACGTGTCATCTTCATAGGCGATGAGTTGGTGGCCGGGTACGGCGATGCGCGGGCGCTCGGGTGGACGGGCCGCGTTATGGCACGCACCCTCACCGATCCTCCGCTTCTCCCTCTCACCTTGGCGGTTCCCGGTGAAACCATTTCGGAGATGGCCGAGCGCTGGGAGCGGGAAGTTGCTTTACGTACCGGGCCGGAAATTGAAGCACGCCTGGTTATCGGGCTGGGCAGTCACGATCTGGAGCGCGGCGGCACCATGGCGCGGGCGCGCCTGCACCTGGCGAATCTGCTGGATTCCGCGGACCGGATGCGGATGCGCCCCTTCGTGGTAGGCCCGCCCCCGCGCCCGGATCTGCCCCGCGATGTGCAGCTCAATTTGTCCAATGCCTACCGGGATGTCACAGAGCGGCGGCGGTTCCCCTTCGTTGATACTTTCAGCCCGCTCGTTGATCACGAACAGTGGAATACCGATATGGACCTGAGCGGGGGTTACACTCCCCGCCAGGCCGGTTACGGGCTCATGGCCTGGCTGGTTCTCCACCACGGGTGGAACCAGTGGCTCGGGATTCGCGAAGCTCTTTAGTAGTACGCTCCCTGCCGGAAATCCCAGCTGAGGAAGGATTCCGAAAGCAGCTGGAGAATCCGATCCAGGTACACACCCTTACGGATAAGCACCGGCGCGGGGGTGACCATGCGCTGCCCGTTCTGCTCGGGAACAAGGTTCCCCGCCGCATCAACGAAGGACACCATAACGCCCTGCTCCCAGCGCGTAGCTTCGGAGGCATCAGGCTGGATGGACGTCACGTAATCATCGGCTTCGATCACCAGGTCCGCTTCGGTGGCAATATCGGTTCCGATCCCTTCCACCTTGCCGCGGTTCCCACGCCCGGAGGGGTTCGCCGAGGAAGCGAAAACGAGCTTCTCATCTTTTTCCCACAGCTCCGCGGCGATCTGCTCGGCGGCCTTGCCGTAGCGGATCACGAAGCAGGAGGTTCCGCGCCCGTCGCGCACCAGGTTACGCGCTTCACCTTCTTCGGGAATGTATTTTTCAGCCGCCTCGGCCCGCCACGGCAGGATGCAGCCCATGAGGATATCTGCATCCCAGTTCTTCTGGTAAAAATCGCGGATCTCCGGGGTCAGCTGCGCCAGGGTTTCCAGTTCTTCCATAGAGCCGCACAGCACCACGGCAGGCTTATTGCGCTTGCGGTTCTTCACCGCAAATTTCCGTTCCAGCCCGGCCGAATCCGTGGTGGCGATAATATAGCCGACCTTGGTGGGGAGCACGCACATGGCGCCGCCCGCGCGAAGTAGCTGGGTGGCTTCCGTATTCAGTTCGCCATTCCAGTGCACATATCCTTCAGCCACGCGGGCCTCCTTATTTCTCTCATCCGTGGGTGCTTGCGTTTCTCCGCGAAACGTTCGCGCAAGGTTCCTTGCCGCGTTCTTTTCGGTACGACGCCGCCCGGCGCGTGCCGCGCCGGGGAAACCGCGCGCTCTCGAGACTAATGTAAATTCCAGATTTTGAGACATCTTGTTCACATTCTGGACGTTCGGGAAGTGTTTCGCGGATCAAAATACCCGCCTGTGCGGGGACTATCCGGAGTAACATAGCACGTGGACTGTCGAGGATATTGCCGTTTGCCAATGGGGACACGGCGAATGAAAACCATACGGAAAGGCACTAGCGGGAATGAGCGGAGTGGGATCTGAGGGAGTCGACGTTCTTGTTGTGGAATCCGGAATCCTCCGTGTTGAGATCTCCTATGCCGGGAAAACTGGCTGGGCGCTCGCCCATAATCAGGTTCCGGTTGTCAAAAATATCCTCGTTTCCAATGGCTCAGAAAGCGAGGCGAGCGAATGCGCACATCTGGAACTCACCGCCCGCATTGGCTCGAATCTACTATTTGACATCACCGTTCCCGTCCCCGAACTTCGCCCCGGAAAAACTACCGCGATAGCGCCTCGTTTCCTTGAACAGACTCGCCTAGATCCGAATAATCCTCTGTTACAAGCTACCGAATCACAACCGGGCACCCTTGAGGCGCACCTGCGGTGCGAAGGAAGTAGCACGGCCGAAAGCGCCCGCACCAGTTTGCGTATCCTCGCTCCGAATGAGTGGTTCCACGCTCCGGCGTATTTTGAGTCCCTGGCAGCTTTCGCTCAGCCCAATGCGCCGCAAATTCCCGCGCTTGTGCGCAAGGTTTCTGATTTGCTCAAAGAGGCTACCGGGGATGCCTCAGTGCAGGGGTACCAGGCCGGTACCGAGCGGGTTCTCCAGATTATGTCCGCGGTCTACGCAGTCTTAGCTGCTGAAGATATCCGTTACGTCACCCCGCCTGCCTCTTTCGAGAATACCGGCCAGCGCATTCGCACCACTGAGGAAGTTCTCACCGCACAAGCGGGGACCTGTATCGACCTGGTCCTCGCGTATGCGGCTTTAGCGCAGGCATGCGGCCTTCTTCCGGTCATTATCCTGGTGCCGGGCCATGCCCTTGTCGGCATTGCAACCACGGAGGATGGCCTGCGCGAACCGGTTATTACCGAACCGGCCGCCATCAATAATTATTTACGCTCCGGTGCGGTCCTTGCCTTAGATGCCACTTTTTACGATGCCTCACTCAGCTTCTCCGATAATCTCAACCGCACCAAGGCACAGCTCACAGACGGTACCGTCCTTGCCCTCATCGGACTGACAGAATCCCATAGAGACGGCCTGCCGGACACCGCAACCGCAGGAGACACCTCCACTTCTAGAGCTCAGCTGTCCTCCCCCGCGGCTGATATTCGGGCTGCCGGAAAGCTGGTACAGCAATTGCGGTTGGAAGACTCCGCGGATCATCTCACCTTGGATACAACAGATCCGGCCCCCGCGCGTGTCCAGCGCTGGAAGCGCGAGCTATTGGATCTCACCTTGCGCAATCGACTCCTCAATATCAAACCGGCTAAGGAAGTTCTTGAATTCGAGGTCCGGGCCGGAATGCTGGCGGATATCGATGATCGCATCTCGCGCGGGGATCGTATTACGATGCGAGCTCAGGATGATCTTTCCGATAATCGTTTCCTACGCGGAACCACGGATGTCAGTGATTTATCCGATTCTGAGGTGAGCTCCGAATTGAGCGAACGTGGAATCCTCTTCGGGCACGTGACGGACTACCGTTACGCCGACTTCTTTAAAAACTTGGCCCGTACCACGAAAACTCTTGCAGAAGAAACGGGATCCGCCAATCTTTACCTCATGCTCGGAACGATGCGCTATACGAGCAAAAACGGAAAAGATGCCCGCGCACCGCTTTTCCTGCTCCCGGTACGGCTACGGGGCGGTTCGGGCCGTTCTCGTTTCACGATCCAAGCCGATAACAGTGCCGAAGCCACCCCCAACCATTCTCTGGTGGAATGGCTCCATCAGGAACACGGCGTGCATATCACCGCACTTTCCGAACCGAAGCTTGATGACTCCGGTCTCGACATCGACTACGTTCTACGTGAGATTTCTGCCGCCCTTGTCCGCGAAAATCTTCCCTTTACCGTCACCCGGGATGCGTACCTTGGGATCGCAAAGTTCTCCACGTTCGGAATGTGGCGTGATCTGCGCGATCACTGGGATATTTTTATGGAATCTCCGGTGTTTGAACACCTAACGCTGCATCCCGGGGAAAGCTTTGTGGAACCGGGGGACCTCCCACCGATTGAGGACATTACCCCGAATGAGGCGGAGCTTAATCTTCCTATTCCCGCGGATGGCGCGCAGATGCGCGTGGTATCGGCTGCCGGCAAGGGATATAGCTTCGTGGTGGAAGGCCCTCCGGGAACCGGGAAATCTCAAACAATTACGAATATTCTGGCCCATCTCCTAGAACAGGGGAAACGGATACTGTTCGTAGCGGAGAAGCAGGCTGCGCTCGACGTCGTTAAAACACGTATGGAGCGTATCGGCCTGGCACCTTTTATTCTCGATTTACACGGTGGAGAGCAGCGCCCGCAGGCGATTCGGGATCAATTGCGCGGCGCGATTGATGCGAGTGTTCATTACGATATGCACCGCTGGGATAATGCGCGCGCACTCTTACGCTCCCGTTTAGAACCTCTCGCGGCCTATCCGGCGCTCGTACACGGAATGAATGCGGCCGGGCATTCGCTATGGTCAGCTGTCACCGCCTCCCTCGATCTTGGCGAGGGTGCGGTAGCGGTAGTTCCGCAACGCTGTGTCACCGATCCGAATGCACGTGCGACTATTGCTGCTATTGACGAAGCTCTGCCCAATATCGCGGTGCGAGCGCGCAGTACCGATCTGGCCGCTATGTCCGCCTGGCGGCTGGTAGGCCCTCATCACGCCCCGCTCCCTGAGCTCATACGCGCTTTTGAGGGGCTCGCGATCATGGCCGCGCACTGCGAGCACTACCCTGAGATTGCCGATACCCTCGAGAGTGTTCCGCTTGCGGACGTGCGCAAAGCACTCGATGGCACAACGCCTTTATTGGATCCGGCTGAAGCACGGCATCTGGCCTCGTCCACGTGGAAAATCGCCTCAGTTGCCGATAAGCTTGCCCGGCTCGCTCCCGAACTGAAGTTTTTCACCGACCTTTTCTCTCCCACATTCTTCGCGTACGGCGAGACCTCCTCACTCACTCACGCGCTCGATGATCTCGCGGAGGGCGGCTTCTTCGGGAAAAAGAAACGCTTGGCAGCCTATCGTTCGGCCCTCATCCCGGCGCTGCCCGCAGGTAAAGAGCCAGATATCGAGGGAGAGCACTCTCCCGATGCAGTCCGAGCAGCGCTCGGTCGGCTCAGCTATATGCGCCGCGCGGTTGCGGATCTGGAGACCGAATTAGAGAGTATTCCAGGAGCCCGGCAGCGAGTGAGCGTTCCCCTCAGCGACCCGAGCGCTCCGACAGCTCTCGCGGAGGCCGCGAGCTCTCTCGAGCGTTCTGTGGAACTTATCTACCCGCTTCCCCGCCTTGGTTGAGTTGACTCGCCGCGCAAACAACATGGATGATGTACGCGCCGCGCTCGAGGTGATCAGCGCCAGCTGGAATTCCTGGGTGCATGCCGCCGATCTACAGCTCCCCGCGGAGAACCGGTGGATGAGCGTTTTTAAAGAATGGTATCCGCGCTGGTCAGCAGCCGGGCGAGATTCCCTAGCTGCCGCGGTTGAGTGGCGCCGCGCCACCGCTATCTTGCGCGACAACGGTCTGGAAGAATTCCAACACCAAATCGAAATGGGTGAAGTGCCAGACCGCGATATCTCCCTCGCGTTCCGCCGTGGAGTAGCCTCCACCAGCGCCGAAGAACGCATGCGTTCCTTCAGCGGTCATATTTCCCTATCGGAACAAAATAGCTCGGATCTTGCACGTCTCCAGGAAGCGTTCGCCACCATTCAAGGTGAAGCCACCCAGGCACTGCCGGCCACTCTCATGGCGCGTCGTTCCTTCCGGCCCGGGGAACTCCACGGAAAAGTAGGCACTCTGCGGCGCAACCTGGATCGCAAACGCGGGGCGCGCAGCTTCCGCTCGTTGCTTGAAGAATTCACCGAGGAGATCCTAGAAGCCACTCCCTGTTTCTTTGCGAGTCCGGCATCGCTCGCCACTTTCGTAGATCCCACTGCCGTAGTTTTCGACGTCGTCATTTTTGATGAAGCGAGCCAAATTACGGTTGATCAGGCAATGGGTGCGATCGGCCGTGCCAAAGCGGTTATTATTTCCGGAGACAGCCGGCAGATGCCGCCTACTCGTTTCGGGAAAACCGGTCCTTTCAGCGGCGACGATGAGGACCTCGACGATCCAGATCGCCCGCTTGTGGAGACAGTCGTAAGCGATTTGGAGTCTATTCTTTCTGAGGCCGTTGAATCGGGCCTTCCGCGCCTCTGGCTGTCCTGGCACTACCGCTCGCGGGATGAATCCCTCATCGCCTTCTCTAATGAGGCATATTACGAAGGCAAACTCTCCAGTTTCCCTTCGCCCGGTAGCGCGGGACTTTTCGGCGGCGCGGGTGTGAGTATGCGGCGTGTAGATGGAACATTCGACCGCAGCCGCGGTGCCACGTTCCGAACCAATCGGGTGGAGGCCGAAGAAATTGTGCGTGATATTCACCGGCGCCTTAATTCTCCGGCGTTAGCGCACCAGTCAATCGGCGTCGTCACCTTTAATATCCAGCAGCGCAACCTTATCCTGGACTTGCTTGAAGACTCGCGCGATCCGCTTATCCGCGCCGCAATGGAACAGGAAAAAGATCCACTTTTCGTGAAGAACCTCGAAAACGTTCAGGGCGACGAACGCGATGTCATTATTTTCTCAACAGCATTTTCACCGCGCGAGCCCGGTGGTCCACTCCCCCTCAATTTTGGTCCGCTCAGCCGCGAAGGCGGTGAGCGCCGTTTCAATGTGGCCATTACCCGCGCACGCAGTGAGGTTCTGGTGGTCACCTCGTTTGATCCGGAAGACATCGATCTCAATCGCACCCGGTCGCGCGGAATGCAGGACTTGCGTGAATACATGCTCCGGGCTCGCGCCCGCACGCACAACGACGGCGCAGCTGCCGCGCCAGCGGATACGGATGCGGAAGGGAGCTCCGCAATTCCCCGCGCCCTGAGCATTAATGACAACCCGGTCCGTGACCGACTCATGCACGAGCTGCGTGAGCGCGGCTGGGAAGTGGAGGGCGATTACGGCCTCTCGAGCTACACCCTCGATATCGTGGTGCGCGAGCCGGGGAGCAAGGTGTGGCTTCTGGCTGTCATGTTCGACGACGAAAAATGGAGTTCGCTCCCCACCGTGACTGATCGTGACATCACTCCGCAGCTTCTCACCTCTATGATGGGTTGGCTCGCGGTGGAACGAGTGTGGCTTCCGGAGCTGCGTCGCGATGCGGCTGGGGTTATTGACCGCATTGATGCTTCGGCGCGCGCAGCCAGGGAACGGTACCTGGAAGAGGAACGGAAGGCAGAAAAACGCCAGGAGCGTGCCGCGAAAAAGCTGGCTGGCCGCAAAGCCGAACTCGTCCGCGAGGCTGCAACGGATCGTGATGCCGTGCCCGGCGAGGATCTCTCTCAACATGGGGAACTCACTCCGAAGCCTGACCTCACCCGCCGCGACCCGGTAAGTGCCAACCGCGCCCCGGTACGCACCCACCAGGACCCGGATGTCGAACCGGCCCTCACCTGGCGAGAAGTACCTTCTGTGCAGCGCAGCACGCCCACAAAAGCGAAACGTGCGGCTGAGCCAGCTCAACGCGGCACCCAGGAGGATCCGCAACCAACCCCGCAATCTGCCCCGCAACCGAAGCGAAGTACAATTCGGGTCGCTCTCAAACCAGCCACCCCAGAAAATCCCACTGATACTTCTGAGGAACGCTGGCGTTTTGGTGAAGCCTGGGAAAAACACGGCACGCAACCCGGAAAATCCGCCCGTCAAACAAGCGCGAGCGTTGATGACTGGGGCGCGGATATTCCGCCGTGCCCAGCACCTCTAACCCTCCCGGACACGTCACCCTTGGGGAGTCGGGAGGAGCTAGAATTCCCCATGTCTACCGCGCGAACAGCCGAAGTACGCGAAGCTGTGCGGGAGATGATCGAAGAGAGTGCACCACTTCCTTTGCAGTCCTTGCGGGTAGCGATTGTTAAGAGGTTCGGGCGGCAACGGACTTCCGAGAAGGTTAACAAAATACTCGATACGTTCATCCCTCAGGATCAGATTTTCGTTGATGATTCCGAGGGCCAAGAATTCGTATGGCCTGAGGATGTCTACCCGGAGAATTGGCATTACTACCGGCCCTATCCTGGCCGGATTCTCAGTGAGATTCCGCTGCGCGAAATTTATAATATGGCGCGCGTATTGGTGGAAAAGTATCCCGGAGAATACCAGTGGGGCCAATTCCCTGATGAGGATTTCGTGCGCCGTATTCTCAAAGAATTTAGCCTTTTGCGGCTCAGCCCGGATTCCCAGGCTCGGGTGAGCGAAGCGCTGCTTTTGTACGGAAAGCGCCAGTAATAAGCGCAAATAATTCGACATCCGCACGTACCTTGTTTAAAGCGCGGCCTAGTTTTACTGCTCAAGCGAACCGCTTGCCCCGCCCGCGCGACGGGCTTGGTTCACCGATGCAGTGAAACTGGGGTTTCCTAACGCTTGCTAGTTTTACTCGTAGTGCGTCCACATCCTTAGAATCGTGACACACCTACGTTCTTCATCCACTTCGTAAACAAGGCGATGCTGAATATTGATCCTTCGCGAAAAGCATCCCGAAAGTTCACCAATAAGCTTCTCGTATCGCGGCGGTGTCTCAAAGGGATCGCGCGTTAAGATTTCGAGCAACTTGGCGGCTTTGATTTTAAGGCCGCTTTGAGAGAGAAGTTTCGCGTCCTTTCGAGCCTGACGAGAGAATTCTAACGACCACGCCTCTACCAATCGAGAGCCTCACTCGTGCCGCCCTCACGCCGAGCCTCCTTTACCGACTCAACGAAACCGGGAATCTTCGACAAATACAAGGTTTCTTGAATAGCACGCCAGTCATCTTCCCCAACCAGGACAGCGTTATGGCGTTGCCCCGAAATGGTAACCGGCGTGCTTTCCTCGTTCACGTCATCGATAAGACGATACAGATTCGCTCTAGCCGCGGTCGTGGTTATAACGTCCATACCAGTAGCGTACGCCATTCCGTACGAACTCTCTAGAGGCACTTCCCTCCCGCTTACCCGAGCGGGCGGCGCCGGTAGAGGCGCAGCGCGAGCCAGAGGAGCGCGCCGGCAGCGAGCGCCGTCGTAGTTACTATCCACCACAGCCCCTGGGCCGCAGCGCCACTCGCCACGGCACCCACCGCATCATTCAAACCGAGCGGGCTATAGCGCGCGCCCGCCTCCCACATGCCGCCGAAAGCCAGCACGAGGTAGGCAACGAAACCGATACCGGCGCTGGCCAGCATATTTCCCGTCGCCACCGCGGCCAGAACCACCACGGAAAGCAGGAAAATAATCGCGAGCAGCCAGAGCGCCGCGGCTCCTAGGAGCGCGCACACGGCGCCGTCGTCGAAAAGAATACGGGTGAGGATGCCGGCCACCGCGCTCCCACCGAAGGCCACCGCCGCCACCAACAGAACCGTGCTTAGCATTTTCCCGGCGAAAACGGCCGCGCGGCTCACCGAACGCGTGACGATCACAACCACCGTGCCACCGAGCAGCCCGGTAACAATCTGGTAGGCGCCGAGCATCACAAAAAGGATCCCGAAAATCTGGTGGAGGTTTTTCACCCATTGCGCGTGCGCCTGGATCCAGGTCGGCTCGGGCATGGCCGCGCCGAGTGCGGCCGCGGTATCAGGCCCGGCCAGCGCAGCAATAATATCTGGGGCGTAAAGCGCCGTCAGTGGGGAGATAACCGCGAGCAACAGCGCCAGGCCGAGCACCACCCACGTGCTGGGCACCCGCGCCAGCCTGCGCAGGTCGTACCGCAGCACCGCGCGGTTTCCGGTACGAATTTCTGCAGAATTCATTGGCTTACCTTTCTGCGCGAGAGGTACTCGTACACATGCTGGAGCGAGGGCGGGGCGACTTCCAGGCGCGCTTCCACACCCGCGGCCTCGCACGCCGCCGCGATGGCGGTACGGGCCGCCGCGGTATTCGCGCGCTCCACGCTCACCTGCACCGTGGCGCGTTCGGGCCGATAAAGAGCGAGCACCTCATCGAGGGGGCCTTCCGCAAGAAGGGTGCCCTCGTGCAACATCCCCACGTGGTCACACACCTGCTGCACATCCGCGAGCAGATGCGAGGTGAGAAGCACCGTGGTGTGCCCGGAAAGCTCGCGAATAATATTGAGCACATCCGCGCGCCCCAGCGGGTCGAGGGCGCTCGTCGGTTCGTCCAGAACCAGGAGCCGCGGGGCACCCACCAGGGCCAAGGCGATGCCCAGGCGCTGCGTCATGCCGCGGGAAAATCCGCCGATATTCCCCGGGGCGCGGGTCAGGCCCACCAGCTCCAGCAGATTGGCGGCGCGACGCCGGGCAATCGCGCGTTCCACCCCAGAAAGCTCACCGAAGAATTCGAGGGCCTGCGGCGCGCTCATCCACCCCGGCAAGCTGGGCACGTCCGGAAGATAGGCGACGCCGGGCACCGGGGCGGCCGGCAGCGTCCCCCGCTCACGCCCGAGCACCCGCGCCGTGCCAGAACTGGCGGCGATAAGCCCCAGCAGAATTTTAATTGTGGTAGTTTTCCCGGCGCCGTTTCCGCCGATCAACCCGTAAACCGAGCCCTCGGGCACGTGCACATTGACATTCGTGAGGGCCGCGAGTCCCCCAAAATTTTTACTGAGATTTTCGGTGTGAACCGCGTACGTTTTATCCATAAAGCTCACGCACCGTTTCGCTCGCGCTGGCGGCTTGTGTTGCGGGCGCTTGCGCCGCGCCTTGCGTTGTTCCCAACGCCGCGGCCGTGCGCGTTCCAGCCGTTTGAGTTCCAGCCGTGCGCGTTCCAGCTCCGGCAGCACGCTGTTCTTCCCAGGCCCGCCGCTGCGCCAGTGCCGTGCGCGCCCGCGCGTACATAAAGAGGAACAGCAACGTGCCCACCAGCGAGCCGACTAGAACAATCACCACCCAGCCCAGGCGCGGCACTCCGGCGAGCTGCCGTTCCGGCCACCGCGAGAGCAGCACCAGGCTGGTGATCAGCAGGGCGAGTTGAATAAGTGCCACGATTCCCAGGGCGATCTGCGCCGGCAGGGGCAAAGCAAGAAAATCTTCCATGGTTACTCAGTTCCTTTCGTATCGGATGAGCGCTTGGTGCCGTGTGCGGCAGTGGCGGCGCTTGCGACACTCGCCTCGTTTTCGGCAGGATTTTCCGGGTGCTTACGTTTGAGCACACGGTCCAGATTCCGCAGTGCTCCGCGCGTCGTAGCGACGACGACGCCAGCTGCCACAGCGGGAAGTGCCATCGCGGTACATCCGGCCAGGAGGGATGCTGAGGCCGGGCGGTGGCTGGCACTGCGATCCTGTGCCGCAACCGAGAGGATCGCCGTGGATTGCAATCCGACCGCGAGCGCGGTAGCCGCAACATCCACGCGTTCGCGATTGCTCCAGGCGGCGAGTGCCGTGCCAGCAACTCCGAGGAGCGCTGCGGGCGCCACGGCCTGCGGCGCCGGAACTATGTTGCGCGGGCGCAGGTTGGCATGAAAACCGGAAGGCAGGAGCCGGTAGCGGCGAGCCACCAAAGTAGCCGCTCCCACGGCGAGGAGTCCGCCCAGAGCAGGCGCGAAGGTGAGAGCGCGGCGGGTGCGGGGCGGAATATAGCCCTCAAGATCGGGCAGGGAATCATCCGGGCGGATTATTCCCAGGCGTACCGCGAGCGCCCCCATATTAATATCCCAGCCAATCCCGAAGCTGCGCGGCACAAAAATCCGGGGATTTTCCGGTTCGAACCAGCGCGAGCGAGCCTCGCGGGAACGCAGGGCTTCCAGGGAGGCGGGGATTCCGAAGACCGTGGGAACTGTGGAATCAGTGGGAGTTGCGGTAGGCGTGGGAGTAGTGGGCGAGCTAGGCTCCGGCATTGTTATCACCTCGGTCGGTTGTGAGGGCGGTGAGATGGGACGTGACGACGGCGGCAAGATTGCGCCATTCGCCAGCGAGGCTTTCCCCGTAGGTTCGGCCAGCCGCGGTGATCGTGTAGATCTTGCGCGGGGGCCCGGCCGGGGATTCCTCCCAGTGAATGGCCAGGTGGCCAGCCTTTTTGAGGCGGTTGAGAAGCGGGTAGAGGGTGCCGGCCGATACCGCCACACCCGCGTTTTCCAGGCGCTGGAGCAATGCCCCGCCGTAAGCCGGCGCTCTGGAAAGCGAGGCGAGCACGATAAGTTCAAGCACGCCTTTACGAAGCTGGGAATCAGCCACCACTTCCCCCTTTCAGTCACTGCGGCGCAGGCGCTAGCTTGGTCCGTTTCCGTCTGCACATTCACACCGCTTATATGCATCACATAGTAGTAGGGATAGCCCAGTAGCGCGTCTAGTTTTCAAGATATGAGAAATCCAGCAGTTTCTCCGCTACAATCGGGCCAATAGTTCAGCCCGCCCGAGGTTCCTCGGTGTGGGCTGATCCTCTACCCACGGATGAGTTTGGGGCCTAGCCCCCCATTACCGGTTCCTTTTACTTTTTATCCAGGGAATAGGCGATGCTAAAACCCCGAACCTTTCGGAATTCTTGACGCGAGGTAGGGAAGGCATAGTGGCCACCCCCGAAGTTGTGGTAGATATCGAGGCCGCGGCCTAAGAAGATGAGCCATCCCGTATCGGCACGCAACCAGCGGTCATGCGCACGCGAATCAAAAATCACATCGAGGTCAATACCCTGCTCAGCGGCATTTTCCGTGATCTTATCGAGCATCCGAACCTGAAGTTCGTGATGCTCATCTTTCTTCGCCCTCAGTGTGAACAACCGAAAGCGGCATCGCTTTTCGGGATTTTTCACCAGGGCCACAACCGCCATGAACTCAACGAGGTTACGTCCCTGATACGAATAGCTGATGAATGGGTCATGTAATTCAACATCCGTACATCCCCGCAGATAGGAGGCAAATAGCAAATCGAAGGTAACACCGGTTTGCCCCTCGTCGAAGATGCGGTAGCCCGGAAACGCGACACTGTGCCGACCAGACCCGTATCGATGCAAAGATCCCTGCACGCCGTGGTCACCACTAGTTTCCAATACACGTTTCCCCATAAGGAAAATATAGATGACCGGCCAGCCGTTCTCGGCAGGGGTGGCTGATCCCACCCCGCGGCCCGCAACTTCTACTCGTTCTACTCGCAAAGCACCGCGCGAGCCACACCTTCGTCGCCGCATACTTCCTGCATAGTGACATTCACACTGGCCGGGGCTGCGGACTGTTTATTGGACATTATTGCTTAAAACCGCTTGACGCTGTTCCATAATTGTTAAACCATCGAACTCCAGGCTTACCATCACCATCACCCCAAGCCGGGCAACCATTATTAGAAGCCGGCCCAGCAACCGTGGGGCACTGATCAAGCGAATCCGGGACAGTATCACCATCAGTATCCGGATCAGTGACAGTCACCTTCGACGTATCGAAGACCTTGTCACCATCCTTGACCGTGACAGTAATCTCGTCCTTATCCTTCGCGTCACCAGGAACCTTCACAACAACGTTCCCGTCCCCATCAAAGGAACAAGTAGCACCATTGGAAGCTTCACACGTAGCCGTATCCGGAATCGGCCCATTAGCCGGATCCTTCGCAAGCGTCACATCCGCGCCAGGCTTACCATCACCATCACCCCAAGCCGGGCAACCATTATTAGAAGCCGGCCCAGCAACCGTGGGGCACTGATCCTTCAGATCTGGAGTGCCATCGTTGTCACCGTCGGCATTCGGATCGCGCACCGTGATCGGAGCAAGGAGAATCTTTTCGCCCGTCGGGGTGGTCATCTTAACTGGAATGAGATATTCACCCGGTTCGGCTTGACCCTTCTTCGGCGCAAGCGAGATGGTTCCGTCCTCATTAACCGTCGCCCAGGGCTGCTGGCCAATCTTCACCTTGTTCTGGTCAACATCAGCAAGAAGGTCCGCCGGAATCTTCGCGTTATCCTCTAGAGGCGCGTACTTCGCGTCTCGCGGCTTGGTCCCGTTCTCCTTATGGAGCGGCGAAGCAACAGTCTCGGTCGTGTCGAGATCGACCAAGGTGTGCTTGTACTCTGGAGTGGGCTTCGCAGCGAACGCGTCCTTTGCTAGCGCAGTATCGCGCGATCCTTCAGGATAGATCGTTGCCGTGTAGATTTCGTCATGATCGAGATCAGCCGGAACCGTGAGAGGACACGAGTTTACAACTCCCAGATTAGAGGAGTTCGAGATGCACTTATGCACCTCGTTACCCTCGAAATCCGTCCACACGATTTCGTGACCGCTCGAGGGAACAAAACCGGTAGCCTTCGTTTCGACCGTCACGCCAGGAGCCGCAGGCTTAGTGGTCTGGTTGTATTCCAGAACCTGGAAATCGCGATCTTCCATACGAAGGGCAAAATCCTGATCCCTAATATTGCTCATAGCGCCGTCGGTAGCATAGTCAACAACCTGGGCACCGTATTGATACAAGTTATCCGGGAAGTTATCAAGGGCGCCCCCTACTCCATCAGGAAGAACGGGAGCAACGTACATATATTCGACGTTAACGTGTCGCGACTTGAGGTTACCCTTGAGCCACGAAGCGCTCGCACCTTCGGGAACCGGATCACCGTGTTGCCCAGCATTTACTATTCCCTTGTAGCTGTAAGAGTCACCCCACAGGCCCTGGAACTGGATGTGATAACGTCCCTGCGCATCAGTCACAGCATATGAAGTTTCAGCAATAGCACTCTTGCCCGTATCCTGCTCATACTTCGCCATAATTTCACGCTGCGCAGCTTTAAACTGCTCGCGAGTATAGCCGTTGTGATTCTTCTTCCATTCGTCGAAGAGTTTCGCGACTCCGTCTTGAACGTAAGCGCCGACCACTTTAACGCCAGGTACTGCAACATCACCAAAGCTGTCTTGGAACATGCGCACCGCCTTAGGTGCACCAAACACATTCCTCTGGTCATAGAAAACACGACCCGAAACCCAGCCACCATTTTCCTGGTTGGTGGTTTCCTTCCAGGTGCTCTCATCCGGGAACATCTCGCTAATTTGCGGGCGCTCCTGATATGAAATATTGAAGTTCTCCGCAGCGGACTGTGGCCATGCATTCCACGTACCTACATAACGCTGCACCGTCCCGTTACGAACAAATACGCCGTCGGATTCGACAAATGAATTGACGTACTTGGTTTTATCGGGGTTATCGGACCAAATACGCAAGCCTTGCCCTGCCTGAGCTTTCCACTCATGCTCGATACCAAGTGCGTCCGTCCAATTAGGGAGCTTGATCGAATACTTGCCATCGGCTTTAGTTTCGGTCCAATAGACCGGCGAGACAGCACCCTTCAGCTTTTTATTATTAAAGTCAACCCACTGCGCGTAAACCTTTACGCCAGCTAGTCCTTCATCACCATTATTGAAAGTAGCAACATTCCCCACCCGGTCAAGAAAAACTCGGCCATATACCGAGCTTTTAATTTCACCGAGTACTCCGTCTGACCGCTCCAGTTCATAAGCTTGCGCAGAAGGCGCACTAAATGTAGGGGTGAGACTCAGACATAGCGCTGCAGCCGTGATACCGGCCCACAGTTTCTTACGGAGAGCACCCCCCCCGCGTTCGCGTGCCAGCCGGAGTGAAAATGCCGGGTGCCGATTTAGGCACCCCCGTGTAGTGAGACATCTTTTCTCCATTGGTAGATAATCGGATGACTTGCGGGTGCGCATATCGCCACTTAGGTGAATTATGTGAAAGAGATGCGCCTGAGCATCACCAAAACACAATAAGTAACGCGCCACACCAGCTAAATCATTCAGAATCGTAACATAACTATAAATTGCAATTTTTGGATTTAATGAGATTTTATTAATCGCACGATTACGATTCTGACCTGGCGTTTCACCCTAATACCCCCGCAAGGAGGGAGGACTTTCTACCTATTTAAAGGTCTTCCGCAAGAAATTTCCCAGCAAAATATGACGCAAATAACTATCTACCCAACCTCCACATACACCCCACATCGACATTTAACTATATTTCAATCGCGGGATAGAAACTGTCCCATTTACATAATTAACGTATATTCTATTAAATATCGATGGTCGCGGACTTTCATGGTTGCGTACGAACTACCGCCTTACCTACGCACCGATCCCGCGAACCTCTTCCAAGAACGCAAGTTCCACGCGGGTTAGTGCGCGACTCGGATCCCATACCAGGCTCGTACGCGAGCGGGTCAATGGGGCTAACGGAACGAATACTAAACCGAGCGGTGAACACCGGCCGGCCGAGCAGTCATTGATAATGGCATAACCAACCCCGGCGTCAACTAATTGTGGTGCATGGTAGACGACATCATAAATAATTTGGCATTGATCGCCATGGTCGTCCAACCAACGAGCCAACAGTCGATGACCCACACTATCATCCGGACAAATGAGCGGAAGGCCTTCAAGATCTTCTACAGTCACGCTTTCCTTAGCGGCAAGAGAAGACGCAGCAGGAACCAGAATCCCCCATCGATCTGCCGTTGGCAAGGAAAGCCGCTCATACCCTGCTAGATCCCAGGAATCTGGAGCGACAGCAAAAGACAACGCGTTACTCGCAAGTTTTTGCAAAATGGTCTCTCTACGTATCCTACGTAGTGTTACACCAACGCCAGGATGCTTATCCCGCACTCGTTTAATCGCGTGAGCAACATCCATAACGGCCGCACTTTCAACGGTACCCACGACCACATGCCCACCAATATCGCCGTGTAACATGCTGAATTCTTCGACCGTACGCTGAGACAGACTAAGAATCTCTCGGGCCCTGCCCGCAAACAGCACCCCTACAGGAGTAAGCCGTATTCCGCGTCCAGACCGGTCGAGGAGCTCTTGCCCCAGTGTCTTTTCTAATTCGCGAATCTGCTTCGTAACCGAGGGCTGACTGCAGTTCAGTTCAACGGCAGCTTCTTTAATTGATCCGACCCTCGCGACCACGACAAAGGCCTCCAGATGCTGCAGCTTCACCACACCTCCATCAGTATGTGCATATCTTGACTTTAGTTAGTTTACTTATACTACTGAATTTCGTGAAATCCGCGCTACACACCTAACATCTCGAATAAATTTTCACACCAACAGCACACTCACCTCACGGAGACGGGGATCATACTTGCATCATAAAGGGTGGACGTGTATAGTAGAACAGTCGCCGCGGGGTGGAGCAGTTCGGTAGCTCGCCGGGCTCATAACCCGGAGGTCAGAGGTTCAAATCCTCTCCCCGCCACGAAAGAGAGTGCCTGACCAGGTAGAACACCGGTCAGGCACTCTTGTCATACCCCCCCCAGCGAACGCACATTTACTTATCTACGAGTTCCCTTAAAATCTCTAGGAAACCGGCTACGTCCGAAGTTCCTTATGACTCCTGATATGCCAGGAAGGCGGTAAGAACCTCCGGTATCTCGTACCATCCTCGTGCTTACGGCCTGTATACCCAAGCGCATCTAAACGCTGAGCATCCCGACCGGCGGGAGGACGGGTATATTTTTCAAAGCTGTACTTCACATGTTGTACAGGCGAAGTACAGCTCGGAAAAAGAACCCCCACCCCGCCGGGACTGCTGTTACTCCTGTAACGAGTGGGAATCATGGGCACGCTGTTGGCCTCGCCTCACCCGCTACAGCACCAGCGAAGCAATCCATCCTGCGATGAGCAGCGGGATATTGAAATGGATAAAGGTGGGGATGACCGAGTCGCGGATATGGTCATGCTGGCCGTCTGCGTTGAGCCCCGCCGTCGGCCCTAAGGTGGAATCCGAGGCAGGCGAACCAGCATCTCCCAGCGCACCGGCCGTGCCGATAATCGAAACGGTGGCCAGCGGGGAGAAACCCAACGTGACACACAGGGGCACGTAGATCGCCGCAATAATCGGCAGCGTGGAGAAAGATGAACCAATCCCCATCGTCACCAGCAGGCCAACAAGTAGCATGGCCAGCGAAGCCATCGCCTTATTACTCCCGAACATCGCCGCGGTAGCGTTCACAAGTGGTTCGATCTGCCCGCTCTCGCTCATGACATTCGCGAAGCCCTGGGCGCTAATCATAATAAAGCCGATAAGAGCCATCATTTTCATGCCGCCAGTGAAGACATCGTCGGCCTCGTGCAGCTTGATGGCGCGGGAGAAAATGAAAACGCACAGACCCACCAGCGCACCCACCAACAGCGCATCAGCATCCGAGTCCACCGCATTGAGAATCAGCTGGATCCCGAAGCACACCAGAATCGCCACCAATGAGACCACGATGCGGTAGCGGGAAATAGCCGGGGTCGCGCCGGCACCCGCGCCGCTCGCATCACCCGCGCCGTTCGCACTAGCACCCGCAGCACCCGCGGCACTCGCATCTACCGCCACGTCCCGATACTCGCGCGGCTTACGATACGTCACGAAAACCGCGAGCAGCAGACCGACCACCATACCCGCCGCCGGAATCGCCATCGCGCTCATCACGTTAATACCGCTCACGTCCATCCCGGCCTTCGCGATATTCCCCAGCAGAATATCGGTAAGGAAGATCTTCCCGAAACCGATAGGGAGGAACATGTAGGTGGTCACCAGTCCGAACGTGAGTGCACACGCCACCGCCCGCCTATCCAGGCGCAGATTATTCATAACCACCAGGAGCGGTGGGATAAGCAGCGGAATAAAAGCAATATGCACCGGGATGAGGTTCTGGCTCATCACCGCCATCGCGCAGATCCCGGCTAGCATGGCCCAGCGGGTGAAGGCACGCTTGCGAGCGCCCCTCCCGTCAGAACTGCGCAGATGGCCGAGCATCCACTGCGCCAGCAGATTCGGAAGCCCCGAGTGGGCCACCGCCATCGCGAAAGCACCGAGCAGCGCGTAGGAGAGCGCAATTTTCGCCCCGGCACCCAGGCCTTCCTGGAAGGCCACCATGGTCCCTTCCAGGCCCATCCCGCTGAGTAAACCACCGGCGAGCGCGCCGATAAACAGAGCCAGTACCACGTGCACACGAAGTACCGCGAGGAGGAGCATCAAACAAACAGCCACCACAACAGCATTCATAAAGCTGAATATACCCAGACTGGGGCGCCCGCTGGATAAGTATCCATAAATGCGCAGCTTTTCTATTATTACTTGCACTACCGGCCGCGTGCCACGACCGCCCTGGTGCCGTTTCGCTGCGGCTCCGTTGCCCGCGTACCGTATTTTTATCGACGACGCCGCGCAGCAATAGCCCAGCTCAACCCATGAATAACCACTCGGGCGGCTAGCCCTTCCACCCGGCTCCCGCTCCCGGAGACGCCAGTGGCGGCCACCCGTTCTCGGGTGGCCGCCACGTGAGAGGAGCATGGCCGGGATCAGTCCCGCCACAGGATCAGTCCCGCCGCAGGGTCAGGCCCTGCCCAGCTACCGGGATGCCCTAAGCGGACTTACTTAGCTCCTTCCAGCTCCTTCTGAGCTGCGATGGCCTGATCCAGCGCGGTCTGCAGGTTCTTCTGGGCCTGCCCGTAGGCCGCCCAATCCCCGCTCTTCATCGCGCTATCTGCCTGACCCACCGCCTGCTTCATGCTCTGCAGCGCGGCATCCAAACGCTCCTGCGGGGTGCCACCCGCGGCCGGAGCCGGAGCGGGAGCCGCGGCACCCGGTGCAGCGCTGGGCTGCTGGGGCGCGGGTTGGGCGGGCGTCGTCGTACCGGGAGTAGGCGCGGCGCCCGGGGTAGTACCGGGCGTGCCCGCCGCGGGCGCCTTGCCATCACCGGCGGAAATATCTTCCTTGACGTTCTGCAATCCGGCGTCCCCGGCCTGGGCACCCGAATCACCCCCGAAAGTCTGGTTGAGAGCCTCTTCCAGGGTGGGCGCGAATCCGATATTCCCATCACCGAAAGCAGTGAGCACGTACTGCATGAGTGGGTAGGTGGTGCCCTGCGAAGCCTGCACATAAACCGGTTGCACGTAGAGCATGCCACCGCCCACCGGGAGCGTGAGCAGATTACCCATCCGCACCGTGGTACCACCCGAACGCAGCAGGTTGAGCGCGCGGGAAACATTCTGGTCGGAAAGGAAGTTATTCTGCGCCTGGCCCGGGCCGGGTACCGTGAGGTCGCGCGGCAGCTCGAGGAGCCGCAGCTTGCCGTACCCCTCGCGTTTCTCCCCCGGCGTGGATCCCGCATTGGAATCCACCGCGAAGAAACCGGTCATAATATTGCGATCCGTCTGCCCGCCCGGGATATAGCCCGTGGATAGGGAGAATTCCGCGGAATCCTGGCCCGGCATCTGCAACGTCAGGTAGTAGGGCGGCTGCTTGCTATCGGTTTGCGCCGCGGCGATCCCGCTAGCCCCAGCGGTATCCACCGCCGGTTCGTTCGGAACATTCCAGAAGTCACCACCGGAGTAGAAGGAGGCCGGGTCCTTGACGTGGTAGCGGGTCAGCAGCGAACGCTGCGTCTTGAACAGGTCCTCCGGGTAGCGCACATGCGCCATGAGATCACCGGACATCTTGTCCATCGGCTGCACCATACCCGGGAAGATTGACTCCCAGGCCCGCAGGATCGGGTCTTTCTCATCCCACTTGTAGAGGGAAACCGAACCGTCATAGGCATCCACAACCGTCTTGACGGAGTTACGGATGTAATTGACGTCTTGGCCGGAGGCCGCCCCGTACATGCCGCGCGAGTTGAGGGCGTCCGTGGTGGCCGCGGCCAGGGATTCCCGCGCCGAATAAGGATAGTTATTCGAGGTGGTGTACCCGTCGATAATCCACACGAGGCGCTTAGGAGTGGCCGGATCCCCGTCCATATCCACTACGGCCGGGTAAGCCTTGGAATCAAGCGTGAGGTAGGGGGCCACCTTGCGCACCCGCTCGTGCGGGTCGCGATTGAAAAGAATCTGCGATTCGGAAGTCACACGATCGGAGAAGAAAATATCCGTGGAGCGGAACTTGATGGCAAACATGAGTTTGTCAAAGAAGTTCCCGACCGAGGGGCCGCCGTCGCCGGTGTAGGTATTGAGAACCTGCGAGCCTTCCGCGGCATCGGAGGGATAGTCAATTTCCCAGGGCGCGGTGCCTTCCGGAGCCCCCACGATGGAGTATTCGGGGCTGTTCTGCCCGAAGTACACGCGCGGCTCATATTCGCCCAGCTCACCTTGGGAGGGAATACCGTACTGGAGGAATTGCGGGGCGCCGGAGGCGGAAGTGGTATTACCGTAGGCAGCCACCACGCCGTAGCCGTGGGTGTAGACCGTATGGTCATTGACCCAGTTGCGCTGGTCCGGGCCCAGGCCGTCCAGGTTGAGTTCTCGCACCGCGATCACGGTATCCCGGTCCGTCTTATTGAGGTTGTAGCGATCCACCGCCAGCTGGGAGGCGAAACCGTAGTACTGGCGGTTCTGCTGCATTTGGTTGAAGGTGGGGGACACAATATTCGGGTCGAGGAGACGGATTTGCGCGGTGGATTCCGCGTCATTGCGCAGCTGCCCGGCTTCCGCATCGGTGCGGGCGTTATAGGGAATGGTCTCCACGTTATCCAGGCCGTATGCCTTGAGAGTGGCCGAAATATTGCGGTCAATATACGGTGTTTCCATCTCGATAGCGTTCGGGGTGACCCGGAAGCGCTCCACCAGTGCCGGCCAGGCCCAGCCCACCGTGGCCCCGGTGACCAGGGCCACCACCAGCCCGGCGGTAATAATCCGCCAGGAACCGCGCAGCGCCGAAATCACGAAAAGCACCGCGATAGCCAGGAAGGTAATCGCGAGGATCGTGAGCCCGGGCAGCTTGGCGTTAATATCCGTATAGGACGCCCCGGAGAAACGATCATTATTGGACAGCAGCAGGGTGTAGCGACTCAACCAGAAGTAGGCAGCCACCAGGATAAAGGCCAGCAGCCCCAGCACGGAGAAATGCACCCGAGCCCGGTTGCGTACCCGCACCTTGCCCGAATCCACCGTGACCCCGCCGTAGAGGTAATGGCCCAGCACCGCACCGATCGCCCCGATCACCAGCAGGGTAATCGCGAAGCTCAACGCTGATTGCAGCACCGGGAGCGTGAAGACGTAGAAGGCCACATCGCGCCCGAACTGCGGATCCGTATCCCCGAAAGGCGTACGGAAAATCCACATGAGGTAGGTGCGCCATTCACCCGCCAGCGGCGCGCCGAAAATCAGGCCGGCGAGCAGCGGCAGGCCCAGGTTGGTGGCCCAGCGGTACTTTTCCGCCGCCTTGCGGTAGCCCGCGACGCTGGGGGCCTGGATGCCCTCATCTTTTGTGCGCGCGAGGCGGAAATTCAGCCACAGCACAATGGCAACCAGGAGGGTGCCAATGGTGCCCAGCGCGATGGTCCAGCCCCATTGGGTCCAGAACACGCGAGCCGCGCCGATTTGTTCGTACCATTTAACGTCGGTGTAAACGCCCGATCCGACGACGAGCGCCACGAGCAGAATGGCGAGAACACCCAGTGTCCACCAAAAAGCTCCCGGCGTCTCCCGCCTCAAACGGGGATGTGCGGTTGTACTCAAACGAAATCCTCAACTTCTTCCGCGGCGCAGGGGTGCGCCCGGCCATCACTATTCCCTATCAAACATAGCGGAAAAAGCTGAGAATCGCGCGTGCGTCAACGGTTTTTTGGTACGACGACGCCGCCCGCGAACACGCCCCTACCGGCCCGCAGCCATATCCTGGCAGGTGGGGAGTTTCGGGGTACGCCCCGCGCCGATGGCCCGGACGGCAGCTGCGGCGTCGTCAAAATTCCGGACCGCCCAGATACGTAAGCCTTCCGGTTCGTACCCGATTGTTTCCCCGCAATTCGCGGCCGGGGCGAGGAAATCGGTGGCGCCCCGCTCGCGCGCCCCCACGATCTTGTGCTGGATTCCGCCGATGGGCCCCACCTCCCCGTTGAAAGCGAGGGTGCCGGTGCCGGCAATAACGGCACTGCCGCCCAGGGAGCCGGGAGTGAGTTCGTCGTACATGCCCAGCGCAAATATGAGGCCGGCCGAGGGCCCGCCGATGCCTTCCACCGCGTAGGTGACGGTGGCCGGGAGCTGCACGTCCTCAACAGCGAGGGACACTCCCAGCAGGGAGCCGGGGTGGATCCAGCCGGTTTCATCCGGCGGGAAGGGCGCGGTAATAATTGTTGTGGTGCCGGCTTCGCCGCCGCGCTGGTAGGAAACCGTGACGGTGCTCCCCGGTTCGGTAGCGTGCAGGACTTTCGAAAGTTCCCCGAAAGTGGAGACGGTGGTGGGTGCGGTGCCCGGGGCAGCAATGCCGGTAATAATATCGTCTGCTTCAAGCTGACCGGCCGCCGGGGAGCCTTCCGGAATGTCCGCCACCCGCAGCTTCATGGTGACGTGGTGGCCGGCCTTTTCCAAAGCAACTCCGGCCGCGACGGTTTGGGAGTTATTCATAAGTTCAGCATTGCGGGCATCGTCTTCCGCGCTGGAAAGCGTGGGCGGGTAGAGCAGGCGCACCGGCAGTAGCTGGGATTCCTGATCGACCAGCGCCCACAGGGCGTGCGCGCCCAGGGTTCCCGCCTCGGGGTTCCCCGCCGCGGACACCGTGGTCATATACAGCTGGGTATCGGTGGGATAGGTAGGCACACCCTCCACGCTGACCAGTCGGGTACCGGCCACCTCCCCGGTTACGTCAAGGGCGGGGCCGGCCATTTCCACCGTGTAGGCACCCGGGAGCAGAAGGGCGAGGACCGCCAGGCTCGCAAAAATAAAGCCGCTGCGGCGCGCGGCCCGAGAATTGCGGCGCGCGGAACGGGGACTACCTGCCTGACCACGTTTTTTCATCACCTCTCCATCATGCCTGATCGCGCGGCTCAGTCCTACCGCTGCTCACGTGTCCCGCTGCTCACGTGTCCCGCCGCTCGCCTATCCCACCGCTCGCCTATCCCGCCGTTCGCCTATCCCGCCGTTCACGACAGCGTGCCGGTACCGCGCGGGCCCCGGCTCCTGCGCCAGGGGCGGAGGCGCCTACCCGCGCGGGCCCGCGGTGTTTTAGGCTTAGTGGTGGACCTCGAGGAGAAGAATGACTGAGAATTCACAGCCGCGTGACGAATGGGAAAAGATGCTGCGGGCAGTCCTCGGCGATGAGGCGGCCGAGGAAATCCTGCGGTCCCTCGCCCCCGGCGGCGATGCAACATCCGGGAACGGCACTGGCACCGGCACGGGCAGCGGAGCGTTCCCCGGGCTTCCCGGGATGGGCGGCGCGGCCGGCGCGGGCCTGCCGGCTGATATCGGGCTGGTGATGAATCAGATCCGCGCCATGCTCGGTTCCTCGGGTGAGGGGCCGGTCAATTGGAAAATCGGGGAGCAGGTCGCCCGGGATACCGTGAATAAATCCGGGCCGGGGCTTCCCACCGCCGCCGCGGGTGATCAGGCCCGCTCCGCGATGGACGTGGCAAGTTTGTGGCTTGACCCGGTCACGGTTTTCGATCCGCCGCGCGGCCCGAACCAGGTGTGGTCGCGCCTGGACTGGATCGCTCATTCCCTCCCGACCTTCCGGAAACTCACCGCTCCGGTAGGTGCGAACCTCGCGCGGGCTTTCGGTGAAGCTCTCAGCGCGCAGCTCGAACGCGCCCCGGAGGAGATGCGCCAGATGCTATCGGGCGGGATGCTCGGGGGGATTCCCGGCGGGCTGGAGGGGATGCTCTCCGGAATGACGGCGTCGTTACTGGGAATGCAATACGGCCAAGGGCTCGCGGAACTCGCCCACATTTCCTTCGGCACCGCGGACGCCGGTTTCCCGCTGGTGGAGGGCGAAACGGCCGCGCTGGTGCCGGCTAATATTTCGGAATTCGCCGCGGGCTTGGATGTGGATGCGCGTGAAGTTGAGCTCTACGTGGCGGTGCGCGAACAGGCCGCAGCCCGGCTCTTCTCCCAGGTACCGTGGTTGCGCAGCACGATTCTTGACGCCGTGGCCGCCTACGCCGCCGATATCGCCATCGATACCGACGCCATCGAGGAGAAGGTCCGCGAGCTCCAGCTCGATCCCGAACAGCTCATGTCCGGGCAGATGCCGGACCTGGACATGAATGAGGTTTTCGCTTTCACCCGCACCCCCACCCAGCAGGCTACGCTGGAGCGCCTCGAGCATATTGTTTCGCTGGTGGCGGGCTGGGTCAGCGCTGTCACGAGCACCGCGGTGGCGGCCCAGCTTCCCCATAGTATGAAGCTGTCGGAGGCTCTCACGCGCCGCGAGGTAACCGAAGCGCCGTCGAACCGCGTTTTCGGCCCTCTTGTTGGTTTCGATATCGCGCCGCGGCGTTTGCGTGAAGCGGCAGCCTTCTGGGCACGCGCCGCCCGGGAACGTGGCATGGAGGGGCGCGACGCGCTCTGGAAGCACCCCGATTTACTGCCGCTCCCCGAACACCTCGACGATCCGGACCGTTTCTTCTCCCCCGCGGAACAACCCTCCGCGCTGGATGAGGAGCTGGATGCTTTCCTCGCGGAGCTTCTGAGCAATAGTGATGGGGGCACGCCTTTCGGCAACGCGCCGCACGAACCGGGTTTCGGTACGACGACGCCGCACCAGGCCACCGGGGACTCGAGCACGACCGACACGTCCGGACCTGAAGGACCCGAGCAACCCGAGTGACCTGAAGGACCCACGCGCCCCGAGTGACCCGCGGGACCCGAAAGACCCGAGTGACCTGAAGAACCCGCTGTGGATAACTAAGGCAGCTCTGGGGATAATACCCGTGCCTGTGGATGGGCTTTCGCGCTGGTGCGATGCGCTTTTTATGCTGAGGCCATGGTGTTTATCAAGGTGGTCTCATGATGATTCGCTCGCCGCTGGGAGTGTACTGGTCAGATACGCATGAAGTGCAGATCGGTCTTGATCCGCGCGTCGCACTGCGGCTAACGGGGCTTTCTGTGGCGGAACAGCAGGTAGTTTCCTCCTTAGCTTCCGTCGGTACGGAAAGCGAATTCTTCGATGCGTGTAAGCGGCGCGCGGTGAGCAAGGAGCGGGCACGCTCGCTTCTGGGCACGCTTCGGGATTCCGACTTGCTAGAAACTTCCCCGCCGGGTTCCCCCGACCTGGCCTGGCGCACAGTTTTCGTTGAGCGTTTGGATGCCCTGGCGGTAGAGATCTGCACAGTTCTTGCTGCCGGTGGCCTGGGCTATATTCTCACCTCGGATACCAGCAGACCCCACGGCACTGACCACCCAATTTTCCGGCGGCCAAGCTGGCGTACATTCGCGCGGCACCAGGCACTGCAAAGTTACTTTCGCGAGCGCGGCTGGGGAACTACGGTCATCGAGGTTGCTGCGGAGGCCCATCGGGTTACGCCGCTGGGAATAGAACGGGCCGCGAAGCAAGCGAAGCACGCGAACCAAGCGGCGGCCACCGGGCGCGGAAATCGCGTGGCCGCCCAACCGGCCGGGCCTGCTTGGGAATGGGGCCGTCCCGATCTCGCGCTGGTGACCTCTTTGCAGCTACCTGATCCGCTGCGGTGTTCCCCGTGGGAAACGCAGCGCATTCCTTATCTGCTGGCCTATATCGAGGATATTGATATTCGGGTGGGCCCGGTGGTGGTTCCGGGGAGTGGGCCGTGTGCTCGGTGTTTGCTTTTCGCAGCGATGGACGCGGATCCTGCCTGGCGCTATCTGGCTCCCCAGGTATTTAGCACCCGCGGAAATGCTCCCTTCACTCCCGGGGTACCCCTCGCGGCAGCGCTCGCGGTGCACAGCGCGCTTGTAGCCCTGGGTGGGCAAGCGGACTATGCTCGGGGAACCCAGTGGGTAGTGCCGCCGCTGCCCGGTTACCCCTACCGGGTTGCGCTTTCCTCGCATGAGCGTTGCCCCTGCGAAGCAGGCCCCGCAGCGGCCTAAGAATAACCGGCCAGGAGCGCTTGCGCTCAGTGTTCGGCCAGCAGGGCGAGGATTTCCTCCCCGTAGATAGCGAGTTTTGTAGCTCCCACCCCCTTGATTTGGGCGAGTGCGTGGATGCTGCGCGGTTTTGCTATCGCGAGCGCCCGCAGCGTGGTGTCATGGAAAATTGTGTAGGCGGGTTTGCCGGTGGCCTGGGCGCGTTGGGCCCGCCAGGCTACGAGTTGCTCAAAGAGTGCCACATCTTCGGGGTAGTCAGCGGCGAATTCTTCCGCAGCGGCCCGCGAGCGCCGCCGATAGCGGGTGGCCCGCGAGGTTTCTTCCTCTTCTGATTGTGGCCACAGCCCGGTAAGGAAGCGGGAGACTTTCCGGCCCGAACGGTGCCCGGAGGAGGCGGCATAGGAAAGCTGTAAAAATTCTTGAGCCCGGGTGATTCCCACGTAGAGGAGGCGGCGTTCTTCTTCAATAGCCGCAGGTTTCTTCGCGAGGGAAATGGGCATGAGTCCTTCGCTCATCCCCACCAAGAAAACCGCTTCCCATTCCAAACCTTTAGCGGCGTGCAGGGAGGAAAGCGTAACGCCTTCCAATTCGGGAACATTCTGGGTGGCGGCGCGTTCTTCCAGTTCCACCACGAAATCAGCCATGGAGGCAGCCCGGTTATCCTCCATATCCTCCGCGAGAGTGATGAGGGCGTGGAGGGCTTCCCATTTTTCCCGCGCGGAGCCGGCAGTGGCCGGCGCTTCATCCCGCCACCCCATCTGGCGCAGCACGGTGCGCACGTTATCCGCCAGCGGGCCATGCACCCCGGAGCGTGCCGCGGCGCGCATGGCCACCATGGCTTCGCGGACATCACGGCGCGAGAAGAACTTTTCCGCCCCGCGCACCTGGTAGGACACCCCCGCTTTGGACAGTGCTGCCTCAAATTCCGCCGATTGGGCATTGGTGCGATACAGAATGGCTATCTCCGAGAGCGCGGTGCCTTCCGCGGCGAGCGCTTGGATCGCGCTCACAACTGCGGCGGCTTCCGCCCCCTCTGATTCGTATTCCCGGAAGGTAACAGGGCGCCCGGAGCGGCGCTGGGAGACCAGCTGCACCGCGCCTTCCGAAACATCATCGGCAATAACGGTATTCGCAGCCGCCACAATTTGCGGGGTGGAACGGTAATCACGGGTGAGTTCGATAATGCGAGCCCGCGGGTATTCCTGTTGGAAGCGGGCGAGGTAGGAGGAGGATGCGCCAGCGAAGGAGTAAATGGTCTGGGAAACATCCCCGACGACGCACAGATCCTTCCGGTCCCCCAGCCATAGCTGCAGCAGGCGGTGTTGGAGGGGGGAAACATCCTGGTATTCATCGACCACGAAGTGGCGGTATTGCTCGCGTATCTGGCGAGCGATATCCGCCCGATCCAGCAGGATCCCGACGAGGAGGAGGAGAACATCATCGAAATCGAGAACGCGGCGTTCGGTTTTCACTTCTTCATAGGTTTTCGCCAGCCGCGCTATATCGCTACTGAGCTGGCCGGCGACTTCCCCGCGCCCGGCCGCCAGGGCGGCTTCCGGGTAGTTATCCGGGCTGATCATCGAGACTTTAGCCCATTCGATTTCCGCGGTGAGATCGCGGATGCTCACTTTATCGGTAGGTAGACCGATCTGGCCGGCAGCCTGGGAGACCAGCCCGAATTTCGATTCGGTGATCCGCGGGATGGTGCCCCCCACCGCGGTACCCCAGAAGTAGGAGAGTTGGCGCAGCGCGGCGGCGTGGAATGTTTGGGCGGGTACAGCGCCCACCCCGAGATCCCGCAGGCGCGAACGTAATTCCCCGGCCGCGCGGGAGGTGAAGGTAACCGCCATAACGTTGTGTGGGGCATAAACCCCGCTGCGCACCCCGTAGGCGATCCGGTAGGTAATAGCCCGAGTTTTCCCGGTGCCCGCCCCGGCACGCACGCACACCGGACCGCGTAAAGCGGTAGCGACCGCGCGCTGATCCGGATCCAGAAATTCCAGCAATTCCTCGGGTGAGTCCATCGTGTTCCTCCTTGCTCTCTCAGGATGCCACACGCCCCCGACAGAAATTTTCCCCTCATCGAAACCCGTGGCGCGCCGAACATCTCGCACCTTAAGATCACTCCATGGCTGATTTCACAATGTATACAACGCCCTGGTGCGGCTACTGCCGCAACCTTTCCGCCCAGCTCAAGCGGGCCGGCATCACCTGGAACGCGGTGAATATTGAAGAAGATGAGGCCGCGGCCACCAAGGTTGCGGCTCTCAACGGCGGCAATAAAGTGGTGCCCACCCTTGAGTTTGCCGACGGCGCCACCCTGACAAATCCGAGCCTGAAAGAAGTGCAAGCGAAACTCGCTGAACTCGCCTCCCCCGGGAACTAGAGCGGCACTCGGGCTAATTATTACCAGCCCAGATAGGGCCGAATTTCGGGTCCGTACCACTCGGTGATGAGAGCCGCGGCCACCGAGGAAGGTCCGGGCAGGGTGAGGCTACCCTCGCGCAGGGCCGCATCTAATTGTGCGGCGCTGTAGAAGGCGGCATGGTCGATTTCTTCCCCGTCCACGCGCACCAGGGCATCCGCCCCACCCGCCCGGACTTCCGCCTCCGGCTCCACCCGCGCCACGTAGGCGATCATGAGGGAACGCGGGAAGGGCCAGGGCTGGCTGGCGAAGTAGCTTATCTCGCCCAGCGGAACACCTACTTCTTCGCGCACCTCGCGGCGCACCGCCGCTTCCAGTGACTCCCCCGCCTCGGCAAAACCCGCGAGTACGGAGTGCCGCCCAGCGGGCCAGCGCGCGTTATGCGCCAGCAAAATACGATCATTCGAATCAAGCACCGCCATAATGACGGCCGGGTCGGTGCGCGGAAAGACCACGTGGCCTTCCGGGCACTGCCCGCTCCAGCCGCTGCTATCCACGGTGATGCGCTGGCCGCATACCGCACACCAGCGGGTAGCACGCCAGGTATTGAGGATCGCTACCGCCGCGGTCACCAGTGCCGACATATCCGCGCTCCAGGACGGTGCGTAATTTTGCAGCGAGCCAATCCGGTAGCCCGGAGCATCCACTTCCGGGTTATCACGAGTGGGCCCACCGCCGATAACGGTGGTGAGATCGCACGCAAAATAGGGGCGCCCCGCAACTTTCCCCAGGTAAACAGTTGGTGAATCCGCGGTGGCGCGCGGGAGCTCACCGCGGCTCAAGAGGAGGGGTGCACCGTCATTATCCAGGACAGCACCCCACCCCGAAATAAGCAGATATCCCGCATTTTCCGCCAATTCCGCCAGGCGCTGCGGGTCGTTTCGGGAAAGTTCATCCCGGTCCAGATTCCCGCGTGCCAGGATTAAATCGCCGTCGTACCCCACCATCGTGCCCCTTCCGGAACCGGCCGCGTGCCGGTCGCCCTTCCACCAAAATTCTAATATCACTCTTCTGGATTCTTGCCGAACGCCGATATTTTGCGACAATACGAAGGTGACTTCATTACCGGCTACTTCCCCGACCGCATCCCGGTACGTGGCGCGCGCCTCCGAGCGTGCTCTGCCCGTCCGATTGCGGCCCGTGCGTCTGGGGGCGCACCTCACCGATACCGGGGCGGATTTCGCTGTCCTGGCTCCGCACGCGACCGCTGTTGACCTGTGCCTTATTGATCGCAGTGCCTCGGGTATGACCGAGCGTCGCTATTCCCTGCATCGGGACGCGAGTTTCACCACCTGGGTGGGGCACGTGTCCGGGGTGCGTGCCGGTCAAGAATACGGCTACCGGGTACACGGCCCGTGGAATCCCGATACCGGGATGCGTTTTAACCCCGCGCAATTCCTTCTTGATCCCTACGCGCGGGCCATAACCGGCACCCCGCGCTTGGGACCCGAATTGTACGGGCACAAGGTGAATGACGCTCTGGATCCCGTCCCGGTTCCGCCGCAACGTGACGATACCGATTCCCTGGAGGCCATGTGCCGCGGCGTCGTGACCGCACCCACGGAAACGCATATCCGCCACCCGTATACGCCCTGGTCCCACACGGTTATCTACGAAACGCACGTGCGCGGACTCACCCAGCAGCTAGCCGCCCTCCCCGAAGAATTACGCGGGACCTACGCCGGCCTAGCGCACCCGATCGTCACCGATTATTTGCGTTCCCTGGGCGTGACAGCCGTGGAGCTACTGCCCATCCACGCGAAAATGTCAGAACCGTTCCTCACCGAACGCGATCTCACCAACTATTGGGGGTATTCCACCCTCTCCTATTTCGCTCCCGAGCCGAGCCTGGCCACCGCCACCGCGCGCGCCGCTGGACCCCTGGCCGTGCTGCAAGAAGTACGCGATATGGTGGCACGTCTCCACGATGCCGGCCTGGAAGTCATCCTTGACGTGGTTTATAACCACACCTGTGAAGGCGGGGTCAACGGACCCACCGTCTCGCTACGCGGCTTCGGGCAAACCACCTATTACATGCAGGTACCCAACCAGCCCGGCCAGTTTTATGACACCACGGGCACCGGGAATTCTCTGGATTTCCGGCGCACGCCCGTCCTCCAGCTCACCCTCGATTCGCTGCGCTACTGGGTGAGCGAGATCGGCGTGGACGGATTCCGTTTCGACCTGGCCGCCACCCTGGCACGCCGGGGCGATCATTTCGATACCAACCACCCCCTCTACCTGGCGATGGCCACCGATCCCATTCTTTCCAACGTCAAGCTCATTAACGAGCCCTGGGATCTGGGGCCGAACGGCTGGCAAACCGGTAATTTCTTGCCGCCCACCGCGGACTGGAATGACCGCTACCGCGATTCCATCCGGCAGTTCTGGGTGGCCGATCAGCGCGCGGTTGCCGGCGGCGGCCTGGGCGGGGACCTGCGCGACGTGGCGACCCGCCTGGCCGGCAGCGCCGATCTTTTCGGGCACGGGCGTTCCCCCTCCGGGCGCGGGCCGCTTGCCTCCGTCAATTTCATTACCGCGCACGATGGTTTCAGCCTCTACGACCTGGTCTCCTACGATTCCAAGCACAACGAAGCCAACGGAGAAAACGGGCGGGACGGCACCGATAACAACCGCTCGTGGAACCACGGGGTAGAAGGGGAAGGCACCGATACCTCCCCGCTTCCCGAGGGCGTGCTCAAGGCACGCACCCGCACCATGCGCAACCTCATCGGCACGCTAGTTTTCAGCGCCGGGGTACCCATGCTCTACGGCGGCGACGAATTTGCCGATACGAAATTCGGGAACAACAACGCCTACTGCCAGGATAATCACGTGTCCTGGCTGGATTGGGACCGCGAGGAATGGCAGCGCGAGCTGCAGGCAACCGTGGCGTACCTCTTCCGGCTGCGTTCCGAACACCGGGTCTTGCGCCCGAGCATGTTCTACACCGAATCGCCCTCCGGGCGCGATCACATTCCCGATCTGCAGTGGTTTGCTGATACCGGCGAACCGATGCCCGAGCACCGGTGGTTCGATCCTTCGAATCGGTTGTTGCAAATGCTGCGTTCCGGTTCTGAGCGCGACGCCGATGCGCTCGTGGTCATCAACGGCTCAAATCACCACGTTCCTATCCGGTTCCCGCAGGGGCGCGGTAATCCCTTCGCGCTGGCCTGGGATTCTTCCTGGCCCACCCCGCGGTCCTCGGAGCGTATCTACCAGCCCGGGGCCTCCACCCGGGTGGAGCCGCTGACGATGCAGCTGTACTTCGCCAATCCGGAGCGGTAGCGGGCGAGCGGCGCCTACAATAGACAAGCAGAGCGTGCTCCCGGGGAATTCGGGGGTATGACCTGGGTGTATGACTGAAGGAGCAAGGTATGAGTGTCGAGGAATCCCTCGAACGGTCCACGTCCGCCGCGTCCCTGGCGCATGCGCAGCGCCTGAGTGAGAAAATCAAGGAGAAGATCAACACTTCTCCGGAGGAATTCCGGGTTCTCACCGGGGATCGCCCCACCGGGAATCTCCACCTGGGGCACTACTTCGGTTCGCTGCGCAACCGGGTGGAATTGCAGCGCAAAGGCGTGGAAACCTGGCTGGTTATCGCCGATTTTCAGGTCATTACGGATCGGGATGGCACCGGGCCTATCCGGGAACGGGTGCGTTCCCTGGCCACCGATTACCTCGCGGTGGGTATCGACCCGGATGCCGCGGTTATTTTCCCGCATTCGGCTATTCCGGGCCTCAACGAACTCATGCTCCCCTTCCTTTCTTTGGTGACCGACGCCGAGCTGCGCCGCAATCCCACCGTCAAGGCGGAACACGAGGCAACGGGCGGGCGGCCCCTTTCCGGGCTGCTGCTCACCTACCCGGTTCACCAGGCCGCGGATATCCTTTTCTGCAAAGCTAATTTGGTGCCGGTGGGCAAGGATCAGCTCCCCCACCTCGAACAAGCACGCGTGATCGCTGATCGTTTCGAGGCGCGCTACGGCCGCCCGGCCGGGCGTGAAACCCCGGTGTTCCCGCGCCCGCAGGCCCTGCTTTCTGAGGGCACCTCTATTTTGGGCTTGGATGGCGCCAAGATGAGCAAATCGCGCGGTAACACCATCGAAATCGGTATGAGCGCGGATGAAACCGCCAAGCGCATCAAGAAAGCGGTCACGGATTCGGATCGGCATATTACCTACGATCCGGACAACCGCCCCGAAGTGGCAAATTTGCTGCTGTTGGCTTCGCTGGCGCAGGGGCGGCCCGCGGTGGAGATCGCGGAAGAAATTGGCGACGGCGGGGCCGGTACGCTCAAGAAGATCGTCACCGAAGCGATTAATGAGATGTTTGCGCCTATCCGGGCCAAGCGCGCCGAGCTGGCCAAGGATCCCGGTTACGTGGATGGGATTGTGCGCCGAGGTATTGAGATTGCCAACGAGCGCGCCAATAAGACGCTCGCGGAGGTGCGTGAAGCACTCCAGATGGTGTATTAGCGCGCCGGCCAGCCTGGTCGCGGAACGCTTCCCAGCACTCGGCGGCTACCGCCTAACACAAAAAGCAACACCAACTACATTAAGAAACCAATTTCGTGAGCTGTGGTTGCATTTTGTGCGCGTAGTCGCCAGGACGTTGCTTTTTGCAGGCACGTCATGGCGGGAGGTTACATTTTGTAGACCTCCACGTCAGGACGTTACTTTCTGCGAACCCAATGACGGAACTGACCGACCAGTATTCCACCGGCTCGCAAAGTGGTACTGGAGCTACAGCCAGCACCCGGTTTTCTGCCGTGCAGTACCACTCTGTTAGGCCCGGTGTTCTCCAGTACCATTACACCGGACACAAGAGGCGTGCACTACGCGATCCCGTTCAGGAGTTGTGCTTTGGTCGCTCCGTAAACAAGGTCAAGAACAAGGGCAAGAACAAGGGCAAGGACGGGGGCACTTTTCCCGAGGTGTACTTCGCATGTACAACAAATGCAGTACAGCTCGACAAACACATAGTGCCTCCCGTGGCGCCGGACCGAAGCTCACGCATACGACGACGCAGCCAACCTGCCATGCGTCCACCCCCGCGGGCCGGTGTGCCAGAAGCCCGGAAACCTAATAGGATTGGGCTTGTGAGCATCCTTACACAGACGCATCATCGGCTCGTGCGTCGCCGCTCGAGCCGTGGGGTTGCTGCCGCTTGCACGCACTCCCGCCATATGTCGCCCGAGGATACGAGGAGATAAGCCATGTCCATTGAACCGACGACGCCCGCGAAGAATTCGGCATCCACGCCCGAAAAGAAGCCGGCAACCACGCCCGCGGCCCCGAAGCCAGCCGCCGCGGAGTCCGCCACCGCGAAGAAGCCAGCAACGGCAAAGGCAGCGTCCCCGAAGAAACCCGCGGCCACCCGGCGCTCAACGAAGAGCACCACCGCGGCAAAGTCCACAAAGGCCTCCGGATCGGCAAAAAGCACGAAGACCTCCGCAAAAGCCCCCGCGAAGACCTCCGCGAAAACCCCCGCGGCACAAACCACCGCTACGTCCCCAGCCTCCCCTACCACGCACGGCCGTGCAAACGCCGAAGGGTACCCGCCGGCTTTCCCGCAGGCACCTGTGGCCCCGGCCCCCGCCCCGCGGGCCAATATCGCCCGCATCCCGATTATGGATGTGACACCCTGCGTGCAAAACGGCTCGCTGGCCGCTAAGGGAACCGTGAATGAAGCTTTCCCGGTGCAGGCCACCGTCTGGCGCGAAGGGCACGATCTTTTCGGCTGTGAAGCCGTCCTCGTTGATCCGCAGGGTCGCGAAGTTCAGAGCGCTCCCATGGTCCTGGTACGCCCGGGCCTGGGCCGTTACGAAGGCTGGCTCACCCCCACCGAGCCGGGCGATTGGGCCTTCTTTGTGCGCTCGTGGTCGGATCCGCTGGCCACCTGGCGGCATACCGCCGAAGCGAAGCTCCCGGTCGGCCAGGATATTGACCTGGTGTTCCTCGAAGCCGAGCAGCTGCTCAAGAGGGTGGCGAAATTGCTGCCGCGCGGTTCAAAGGACCGGCCGGCGATTAATGACGCTATCGACGTCGTTCGAAAAAAGTCCATCCCGGCTTCGGTACGTTTCGCGGCCGTGACGTCCGACGTCGTCGAAGATATTATCCACAGGTATCCGGTGCGCGATTTCGTGAGCGAATCGGCGCGTTTCCCCCTCGCCGTGGACCGCGAACTGGCCTTGCACGGCGCCTGGTACGAAATGTTCCCGCGCTCGGTGGGAGCCTGGCGCGACGACGAAGGCACCTGGCATTCCGGGACCCTGCGCACCGCGGCGGAAGATCTGCCCCGCATCGCCTCCATGGGCTTCGACGTGGTGTACCTGACTCCGATTAGCCCGATTGGCCTGACTGATCGCAAGGGGAAGAATAATTCGCTGATTGCCCAGCCCGGTGAACCCGGCTCGCCCTACGCGATTGGCAGCGAAGCGGGCGGGCATGATGCCATCCACCCGGATCTGGGCACGTTCGAGGATTTCGATGCCTTCGTAGCCACCGCCCGGGATCTGGGCATGGAGGTCGCCCTCGATATTGCACTGCAATGCTCCCCAGATCACCCGTGGCTGCACGAACACCCCGAATGGTTCCTGCACCGCCCGGACGGCACCATCGCTTTCGCGGAAAATCCCCCGAAGAAGTACCAGGATATCTACCCGCTCAATTTCGATGACGATCCGGAAGGTATCTACCAGGCGGTCAAGGGCGTGCTGGAAACCTGGGTTTCGCACGGGGTCACGCTTTTCCGCGTGGATAACCCGCATACCAAGCCGGTGAGTTTCTGGCAGCGGCTGCTGGCCGAATTCCGCCGCACCCACCCGGAGGTTATTTTCCTGGCCGAGGCGTTCACCGCCCCGCCGATGATGCGGGGTCTGGGCGCGGTGGGCTTCCACCAGTCCTACTGCTACTTCGCGTGGCGTAACGAAAAGAAGGAAATTGAGGACTACCTGTGGGAGGTCGGCCGGGAATCGGATGCGATGTTGCGCCCCACTTTCTGGCCGACGACGCACGATATCCTCACCCCCTATCTCCAACAATCCGGCCCGAACGGCTGGAAGATCCGCGCGATTTTGGCGGCGATGGGAGCGCCCTCCTACGGGATTTACTCCGGTTATGAATTCGTGGAATCGGAGCCGCGCGGCAGCTTCGAAGAAATGAATAACAACGAGAAATACGAATACCGCCCGCGGGATTACACCCGCGATCCCTACGGTATCCAAGGGCTTCTCACCCGCCTCAACGAGATCCGCAAGGAGCACGTGGCTCTCCAGCGCCTGCGCGGGATCACCATTAACCCCACGTCGAATCCGAATATTCTGTGCTTCACGAAGGTGGCGCGCCCGGAGGAAACTCCGTCGGGAACCGCGGACCGCGTGATTGTGGTGCTCAACCTCGATCCGCATACCACCCAGGAGGCGGAGATCTCTCTGGATATGTCCGCTTTCGGTGCTTTCGATGCCAGCGGTCTGCCGCGCGGCGAGGCACCCGAGCATATCGAGGTGGTGGATGAGCTGGGCGGCGGGCATTTCCAGTGGAATAACCGGCCCTTCGTGCGGCTCAACCCCTTCACCACCCCAGCGCATATTCTCTCCGTGAAGGCCCTCTGATCCTATGTCCCTTCCTTCCCTCAACGCTGCCACTTCCGGGCCCCGCATCACCCAGTCCGAACACCCCGGGCTAATCGATGATCCGGAGTGGTATCGCCACGCGGTGTTCTACGAGGTGCTGCTCAAGGCTTTTGGAGATACCGATGCCGACGGCGTTGGTGATCTCCGCGGCCTGATCGCGCATCTCGATTACATCCAGTGGCTGGGGATCGACTGCATCTGGATCCCGCCGTTCTACCCTTCCCCGGGGCGGGACGGCGGGTACGACGTCGCCGATTACACCGCCGTGGATCCTCGCTACGGCACGATGGATGATTTTCGGGAGCTAGTTGATCAGGCCCACCGGCGCGGTATCCGCGTCATCATCGATATCGTTATCAACCACACCTCCGCGGATCACCCGTGGTTCCAATCCTCCCGCGCGAATCCGGAAGGGCCCTACGGGGATTTCTACGTGTGGTCGGACACCGATAAAAAATACGAAGATGCCCGCATTATTTTCGTGGACACCGAGGTCTCCAATTGGACTTTCGATCCGGTGCGCAAACAGTATTTCTGGCATCGTTTCTTCTCCCACCAGCCGGATTTGAATTTCGATAATCCCAAGGTGCACGAAGCGGTCCTCAATATTTTCCGCTTCTGGTGCGGGCTAGGGGTGGACGGACTGCGCCTAGATGCCATCCCCTACCTCTATGAGCGGGAAGGCACGAATTGCGAAAACCTCCCGGAAACACACGCGTTTATCGCGAAGGTGCGCCGGGTCCTCGATGAGGAATTTCCCGGCACGCTTTTGCTGGCCGAAGCGAATCAGTGGCCGGAGGACGTCGTCGAATATTTCGGAACAGCGCAGGCGCCCGAATGCCATATGTGCTTCCACTTCCCCGTGATGCCGCGTATTTATTACGCTTTGCGCGACCAGCGTGCCACCGCGATCCGGGAGATTCTGGAGCGCACCCCCGCGATTCCGGCCGGGGCCCAGTGGGGTACCTTCCTGCGCAATCACGATGAACTCACCCTGGAAATGGTGAGCACGGAAGAACGCGCCCTCATGTACGGCTGGTATGCCGACGATCCGCGCATGCGAGCTAATGTGGGGATCCGCCGCCGCCTCGCCCCGCTACTGGGGAATTCCCGGGCGGAGATCGAGCTGGCGCACGCGCTGCTGCTTTCCCTGCCCGGTTCGCCCTACCTCTACTACGGCGACGAAATCGGGATGGGCGACAATATTTGGTTGCCGGATCGCGACGGCGTGCGCACCCCGATGCAGTGGAGTCCAGATCGCAATGCCGGTTTTTCCACCGCGGATCCGGGTCAGCTCTACCTGCCGGCTATTACCTCGCTGTCCTATAACTACCAGGCGGTCAACGTGGAATCGCAGCTCGCGCAGCCGGCGTCGCTGCTCCACTGGATTCACGGGATTCTGGAGGTGCGGCGCGGGCACCCGGCCATGGGCTCGGGTGATTTTGTGCTGCGCGAATCGAATAACGACGCGATCCTCGCTTTCACTCGCTCCTGCCCGGAGGAGACCCTCCTCTGCATCATGAACCTGGCCAATACCCCGCGCGCCGGGCGCATCGAGCTGCCCGACTATGCCGGGTGGCTGGCCACGGATGTGTTTGGCGGGGCAGGTTTCCCGGCCGTCGGTGCCGCTGGCGGTTATGACGTCACGCTGGGCAGCCGCAATTTCTTCTGGCTCAAACTAGATGCGCCCGGGCAAGCGGAACCGGGCCCGGTGGAAGGTGCCCGCGCCGCAGAAAGCGGAGAACAGGTGGACTTCGCTGCGCTCTCCCGCCCGGCGCCGCCGGCGGCCGCGGCACCCGCGCAAAAGCCCACCGCGGCGAACACCGCAGATCATGAAGAAGGGAACGCAGCGTGAGTTGGGACATCGGTGAGCGGATTCCGGAACTCGAGGCGTGGATGCACGCCCGGCGCTGGTACCGGGGCGAAGCCCATCCGCTCTACCTGCGGGCCCGCGCTGACTTCACGTGCGGCGCAGAGCCTTTCACCCTCACCTGGCTCATTATTGACGCCGGCTCTACGCTCTACAACGTCCCGCTGCTCCTCGCCCCCGCTACCGGGTCCGCGCTGCACGACGACGCCGCGCCGAGCGCGCCAACCGCGCCGGCCGCGCCAACCGCGCCGGCTGAGCCACCCGCCCCGGTTGCCCGCGCCCGCGGCCACCTTATTTTCGACGCGACCACGCATCCTGCCGGCCAGCGTTTCCTCTTCGAGGCCGCCACCGGCCAGCCGGGCAGCGAACCCCTCCTACATTCCCCGGCGCTCAGCAAGGCACCGAGCCAGCCCACCAACAGCACCCTTGACCTGGTCACGCGCCCGGCCGACTTCCCGGGGAGCTACCGCGCTGCCCGGCCGCTGAGCGGCGAACAATCCAATAGCTCAATCATCTACCAGACCAGCACCGTGCCCCTCATTATCAAGCTCTTTCGGGTGCTGAGCCCGGGCGCGAACCCGGACGTGGAGCTGCAGGCCGCGCTTTCGGATACCGGCACAGTCCCCGCGCAGTGGGGCTCGGCAGCGCTCGTGGGCGGTCCGGCCGCAGCGGGCAGCGATGTGCTGGTGGCGCAGGAGTTCCTCACCGGCGCCCACGACGCCTGGCGCGTCGTCACGAGCTCTTTCCCCGCCCCGAACAGCCCCGTTCTGAATACTCCCCGCGCGCTGCTGGGCGATTTTTCCGAACGCATCCGCGAACTCGGCTCCCTCACCCGCGCTTTCCACACCGCACTCGCCACCCGCCTGGGTACCACCGCGGCGACGCCGCAGCTGCGCGAAGCGCAGCTGGCCAGCTGGCATGCACGAGCTCGCGCCGCCCTTGCTGCGGCCCCCGAGCTAGCGGCCAGCCGTGCGCGCATCAACGAGGTTTTTGCCGCCGCCGCGGCCACTGCCTGGCCGGCGCTCCAGCGCATCCACGGGGACTACCACCTCGGGCAGGTTGTGGATGTGCCGGGGCGTGGCTGGGTGGCCCTCGATTTTGAAGGTGAGCCCCTGCGCCCGCTCCCCGAGCGCGTGGCCCCCGACCTCGCCCTGCGCGATGTGGCCGGCATGCTGCGTTCCTTCGATTACGCCGGTGGCCAGGGCGAACGCGATGGCCAGCCCGCCTCCCGCATGCGCGCGTGGACCCGCGCCGCGGAAGTTGCTTTCCTATCCGGCTACGGCGCGATTCCCGCCGCGCACCGGCCCCTGCTGCGCGCCCTCCTCCTGGACAAGGCACTTTACGAAGTTGTGTACGAGGTCAATCAGCGCCCGGACTGGATCGATCTCCCCCTGGGCGGAGTCCACCGCCTGCTCGAGAACTAGCAGATCCGCAGGTCAGCCCGCCGCCCCGCGGCGGGCTGCGGCGTCGTCGCCCTTCGCACACCACCACCCACGCCCGCCACCTCCTCCGCACCCGGCCCGCGCACTGTCCACGGCAGGCAGCCGCGGCCCGGGATCGCGCATCTTTCAGGTATCCTGGGATATGTAGATAGTCGCGCGGTACTTCCCGGAAATTCCGCGATGCCGCTTGGCAGGACACAGCACATCACCGGCGCGCGCGGGTGGTTTCCCGCTCTGACCGCCTACGCTCCATCGTGCAGAGAGGCACACATGTCTGATTACGTAGAAGTTGATGAAGGCACGCTCGAGGCTGTTTCCAAGGGTTGGTACTACGCACCCCACGATGTCCTCGGGCCCCATTCCAACGGCAGCACCGTCACCATTCGCACCATTCGGCGGCTCGCGGATGCGGTATTTATTGAAACGCTGGACGGGCGGGTGCCTGCCGTACACGAATACAACGGAATTTGGCGCGCGGTGCTCGACACCCCCAACGTGCCCGATTACCGGGTGGTGGCCTCGTACGGGGGCGTGGAAAGCCGCGGGGATGACCCCTACCGTTTCCTGCCCACCCTGGGCGAAACCGATATTTACCTCATTTCGGAGGGGCGCCACGAAGAACTGTGGAACGCACTGGGCGCGCATGTGCGCCACTTCCCCTCCGTTCTCGGGGATGTCACGGGCGTGGCCTTCTCGGTGTGGGCGCCCAATGCGCTCGCCGTACGGGTGGTCGGTGATTTCAACGGCTGGGATGGTTCCCTGCACGCCATGCGCTCCCTGGGCAGCTCCGGGCTGTGGGAAATCTTCGTGCCGGGCGCCGGCGCGGGGGCGCGCTACAAGTTTGAGATCCAGTACAAGGACCTGAGCTGGCACCAGAAGGCCGATCCCATGGCCCGCTACAGCGAAACCGCGCCGTCCACCGCCTCTATCGTCACCGAATCCAACTACGAATGGAACGACGACGCCTGGATGGCCCAGCGTACCGATCCGGCTTCGGGGCCGGTCTCCATTTACGAAGTCCACCTGGGTTCGTGGCGCAAGGGGCTTTCCTACCGGGAGCTCGCTGACCAGCTCATCGGGCACGTCAAGTACTGCGGCTTCACCCACGTGGAATTCATGCCGGTGGCCGAGCATCCTTTCACGCCGTCGTGGGGCTACCAGGTGACCGGGTATTACGCCCCCACTTCGCGCTACGGCACCCCCGATGACCTGCGCTACCTCATTGACCGGCTGCACCAGGCTGGGATCGGGGTCATCACCGACTGGGTCCCCGCGCATTTCGCCACCGACGAGTGGGCGCTCGCGCGTTTCGACGGCCAGGCCCTGTACGAAGATCCGAATCCGCAACGCGGCTCGCATCCGGATTGGGGCACCCTGGTCTTCGATTTCGGGCGCCGCGAAGTGCGCAACTTCCTGGTCGCCAATGCGCTGTACTGGCTGGAGGAATTCCATTTCGACGGCATCCGCGCGGACGCCGTGGCCTCCCTGCTCTACCTGGACTACTCGCGGGAAGCCGGGCAATGGCAGCCCAATATTTACGGTGGCCGGGAAAACCTCGAGGCGATTTCCTTCCTTCAGGAAGTCACCGCCACCGCCTACCGGCGCAACCCCGGCGTCATGATGATCGCGGAAGAATCCACCTCCTGGCCGGGCGTCACGGCGATGACGGATAGCGGCGGGCTCGGCTTCGGCCTCAAGTGGAATATGGGCTGGATGAATGACACCATCCGCTACTTCGAGGAAGAACCGGTCAATCGGCGCTGGCACCACGGGGAAATCACTTTCTCCATGGTCTACGCCTATTCGGAGAACTACCTGCTGCCCCTCAGCCACGACGAAGTGGTACACGGCAAGGGCTCGCTCTACCAAAAGATGCCCGGGGACGACTGGCAAAAGCGCGCCGGCGTGCGCGAATTGCTCGCTTACCAGTGGGCGCATCCGGGTAAGCAGCTACTGTTCATGGGCCAGGAATTCGGGCAGATCCGCGAATGGAACGACGACGCATCTCTCGACTGGTGGCTAACCGACCAGCCCGAACACGATGGCATCTTGTCCCTTGTCAAGAGGCTCAACGAGATCTACGTGGATCACCCGGCCCTGTGGAGTGATGATTTCACCCCGCACGGATTCGAGTGGATTGACGGATCGGACGCTGATAATAACGTCATTACCTTCCTGCGGCGCTCCGCCGACGGTAAGGACGTCATTGTGGTGGCCTGTAATTTCGCGGGTATCCCCCACCACGATTACCGCATCGGTTTGCCGGCTGGGGGCACCTGGAAGGAAGTCCTCAATACGGACGCGGTGGAATACGGCGGTTCCGGGGTGGGCAATCTCGGGGAGGTCCACGCGGAGGAGGTCGGCTGGAATGGCCGGCTCTATTCGGCACCCGTGCAGCTGCCCCCGCTCGGGGTGGTTTATCTCCACCACGCGGCTGAGAAACTCGCGGGCGTTGAGGCAGGCGAAGCCCTCGATGCAGAAGCTGAAGCAACAGCAGGAACTGAAGCTGAAGCTGAAGGTGGTGCGGCCGGGGCGGCTGGCGGGGATGCCACGGCTGGCGGGGATGCCACGGCCGGCGGGGGCGATGAGGGCACGGAGGAATCCGCAGCAGCTGCGGCCGCCTAAAGCAGCAGGCTACGGCAGCCGCCTAAGATAGCCGCCTCCGCGCGCCGCGTACTAGCTCCTTCGCGGCGGCGCCTGGCAGCGGCGCAATAGTGGGGCCGCGGGGGGGGGGGTCTCCCGCGCCAACGCCAGCTGGACAACAAAAATAAAAAAGAAATTTACGAACCCTTTTTGCG
>NZ_JBQAIK010000002.1:0-14460 GCF_051905915.1 Actinotignum sp. UMB0459 | reverse complement strand
GATTTGCACTTTGGTCGATCCACGGCAGCGGTGCGGCGAGGCAGGGGTGTTTTTTCCGAGGTGTACTTCGCACGTATAACAAATGAAGTACAGCTCGAAAAACACATAGTGCCCCATTGCCGAACCAATAACCCGGACTTTCCTCGGCAAATCACCGACGGAAAGTCCGGGTTATGAGTAAATATGTCAGGGGTGGCCGGTCAGCTCCGGCGGAGCATTACCAGGTGACCGGCCGCCCGAACCGGAGGAATCAGCCACCGGGCTTACCCCTTGACGGATCCGCCCGTCAGTCCCGACACGATGTAACGCTGCAGGAAGAGGAAGAGGAGCAGAATCGGGAGCGCGGAGATGACCGCGCCGGCTGTGAACCAGCCCCATTGCTTCTCATTGCCACCCACCCAAATATTCATGCCGATAGCCAGGGTCCAATTCTCTTCTTTGGAGAGAATTGTGGAGGCCAGGATGAAATCGTTGAAGGCTCCGATGAAGGCCAGCAGTCCCACCACCGCGAGGATCGGGGTGACCAGCGGGAGCACGATGGTCCAGTAGACCTGCGAATGGCTAGCACCATCGATCTTCGCCGCTTCGTCCAGCTCCATCGGAATGGAGTTGAAGGTGCCGTACATGAGGAAGGTATTGGCGCCCAAGGCCCCGCCCAGGTACACGCAGATCAACGAGAGCTTGGAGTCCAGCCCGAGCACCGGCACTACCTCGCCGAGCTGGCTGAGCAGCAAGAAAATTGCTACGAATGCCAGCAGCTGCGGGAACATCTGAATGACCATGAGGGCCAGCAGCCCGCCTTTGCGCCCCTGGAAGCGGAAGCGCGAAAATGCGTAGGCCGCGGCCGCTCCCATAAGAACCGCCCCGAGCGCGGAGAAAATCCCGATCTCCAGAGTATTAGCGAACCAACGCCAGAACATCGTCGAGGTTCCCAATTGGGTGAAGTTCTGAGTCGAGATCTCCGAGAAAAGGGAATTCGCAGACGTCAGCGTCGTTTTGGTATTCGGGTTCAGGGCTGCGGAGAGCACATAAATAATCGGGAAGGCCGAATAGACGACGGCGAAAAGCCCGACCAGGTGCCGGAAGCCCACCTGGGAAAACCAGCGCCCGAAACTCACCTTATTGTGATGGCGTTCCTTATGGCTGATCTTCTCCTCGATCACGGGAACTGCGCCGCGCGCGGTTACACCCACGCCGCCAGCAGCACCGCCGGGAACCGTCATGATGGAATCGTTTGCCATTACTGTGCCCCCTCAATTGAACGCGAACGCCGGAAGCTGATGAGGGAAATCGTGCCGACAATAACGAAGATGAGGATGGACATGGCCGAAGCCAGGCCGTAATTCTTCGTTGCCGCGCCCGAAAGCCCGGAAATTTGGTACACCATCGAAATGAGGATGTCCGTGGAGCCCACCGGTACCGAGGCGTCCGCGAATTGCGGGCCGCCGCGCGTGAGCATGTAGATGAGGTTGAAGTTATTGAAGTTAAAGGCGAAGGAGGAGATGAGGAGCGGAGTCACCTGGATCATGAGCTGCGGCAAGGTAATATACCGCCACCGCTTAAGCCCGCCCGCGCCGTCGATCTCCGCCGCCTCATTGAGTTCGGACGGAATGGATTGCAGCGCCCCCGTGCAGATGAGGAACATATAGGGGAAGCCCATCCACAGATTCACCAGGATCACGGAAAGCTTGGCCAGCCACGGATCGGTCAGCCACCCGATCTCCGCACCCCCGAAAAGCACCTGGTTGAAGAACCCGTACTTCGGGTTGAGCATACCGGCGAAGAGGAATGCCGTCATGAAGGAGGGGAAGGCGTAGGGAAGCAGCATAATCGTGCGGTAGATTTTGCGCCCGCGCATCCGCTCATCATTCATGACCAGCGCAAAGAACATGCCCAGTAGGAAAGTGGTCGCCACCGAGAGGAAGGCGAAAGCGAAAGTCCACACCAGCACCTTGAGGAAGGGGCTCGCGTAGCGAGCATCACCGAAGGCATCAGCGAAATTCTTGAAGCCCACTGTCACTCGCCAGCCGGTATTGAGAGTTTCACCGTCGTCAGCGCGATAGAAGCCCTCGCTGGAATCAGCGTGATAGACCTTGCCCGTGGTGATATCGGTGAGGGTATCGGCCACGGCGTCGTGCTTGAGGGTCGATTGGAAAACAAAACCGGTTGTGGCAGTTTGGGTTCCAATAAATCCATCCCCCGGGTCCTCACTCATGGGGACGCGCAGCGCGGTGATCTCCGCCTGCCGCGCCCCGATCTGGGCGGACGTGAGGATCTCATAGCCGGGCACCTCGGTGATGCGCTTGCCGCTGACCTGGGCATTTTTCACAGCGACGAAGGGGGCATCCTCGGTGCCCACGAGCACCGCGCCGTCGTCGTTCACAATAGCGAAGCCGAGTTCCCCGCCCGCGTCCACGACCGCGAGGGGGTACTGCGCGCTGCCCTCAACCCGCTGGGTGGAGGTGAGCAGCAGTGCTTCGGTGGCGCGCTCTTTGGTGAGCATATGGCGGTCGCCGTAGTTGGTGAACGCGATGTAACCGGTGTAGAGGATAACGAACACCTGGAAAATCGCGAGGAATACCAGCCCCGGCGTGAGGTACTTGGCAGCCAGGTGTTTCCGCGAGAAATACACGTAATCCACGATGCCCAGCACCGCCGCAGCTACAGCAACCAGGATCCACGATCCCTCGTTAAAAGCCGCCGCGATAATGTAGATCCCCAGCGCGTTGACCAGCGCCATGAGGACCAGCTTGATAACAAAACCCACCGACCAGGTGCGCGCGTGCGAGGTTCCCACCACCGGGATCTTCTTTTCCGCGCGGGCGCTGCCACGCTCGGTCGCGCGGCGCCCGGTCCGGTTCTCCGTTTCCGTACTCATGACTTACCTCTTCGCTGACGCGAGGGTGACCCGGACACCTCCGAGTCACCCTCGCGTTCGCAGCTTACTTGGCTAGTTCTGCCTGCAGATTCTGGATGAGGCTCTGCCACGCGGCCACCGGTTCGGCGCCGTCAATGATCTGAGCTTCGGTGACGCCCCAGGGCACCCACACCGCACCCATTTCCGGGATGGTGGGCATCGGCTGAGCGCCTTCGGCCGCCCGCGCGAAACCGGCGGTCACCTCGTCTTTCTGGGCTTCCTGAGCCGCGGCGGTCAGCGCCGGGAGGCGGTTACCGGCCTTGTAAATATCCAGCTGCACCTCCGGGGTGGCCATGTAATCAACGAGGAACTGGTTGGCCACAATCTGGTTCTTCGACTGCGCGGAAACATAGAAGCCCTGCACGCCTACGAGCGGGGTCGCGGCCTTGGGGCCCGGCGCCGGAATCGGCTCCACCGCTACCTTGAGGCCAGCGCTGCGGAAGTCCTCAATCATCCACGGGCCGCCCAGAATATAGGGCGACTCGCCCTTCTTGAAGGCATCGACCGCAATATCGTAGGTCATCGCCGTTTCGAAAACGCCGGCCTTGCCCTGCTCGTGCAGCCAGGTGGCGAAAGCCTCGCCGTTCGCCCCGCCCATACCGAGGTTCGTGGAGGTGGAACCGTCCGCATTCGTCTCAAAAACGGGCGCTCCGAAGGACTGCTGGAAGGGGTAGTAGGTGTAGGGATCGCCCTTGTCGGTGGTCTGGATGAGGAAGGGGTACTTCACGCCCGCTTCCTTGCCCTTGGCGATCATTTCGTCAAACGTGGCCGGAGTGGAATCCGCCAGCGCGGTATTGCGGATGAGGGCGAGGTTCTCCAGCGCGTAGGGCAGGCCGTACAGATTACCGCCGGTGGAGAAGGCCGTGGTGGCCACGTCATTGAAGTCCTTCGCCTTATCACCTAATTCGATGGGGGCGACGACGCCGTTCGCCACGAATTCACCGAGCCAATCATTGGCACCCACGGTGATATCCGGGCCCTGACCGTTCGAGACCTGGGTGAGGAATTCCGCGCGCACATCCCCGAATTCCTTGACCACGAGCTCCACGTGGTTGCCGGTTTCCGATTCAAATTTCTTGGCTGCGCTTTCCAGGGCGGGCTGACGGTTGGAATCCGTCCACACCGTAATGGTGGCCCCGCCCCCGGCAGCCGGTGCCGCCGAGCTGGCTCCGGCAGGGGCTTCGCTCTTATCCGCCGCACCGCCATTACCACCGCAGGCGCCTAAAACAAACGCCAGCGCGGATACCGCGGCCATCGCGCTTATGCTCCGTCGCATTTTTACTCCTTGCGTTGATTCTTCGCTACGCGGGATCGCACCATCACGTTCCCCGTTATCTCCGAGGGTAGCGCATCATTCGGTAATTTTCACCCCTTTTTGCAGTCTTTTTTACGCCGTTACATTCCCCTCGGTGAATCACGCCGACTTTTCCGCAGTTTTGCGGGCTTATGGCGCTATTCTCTTTTCAGAAACACTTTCAGAGTGGGAGTGGTGATCGGTGGGTAGCTGCGCCGTCGTTCCGCACCGTAACAGCGCATAGACACGAGACCGGCAGGCACGTTCCCGCTCTCCACACCCCGCCGCACCCACTTTCGCGCTGGAGTTTTCAGAAAAGCCTCAGTACGATGTTTCACGACGGCGCGCACCGCGCCGACCAGCACAAGGACGTCTCGGTACCCATGAGTAAAATTCGCATGCAAGATGTTGCCACCCACGCGGGGGTGTCCGTCGCGACCGTATCGCGCGTGATTAACCAGAAAGGCAACGTCAGCGAGGAAACGCGCACCGCGGTGCTCGCGGCCCTCGACATGCTCGGATATGAGCGCCCCCCTCGCCTGAGCGAGGCAAGCGGAACCGTGGGACTGCTCCTTCCCGAACTGACCAACCCGATTTTCCCGGTGTTCTATCAGGAGCTCGAACGGGAATTTAACGCCGCCGGGTACACCACCACCCTGGCAACCCAGGCTCCCGGCGCCCTTACCGAGGACGAAGCGGTCGCATCACTAACCGCTCGCGAGGTATGCGGATTGGTTTTCGTCTCTGGTATGCACGCCGATTCCAAAGCTTCTCCGGAACGGTACGTGCACCTGGCCGAACGTCTCCCCTTCGTGACGATCAACGGGGCGAATCCGCGGGTTCCGGCACCGGATTTTTCTACCGACGACGCCGAATCCATGCACCAGGCCGTGCGGCTACTGGCTGGACTCGGGCACACCAGGATCGGCCTGGGCATCGGGCAGCGCCGCTATATCCCCGGCCAGCGTAAAGAAACTGGTTTTAGCGAGGCCATCACCCAGGTTCTCCCCGGCGCTGCTGTGATTGTTGCAGAAACTTTTTTCACTGCCCACGGCGGGGCGCGCGCGGCCGAAGCCCTGCTCGCACGCGGGTGCACCGCCATGGTTTTCGGCTCCGATATTATGGCGCTCGGCGCGCTGGATGCCCTGGAGCGGCGCGGGGTGCGGGTGCCCGCGGATGTGTCGATTGTTGGTTTTGACGATTCGCCGCTTATTCGCTTCATGCGCCCGGCATTGACCACGCTGCGCCAGCCGGTGGCGGCTATCGCGCACGCCGCCTGCGCCACGCTGCGGGCAGCCATGGAAGATCTTGCCCCGACCCAGCGCACCAAGGCGGGCGCCTCCATGACTTTCCCGGCAGAATTACTGGTACGTTCCACCACCGCTGCCGCGCCCTCCCCCACTAACTGAAAGGACAGCCCATGCTCCTCCACCCTGCTTCCGAACGTGAAAACTGGTGGCGTGACGCCGTTATTTACCAGATTTACCCGCGTTCTTTTGCTTCCTCGGGCGGGCCGCTCGGGGACCTGCGCGGCATCGAGGGCCGGCTACCTTACCTAGCAGATCTGGGAATTGACGCAGTCTGGCTTTCTCCTTTCTACCGCTCCCCGCAATTCGACGCCGGCTACGATGTATCCGACTACCGCGATGTTGATCCGCGTTTCGGGACCCTCGCGGACGCCGAGCACCTCATCGAAGCAGCGCACGAGGCCGGCCTGAGAATCATCGTTGATATCGTCCCGAACCACACCTCCTGGGATCACGAGCTCTTCCGCCGCGCGGTGGCGGCCGGCCCCGGCTCACCCGAACGCGAGCTGTTCTGGTTCCGCGAGGGGAAAAACGGAGGTAGCGAGCCTCCCACCAATTGGCGTTCCGTTTTCGGCGGGCCGGCCTGGTCCCGGGTACGCGATCTGCCCTTCGTTGCCGGTACCCCGGCCGCGGAGGAGGACCTCTACTACCTCCACCTTTTTGATCGCTCACAACCCGATCTCAACTGGCGCAACCCCGCGGTGCGCACCGAATTCTTGGAGACGCTGCGCTTCTGGCTGGATCGGGGTGCGGATGGCTTCCGGGTGGATGTGGCCCACGGGCTTATGAAAGATCCGGAGCTACCCGATTGGTCCGGGGCGGTGGAAATGGCCGGGGTAACGGAGAAACCCGAACCGGCACCGTTCTTTGACCGCGATGAGGTTCATGAGATTTACCGAGAGTGGCGCGCGGTCTTGGATGAGTACTCTCCCGAACGCATCCTGGTGGCGGAGGCCTGGGCCGATACCGAAGAGCGCCTGGCCCGCTATATCCGCCCCGATGAAATGAACCAGGCTTTCAACTTCATTTATTTGGCCGCACCTTTCGAGCGCGACGCCCTGCGTGACATTATTGTGCAGTCCCTGCGCCAGTCGGATCGGGTGGGGGCGCCTACCACCTGGGTACTCTCGAATCACGACGGCGTGCGGGTGTGCTCGCGCCTGGGTTACCGGGATACCTCCCGCGGAGCGAATGGCATCGGGGCTCATGATCCGCAACCGGATCGCGAGCTGGGTGCTCGCCGCGCCCTGGCCTGGCACCAGCTCACCGCCGGGCTGCCGGGGGTCTACTACATCTATCAGGGCGAGGAACGCAACCTGCCCGAACATACCTCGCTGCCGGATAAGGTGCGCGAGGACCCCACTTTCGCCCGCACGCACGGCGCGGAGCTGGGCCGCGACGGCTGCCGGGTTCCGCTTCCCTGGGAATCGGATCGCCCCGGCTTCGGTTTCTCCCCGGACGGCGCCACCTGGCTCCCCCAGGGCACGGACTGGGCACGCTACACGGTGGATGTGCAGGAGGCTGATCCGCACTCCCCGCTCCACTTCTTCCGCACCATGCTGCGCCTGCGCGACGAGCTGGAGCTCGGGGTCGGTTCCCTCGAGGACGTCTGCGATGAGTACGGTGCCGGCGTGCTCGCCTATGTCAATCGCGCCGCGACCACCAACCGGGCTGTGAACGCGCAGCGTCCACCGGTTCTCATGCTCACGATATTCGACGACGCCGCTCCGCTTCCGGCCGGTTGGCGGGTCCTGCTGGCCTCGGATCCGGCGGCCAGTTCCTTGGGCGAAGGGGAGATGATCCCGGCGGATACCACCGTCTGGTTGGTGCCGGTGGAGTAGGAGCCCCTCTCCTTAGAAAAGCGCGGAGGCAAGGTCACGGCGGGCCTTGCGCACAACTTCGGTATCCGCTCCCACCGCGGTGAAGAGTTCCAGCAGGTGGGTGCGCAATTCTTCGCGCACCTCAGCGCTGGTGACCTTGATGGCGGTGATAAGCCGGGCGAATCCCAGATCGGGACGGCCGGCAGCTACCTCGATATCGGCAGCGGCGATCTGCGCCACCGCATCGCCCGGCCCACCGGCATCCGCCGCGGCCATAACGGCTTGCGGGTCCTGCCCGCGGGTGGAACGCAGCAAACGCACCTGAGCGCGGCCCACCTGAGCCACGTCGCTATCCGGATCTTCTGCCGCGAGCGCGTCAAATTCGGATTCCGCGGCGTCCAGATCTCCCCTATCCAGGGCTTCGAGCGCCGCTAGATGGTGGGGATTGACGGGTGTTTCACCCGCTTCATCGGCTTTCCCGCTCACGCGGCCGGCCACGCCGGCCCGGTTGGCCGCAGCCAGAAGTTGGTTAACGAGTTCCGTGAGCTGCGCCGTGGTGGGTGCCCCCTGGAAAAGCGGAACGGGTTGGCCGCCGACGAGCGCGATACCCATGGGAATGGTCCGTACTCCGAAAGCCTGGACGAGTTCCGCTTCGGTGCTGGCGTTGACCACCGCGATGCGGATCTGGCCATGACGCCGGCGCGCTTCGCTTTCCAGGGTGGTGCCCAGCTCGCCGGCATCGCCGTCGGCCACGAAAAGCACGATAACCGGAACCTGCGCGGATAGCTGCACTTCGGCGTTGAGACCGGCAGCGGTGAGGGTGGTGAGGTATGCGCCGGGCACGGGCGCCGCGTTTTCCTGCTTCTTCGCCGCTGCCAGGGCCGCTAAATCGACCGGGCCGCGCATGGACATATCTGCCATATTAGCCTCCGTTCTGCACCGAGGTGAGCACCGGTTTCGATGCCGCTACCGTGGTGATCGTTGTGTTCTGGGCGCCTGCCGCCGGGATTTTCAGGGCCACCGTGAAGGAATAGTTGAGGCGCATGGTCCCCTGGACCGTTACCTCGGTATTGGCCTGGCCGGTGGCCAGCCCGGCAATTTTCGCATCCGTGACCTTAATGGAACCGCCCTGGGCGGTGTGGCGGATTTCGAGGGCCTGGTTGACCTGGAAAACGGTGAGGATGCCGCCATCGCTGGCGCGGAAACTTTCCGGGGTGGTTTGGGCCGGGCCGAAGGCCTGGCTCACCGCGCCCACGCCCTGCACCGCGCCGGCCAAAGAATCATAGGTTTGCGACAGCTGGGTGCGCACCGCGTCCGCGGCGGCCGGATCGGCATCCGAGCCGTAACTGAGGGCGCTTCCCTTGGCGTTGAGGGTACCGAGGTAGCCATCATGGGCGGCTTGCGGGGAGGCCACCGCTCCTTCGCCGTTATCCGCGGCCACGCGCTGCGCACCTGCCGGGCCGGCGGGAATTTCCGGGATCACACTGCCAGGAAGAATATCCATGGCGGCCCACAGCGCCCAATTTTCCCGGGCCGCACCCTGGGTGAATACGTTGAGGCCCTGGGAGGTGGTATTCGCCGGCCATTTCACGACCGCGAGCGCGCTGCGCGGGAAACCTTCCGCCCCGGAAATTGCCACCGAATCGATGGTGGTGGACAGCTCGGGCATATCGTAGCTATCGGCCAGAATGCGTTTGAGTGCGTAGTGGGCGCTGCGCTCCACGCTAAAGGGGCCGGAACCGCGCCCGCTGAATTCTTCGGGGCTGGCGGCGGCGTCGGCCTTGGTGAGCTGCTCGAAAATCGCGGGGGCGACCCGCTCGGTGAAGTGTTTATCGGAGAGCGCGGCACGCGGGCTTGCCGGAGCCGGGGTGGGTTCCAGGACGACGGCGTTTGCCGAGCATCCGCCCAGTAATGCCAGTGCCGCGAGGGCGGCCAGGGCCTTACGCATGGGTCGTTCCTTCCTCGTCGTCGTTCTGTTTGGGCCGCTTTTGCCCCCAGATATTCCACCAGCTTTGCGGATCGGATTCCGCGGCGATATCGCTATCGCTACTGTTGGCACCGGAGTTTTCCGGGCGGTCCGCATCGCCAAGTTCGGCAGGTTTGACCGGTACCCCGTCCTTCATGTGGATAACGGGGAGGATTCCAGAATCTGCCGCGGCCTGCCATTCGGCGCGCGAGCCGCGGTAGCCGGGTTCCTCATCCGGGCCCGGGAGCGCGGCTGCCGGTTCCGCTGCCGCGGGTTCGGCTACCGCCGGTTCCTCGGTTGCTGGTTCGTCGGTTGCGGGTTCGTCGGCGGCTGTTCCTTCCGAAACGCCTTCTTCCGGAGCGATCAACTCGATGCGATCGGCCGGATCGAGAGGGCGTTCGCGCAGCTCCTGCGCGCGCGGGCTTTCCATCAGGATGCCCGCGCCCAGTGCGCCTCCGGTTACCGCGACCCGGTCACCCGCGGCGCAGTCACTTACGGGCTGAGCCGCCCCGCCCACGCCGCCCGCGCCACCGGCTTCGCCCACCGCCGCCGGTACGGCCGGCATAATGGTCGTTTCATCCGCGGCCCGCTTGGCACGCGATACGCGCTCATCCTGCCCGGCCCGCACCTTCGCCGCGAAGCTGCGCTGGTTCTTGGTGGCGGTCATGAGTAGGGCCACCCCGCTGAGCCCCACAATCAGCCCGAGCAGACTCACGGGCAGAGACCAATTCCGCCCACCGGGCAACGCCCAGGTGAGTTCCACCTGCGGGAGTGCCCCGGAGGACGTCTGCATAATGAGGGATTCCGCTCCCGGGGAGGTCACCGTGTAGGTGAATTCCACCTTCCCCTTGCCTTCTTCCTTGGAGAACCACATATCCGAGGCGAGGACCTGGCCCGGGTCCGCCTCCCCCTGGGAGGGGGTCAGCGTCAGTGCGGCGTCGTCGTTCATACCGGTAATGGTGGCGCCGGGTACGCCTTCCGCGTACGCGAGCACGTCACCGGAAAATCCGGCGCCCACGGAAATGGTGTCCTGCGCCGGGCCGGAGACAGCTACCTCCACATCGGTCCCGCCCATATCCAGGACGCCGGGGGCCGTGACGAGTACGCCTTTCCCATCCGGCGCCACGGTGGCGGAGACGCTGGAGGCTGGCTTCCACACGGTGCCGAGCAAAATGCCCACCACCAGGATCGCCAAGCCCGCGAGCGCGAGACCGACTCCTCCGTTCTTCTTCATCATTCCCCTTCTCACTCCGGCTTGCGGCCCGGTACAACCGCACCGGCGAAAGACCATCGACGACAATTCCCTACGTTAAAGCTACCGCGTGACCTGCTCGGTGGCGGAATTTTTCGGCGCACGGCCGCGCTTTTAGGCTTAGAGAAAAGCCTAACCGTTATCTAACCGTTATAAAACTCCGTTCCGGCCGATGGTGGTGAGCTCCACAGCGTTCACCACATGCCCAGCGCTACCCCCACCGGGTGCGCTGACCGGTAGGCTTAGGGCAGCAATTTCTATCCAGCAGCGCGCGGAAAGGTTGTTATGGCGGATTTAGAACTGTTTCCAACAGTACGCAGGGGTTACGACAAAGCTCAGGTCGATGAACGCATTCACCAACTGGCTGATGCGCTTGCCGAAGCTCGGTCGCGAGTAGCGGGTTTGGATGCGCAGGTTTTGCGTATGTCCGGTGAGCTCACCGAATTGCACAGCCGTTTGCGCGAAGATGAACGCCCGTCCTATTCGGGTTTGGGCACCCGGGTGGAGCGGCTGTTGCGCGGGGCGGAACAGCAAGCGATGGACGTGATGAGCCGGGCGAATTCCGATGCGGAACTACTGGTCTCCCGGGCGCGTTCGCAGGCGGAAAATCTCACCTCCGCGGCGGAAAAAGAAGCGCAGGAAACGTTGGATACCTCGCGTACCGAGGCAGCTCAGGTGCGCCAGCGTGCCGAGGCGGAAGCCACCGAATTGACCACGACCTCGCGGCGCACGGCCGAGGAGCTGGTGACCTCGGCCCAGCGGGAAGCCGAGCGTTTGGAGGCGAAAATGCGCCACGATGAGGCCGAGCAGTCCACCCGACTCACCCACGAAGAAGAGGAGCGCCGCGCGGCTCTCGCTCAGGAATTGGCGCAGGCGCGCACCCGGGCCGAGGAAGAGGTCACGCAATTGCGCACCGAGGCTGAAACTGAGGTGGCGCGTTTGCGGAGCGAGGCGGAGGCCGAGGTCGCGAAAATCCGCGCGGAGGCCGAACGTGAAGTTGCGCAATTGCGGGCGGATTCGGCCGCGGCCCGCGCACGTTCCGATGAAGAATCACGTACGGCCATGGCGAAGTTTGTCGACGACGCCGAGGCTCGGGCCGCCAGTGCGGAACGCCGCCTGGCGGAAGCCACGAAGCGGGCTAATGCCCTAACATCCTCCTCGGAAGCTGAGGCGAGTGCGGCGCTGAGCGCCGCCCAGACCGAAGCCCGGGAACTGGTGAGCGCGGCGCGGGAAGATGCCGAGCGGATGCGCCGCGAAGCACGCGACGCCGCCGAAGAATCACAACGCCAGGCCGATGCCCACGTGGCCGGCCTGGAAGAACAGCGCCGTACCCTCACCTCCTACCTGGAGGATATGCGCACGATGCTGGCCACCTCGAATATCCCGCTGGCCCTGGATGAAATCGTGGGAAGTGCCGAGGAGCGCACCGCTGCGGAAGCGGCTGAAGCTGGGGAAGCTGGTCAAGCTAGTGAGGCTGGTGAGGCTGGCGCCGAGGCTTCAGGAACTGGCAATCAGTCTCCCGCAGCGGCGGAATCCGATGCGGCAAAGTCCGATACGGCAGAAGCCGACGCGTCAGAATCCGACGCGGCCGGCGAAAGCAACGGGGCCGCTACCGACAACCGGTAGTGTCTCCTCACGAGCCGGCGGGGGCAGGGGTGTTTTTTCCGGGGTGTACTTCGAATGTACGACATACGCACTACACCTCTGAAAACACCTCCTGCCCCCGTCGATACTCATATGATTCTTGAGAGCCGTGCGATTCCCGAGTCTCGCGATGGTGGCCGCTAACGAGTAGCAGCCTCGTAGAGCTCGCGCAGCGCGGTAGCGACTTCGTGCGGCTTTTCCACCGCGGAGAAGTGGCTGGCACCCTCGAGTTCCACGAAAGGCTGATCCGGGCGTACCTCATGCAGCTGGGCAAATTCTTCGTGCTTGGCATTCGGGTCATCCACCCCGCGCAGCAGCAGGATAGGAACATCCAGCTCCATGACACCGCGGGTATCCGGGCGGGTGAGCATCATTTGTTGCAACCAGGAGAAAGCTCCGGCATCTACCGTCTTGAAATAGGCGGCAACCTTCTCTTTAAGCTCCGAGCTGGCCGCCGAGCTGAGCATAGTATCCACCCAGCCGGACAGCACATCCCAGCTCTGCCCCGAGGCAAGCTTCTCAATGGCCTTTTCCCGCAGGGAAGGCGAGGGCTCCGGCCCCAGAATCGAACCGTCCAGCAGCGCGAGCCCGGCAATCTGCTCGGGGTGGCGCAGTGCATAAGCGGCCGTGACGGTCGCACCCATGGAAATTCCGGCGAGCACGATGGACTCATAGTCGGCCAGGGTTTCTTCGAGGGCGGCCAGGTAGGAATTGATATGTGGCGTGGTGGCGCCCGCGGCGCCGTCGACCTCACTACCGGAAGGCGAGTCCCCGAAACCGGGGGCATCAATAGCAATCGTGTGCAGATCCGAAAGCTCAGCGCGCACGCCCTCCCACATCCGGGACGTCATCGGCATAGCGTGGAGCAGAACAAGCGGAATACCCGCACCTTCGTGAATATGTGTGGCAAGTTTCATACTTCGATTGTAACGCTGTCAAGCGCAAGTCACCTATCACAAAAGCAGTGAGATCCTTGCTCAATCTAATCGTCACTGGCAGAAACCGGCATAAAAAGCGGAATCTCCGTCAAATGCACACCAAGTTCTTTTGATATGGAAAGAATCTTCGACGCCATTATCGGCCACGCCAACCGCGCAACCTCACTCTGAATATCCGATCCATTCCCACACTGATTAGCGATAGCCATCTGAATCTTCACCCGCGAAGAGTAAACGTCTTCTTTCTGAGCCTTCGCAACAAGAGTCATGGTCACATCATTAAAGATGATCCCTAACTCTTCGTTCTCATGAAACTTAGACCCCACACGCATCTGGCATTCAAGAGTGTCATCATCCGGGTCGAAACGATTGAGTATCGCTCCTGACATTTCCAAAAATTGTAATTCCCGCACATCAGTTTGTTTTAACATTATTAACTCTAATCTCTGGAGCTGTTTTAGGGGATTCCGTCCAGCTAGAAGAAGAGATATAAGTGTCGTCAAGATTTTGGACAACATAGCTGATCGATGCACCTACCGCTACCGCGTAGGAATGGAGCGTCTGGAGAGTGGGGTTGGTGAGCCCAGATTCAAGCTCCGATATGAAGGGCTGGGTGGTCCCGAGCCGTTGAGCCACCAGATCCTGCGTAAGCTTGTTTTGTTTACGTACAGCTTTGAGATCGAGTATGAGCTTGTGGTTACGTCCGGCCTGCTGGCGAGACCTTTCCACCACCTCGGGGATGAGCTCCATAGCAATCCCCCCCCCCTTCCTTGAACATCATCTATAACGTATAAACACTTTTAGTGTAGTCGATTTTCGAGCCACGTTTCACCTCGGTATTGTGCCTGAGCAATACTCGCGTTCTGTTGTTCTTTCCACTGTGGCGAGTCCTCTTTCACCCCGAGACACAGGGATACCAAGCCTTCCCATTCGGGCGGTTCACCATAATATACACGCGCTAAAAGTTTGATGTCCCCGATTTGGTAGGGGTCTGGTAGTCGTATTTCGGCAACGCCTGGCATGCTTTTGCAGCATGTGACTTCTTTACTTCGCAGCTCCCCGAGAGCAGCCCTATCAAGAAGATTGTAGATGTGGCCGGCCAGGATTGAGAGGACGTAGGGAGCTTGAGGGTTGTCATGGAGTCTCTCACCAACACCATCCAAGTCTTGTTTCAACCATGACTGAGCCTCCATCCAGTTAACGTCTATTCCCGCAGTTTTCTCTCCAGGATGTGCCCATTGGTAGGTGTGGACGTGTACGGAAGGTGCTTGATTGGCACGCGTGCGTAGTTGTTTTGGGTTTGCGAGCCGGAATCTGTACAT
>NZ_JBQAIK010000001.1:0-98894 GCF_051905915.1 Actinotignum sp. UMB0459 | reverse complement strand
AACGCGACGGGGTATCACTGTCCGCCTTTCTGTACGAATCCTTGCACGAAGGAGGACGCATTGCTTTCCAGCACGGCGTCGATATCGTCGAGCAGCGCATCAATACCAAAATCTTGGTTCTGTGCCTGCGGGGCCTCCACTTCGGTGTGTTCTTCCTGACGGCGTTGGGGCTGCAGGAATTCTTGACTGGACATTTCTTCCTTTCCTCTTCTCTGGTAGTGATATGCGCACGGGTGGCCGGGTGCTGCGGGCCGAGTGCGCGGCCGGGGCAGGGTGCCGGGCCGGGCGCGGTGGCGCGACTTCGCCTAGGAACCCGCCGCGGTGAGCGCGGCTATAACGTCGTCTATCGTGTGTGCGGCGGTCAGGGTAGCTCCCAGTGCGGCTTCGTTCGCGGCGTTCGGATTGGGCAAGTTGAGGCGATGAAGCTGGCCGGTGCTATCGCGTAGCAGCACGCTCGACCAGCTGGCCGCAGCCACGTGATCGGAAAAACGGGAGATGAGCTGCCCGCGGAGATACGCACGGGTGGAGCCCGGGGCCTGCCGGGCAGCGTGGGCGATCTCCGCCTCCGAGAACAGCTCCTCCACCCGGCCCGCGGCCCGGAGCTTCGCTACGATGGAGCGCTCGGGGCGCAGGTCGTGCCATTGGACATCGAGGGCACGCAGCTTATCCGAATCCCAGCTTCCCCCACCGCGTTCGCGTAATTCGTTGAGGATCTGGTATTTCGCTACCCATTCCACCTGGGGTGCGGCGGAAAAAATATCACGGGAGAGCAGGTCAAGAATGTTTTGCCAGCGTTCGAGAATCTCGGCGGTATCCGGGTCTACCTCACCGTGTTCGGCCAGCGCATCGCGCACCGCATCGAGGTAGATCTGCTGAATCTCCAGGGCGGTGCGCGGTTCGCCTTCGTGTACTTCGAGTTTGGTGGAGAGGGTGGGATCCTGGGATACCGTCCACGTGAGGGGCACGGGATTATCCATGATGACGGATTCCAGCCCGAGCGGCACCGCATCCTGTTCTAGCATCCACAGCACCAGCGAGGTGGTGCCGACCTTGAGCAGGATAGACACGTCGAATTGGTTGGCATCTCCCCCGATGACGTGCAGGCGCCGGAACCGCTGCGCGGCCGCATGGGGTTCATCGCGGGTATTGATAATGGGCCGGTTGAAAGTAGTTTCCAGCCCGACGTCATTTTCCACGTAGTCAGCGCGTTGCGAGATTTGGAATCCGGGTTGTTCGGAGCGCGGGCCGAGCCCCACGCGCCCGGTGCCGCACAGAATCGGCCGGGTCACGAAAAATGGAATGAGGTAGCGGATGATTTCCGTAAAAGGTAGCGCCCGATCCACCAGGTAGTTTTCGTGGGAACCGTAGGCCGCGCCTTTTCCGTCCACATTGTTTTTGTAGATCGCAAATTCTCGCCCGCGCTCGCGCAACAATTCCATGCCGCGCCGCGCGATGAGTTCACCCGCGCGGTCCCACAGCACCGCTTGCCGTGGAGTTGCGGTTTCCGGCGCCGAATATTCCGGGTGGGCATGATCAACGTAGAGGCGTCCGCCGTTGGTGAGGACCGCGTTGGCGGCGCGCGGGCGGCGCAGCTCTGCGTCATCTTCCGTACTAGGTACGACGACGACGCCAGCGGGCGGGGCGGGATGTTCGGGGTCATCGGTGAGCTGAGAGGGATCCGCCTCCTCCCGGCTCATCCGGAAACCGCGCGCGTCATTGAGGGGGTCTTCCCCGGTGTAGTCCCAGGCCACCGGGCCATGCGCGCCGGCTCCTTCCCCGCCCTGCCCGTAGCTTTCTACAAAATCGGCCGAGAGCACCACGGGATTTGCCCGCGGCGCAGCGGGTTCCATAATCCCAAATTCTGTTTCCAGGCCGATGACTCGACGTGCTGTCACCGTGACTCCTTCCCCGTTGTGTTGCGTGCGGGCTGCGCACTTGCGTCGGCCTGGCATGCCGGATCAACCTGGCGCGGCCGCACCGCCACGATTCGCTCCCCGCGGTTTTTACCGTTGACTTTGGCCCATTCATCCGGGTTGGAGATCTGATCCAGTTCCGAGCTATCACGCGCTTCAGCGTGGACCGCGGCCACGGCGTGTTCCGCGGTAATGCCGCGCACACCGCTCGTCAAATATGTTTTGATAGCTGCCTTTTTCGCGCGATCAACAATGCCTGCCAGCAGCGCCCCAGATACAAAATCGGCAAGGTAAAGAGTTTCTTTCCGCCCCGAGGCGTAGGTGACATCAACAAATCGATTCTCCGGGGATGCCTCGAAAACGCTATCCGCGATGAGGCGAGCCAGATGGGCAGCAGCTCCGGCCCCGCCACCGTAGGCTTCGATATCAGCCGGAGCGTAGGGCAAATCCGGAGTGAGGTACTTGGAGAGAATATCCACGCTTCCCGCGTAATCGGGGCGTTCTACCCGAATTTTCACGTCGAGTCGGCCGGGCCGCAAGATAGCCGGGTCGATCATATCTTCCCGGTTGGAGGCGCCGATAACAATGACGTTAGAAAGTTGTTCCACCCCGTCAATTTCGGCAAGAAGTTGGGGCACCACGGTTGTTTCCACATCGGAAGAAACCCCTGAGCCGCGGGTGCGGAAGAGGGCTTCCATTTCGTCGAAGAAAATAACAACGGGAATACCCGAGGAGGCCCGGTCCCGGGCCCGCGAAAAGATTTCGCGGATCTGGCGTTCGGTTTCCCCCACGTATTTATCGAGAAGCTGCGGGCCCTTGATATTGAGGAAGTACGAGGATGCCTTGGCTACCCCCTGGGCGCGCGCAGCATTCTCCGCGAGGGAGGTGGCCACCGCTTTCGCGATCATTGTTTTCCCCGTTCCCGGAGGCCCGTAGAGCAAAATTCCCTTGGGTGGGCGCAGGCCGTGCTCTCGGTAGAGTTCGGGTTGCTGGAAGGGTAATTCGATACTGTCACGAATTTCCTCAATCTGGGCATCCAGACCGCCAATATCCGCGTAAGAAACATCCGGCACCTCTTCGAGTAAGAGGTGTTCGACATCCGGCCGTTCCACTTTTTCAACCAGGAACCCGGTTTTCAGATCCGCCATGCAGGTATCTCCCACCCGCAGGCTAGAGGCTGAGAGCTTCCCGCCAATGCGCAGCACCTTTGTTTCATCCGCGTGCACTCGCACGAGCACCCGCTGGGGATCCAGGACAAGCTCCACGGCCACAAGTTGCCCGGTATTTTCGTAGCCGCCGATGCCGACCACCACGAGTTCTTCATTCAGGCGTACTTCTTGGCCGGGGCGTAATTGTTCCAAGGCGACATACGGGGACACAGCCACATTCATTTTTCGGCCGCCTACGAGGGCGTCAATGGAATGATCAGAAGAATGCCCGCGAATAAAGGTGGCGAAAGTAGCCGGCGGCCGGGAAAGGGAATCGAGTTTCTCCCCCAATTCCTGGATCCGTTTGCGGGCGGCGACCAGCGAGGTGGAAAGCCGTTCATTTTTCTCACGCAAGGACGCGATTTCGGCAAGAGCCGCGCTCGACTCCGATGTGCTCATGGCTTCCTTTCTGATCGTCCCTTTATTCTAGGACAGGCCAACCTTACCGCCCACCCCGGGATATAGCATCCCCGGCGCTCCCGAAGCTAGGCCACTAGTCCTCTACCTGGCGGGATTCCTCCACCTGCCCTTGTGTTTCCACCTGCCGGAGTTCCTCTGCTCGCCGCTGTTTTTCGGCTTCGCGGACGGCGATTTCCGCCGCGATTTTCTCAGCTATCTTGCGAGAATGTTCCCCCGGAGTAGATACCCCGCTTTCTTCTACGTCGGCTCGGTGTGCCAGGTCACGGCGGACTTTACGCAGTTTCTTTTCTGCAATCGGGCGTTCTTGAAGTGGTGCAGCTTCGCTATTTTCCCAGGGCATAGGTTCGGCGTAGGCACCCTTGGCCGGGCGGGATGCCGGAGTTAGCCGGGTCGGCCCGGCTAGCCGACGCGCCAAAATGAGGAAGCCGGTATGCGCGACCATCCGGTGATCGGGACGCACCGCGAGTCCCTCTAAGTGCCAGGTACGCACCAGAGTTTCACTGGCCTCGGGGCCGGTGAAAAGTCCGGTGGCTTTGAGATCTTCGGCGCAGCGGGAGAGCTGCGTCGTCGTTGCAACGTAGGCGAGGAAAACCCCGCCGGGTACCAGAGCCTGCGCGGCCGCCGGAATGATTTCCCAGGGAGCGAGCATATCGAGGATAACGCGATCAAAACCTGCCGGGTGAGCAGCCAAAATATCAGCGGCCTCCCCGCATTCCACCCGCCAGTTATCCGGGTGCTTCCCCCACCAGGACACCAGATTGGCCTGCGCTATCTCCGCGAATTCCGGGCGGCGTTCCGCGCTCAGAAGAAAACCTTCGGTGCCGACCGCCTGGAGCAGCGAAATGGAGAGCGCGCCGGAGCCCACCCCGGCTTCAAAAACTCGCGCCCCCGGATAGATATCCGCGGCGTGGATGATTTGCGCCGCATCTTTCGGGTACACAATGGTGGCACCGCGGGGCATGGAGAGCACGTAATCGCTCAGGAGCGGGCGCAGGGCAAGGAATTCGCGGCCCTCCTGGGTGGTGATGAGGCTGCCTTCCTCTTGTCCAATAAGTTCGCTGTGGCGGAAGGAACCGCGCGTGGACTGGAAATAGCCATCAACCGTAAGATTGATGGTGTAATGCCGCCCTTTAGGATCGGTGAGTTGCACGCGTTCACCGGGGCGGAAGGGGCCTCGTCGTAGTGTCATTCCTCCAGTGTAGTTTGTCCGTGCGACAGATTTTTCTGTCGCAGCGAGTTGTTAAAGTGGAATCATGACTCGTCACGCCGCACTATCACCATCACGTGCCAAAGATTTCAAGCAGTGCCCGCTACTCTTCCGTTTCCGGAGCGTCGATCACCTTCCCGAAGCGCCTTCCCTCGCCGCGCTACGCGGCACTCTCGTGCATTCTGTTTTGGAGTACCTATACGCCGCACCGCAGCACGAACGCACCGAGGAATATGCCCAGTCCCTCCTGCTGCCGCGCTGGGAAGCTCACCTGGAAAAGTCCCCTCAGGATGCCGATCTTTTCGAATCCGCGGATGCACTCTCGCAATGGCTGGAGCAGGCCCGCGCTCTTATTAGTAACTATTTCCATATGGAGAATCCGCGTTTTTTGGCGCCGCGGGATCGGGAGAAGTTCATCAATGCCCGCCTGCCCTCCGGTTTAGCGCTGCGCGGAATCGTGGATCGAATTGACGCGGCACCCGATGGAGCCTTGCGCGTGGTTGACTACAAAACGGGGAAGTCACCACACCCGCGCTACCAGAACGAAGCGCTGTACCAGATGCGCTTTTATGCCCTGCTTTTAGAGCTGACGGAAGGGCAGCGCCCGGCTCGCACCCAACTTGTCTACCTCAAAGATGGACGCACCCTCACCTATGATCCGCTTCCGGAAGATACCCAGCGTATCGCCATGGATTTAGAGGAAACCTGGCGGGCCATCGCCGCGCGCCTGGATTCGGGGGAATTCGAACCGCGTACCTCCCGGCTGTGCGATTGGTGCTATTTCCAGCAGATCTGCCCGGCCTTCGGCGGCACTCCCCCGCAGCTCAGCAGTGAGGGGGTGGAGCAGATGCGCACCGCACATAGTTAACGCAGTGCCGCATCGCCCGTGCTGCCCTCGGGCACCAGGCCCGCCCTCAGGCACCACACCTGAGCCATCTGCCTCAGGTCTGGTGCCTCGAACACCTGTCCCTTGTTCTGCGGTTAGTGGGTAAGAAGCCGAATCCCCAGGAGTGCATCAACGGCGCGGGCCACCTGTTCCGTATCGGGTGCCCCGGCTGCCGCCCAGTCATCCAGGATGCGCAGTGCCTGCGGAGTATCCAGATCATCGGACATAGCGTCAATAAGTGCCCGGCACGTTGGAGCTAACTCCGCGGGTGTTGTGGCTGGCGCAGCGGAAGTTTCGGGTGCGCTCGCAGCGGCCGCGGGCTTTGCGAGCGCACTGCGGGCTGCCTGCTGCCAGCATTCCAGGCGGGCTTCGGCACGCCGGAGCGCACTCGCCTCGTATTCCCAATCGGAGCGGTAATGATTGGCCAAAAGAACCAGGCGAATAGCACTCGGGTGCGCGCCTGCCGCGGTCAGCTCCGAAACCCGCACCAGGTTACCCAGCGACTTGGACATTTTTTCGCCCTGGTAGGCCACCATACCCACATGGAAGTGGATATCTACCCGGCCGCGATCATCGGTCATCTCTCGCAGATGGCTCTCGCTCATTTCGTGGTGCGGGAACAGCAAATCGCGCCCACCGGCCTGCACGGTGATATGTTCTCCCAGGTAGGTGCGGGCAATCAGCGCGCATTCCACGTGCCAGCCCGGCCGCCAGAATCCGGGTTTCTCCCCCGCGGGTCGGAAATTATTACCGCGCACGCCCTTCCACACCAGCGGGTCAAGGGTGCGGCGTTTGCCCGGCCGGGTGGAATCCCCACCGTGCTCGTCAAAAATCTGCTCGAGATCCAAATACTCAAATACCGGCGCGGCAGCGAAACTCGGGTCACGGGTGAGGTCAACATAGATATCTTCCGAGCCGTCCCCATTGGGCAAACGGTAGGTAAGACCGCGAGCCTCAAAATCGCGCACAACGGCCTCCAGCTCGTCCAAAATCTCGGAGACCGCAATCCATTTCCCGGGCGGGACAACTCGCAGCGCATCCATATCGGAACGGAAAAGCGCTATTTGAGAATCGGCAAGTTCGCGCCAATCCACCCGCGTTTGCTCGGCGCGTTCGAAAAGCGGATCGTCAATATCCGTAATGTTTTGGGCGTAGCGAACCGGAAGGCCAGCCGCCATCCAGTACCGCACCAAGGTATCGGCGCTCACATAGGTAAAAGCGTGCCCCAGGTGAGTGGCATCGTAGGGCGTGATACCGCAGGTATAGAGGGTAGGTTGCCGAGTTTCTACCCGGCAGATTTCCTCATTATCGGAATCGTAAAGGTTGAGGTCCGGGGTGAATCCCAGTGGTGGTACCTCCGGGCGTGTCCAAGTCTCCATCTGGTTATCCGTTAGTCTCCTACGTCGCGAGTCCTCCACGTGAGGAACTCAAGCACAGTTTACCCAGTACGCCGCTAGCTCTCAGAGAACACCGGTGCAAGGCGAGCCATCGCGGCGTCGTCGTTAAAAAACAGAGAGCGTACCGGCGCCCAAGAGCACCACCACGAGTAGCGCCAATCCAAGACGGTAGATCACGAAGGGCAGGTACGAACGCGTGGAGACCAAACGCAAGAACCACACGATCACCGCGTACCCCAGAACGAAAGAAATCACCGTGGCAAGAATCGTGGGCCCGGCCGGAATCGAGGCGTCTCCGGCGTATTTGACCAGCTGGTAGAAACCGGAGAGCAGCACCGCGGGCACCGCCATAAGGAAAGAGACCCGCGCGGCAGCTTCGCGCGTGTAGCCGAGGAGCAGGCCGGTGGTAATCGTTCCACCCGAACGAGACACCCCCGGAATAAGCGCGAGAGCCTGCCCGCAACCGAGAAGCAAGCCGTCGCGGTAGCTCATATCGCGCAGCTCTTTGCGCTGGCTGGCCCAGCGATCCGCCAGCCCGAGGAAAATCGCGAACAGCGCCAGCACAGCCGCGGTGATATAAAGATTGCGCAGCGATGTTTCAATCGTGTCCGCGAAAAGAAGGCCGAGAATGCCAATGGGAAGCGTGCCGATAATGACCACCCAGCCCATGCGTACATCCGCGTCCGTGCGCGCCACCCGCCCGGTCCACGAACACAACCACTTCCGGATAATGCGCACGATATCTTTCCAGAAATAGCAGAGTACCGCTGCTTCGGTACCCAGTTGAATAATCGCGGTGAACGCCGCACCCGGATCTCCCCACCCGAAAAGATCACCGACAATCCGGATGTGCGCCGAGGAAGAAATCGGCAAGAATTCCGTTAGCGCTTGCACAAAGCCAAGAATGGCTGCTTCTAGATAACCCACGGGGCCTAAGCATAGCGGGCGGGACGTGCGCGCGCGGTGAGGTGTCCGGCTGACACAGTGGTTTAGAGTGGAGCTATGGATTATCGTGCAGTTGGTGCCAGCGGGCTTCTTGTATCCGCTCTCGGCTTGGGAACGCTCACGTGGGGTCGCGATACCGATGAGGAGGAGGCCCGCGGGCAATTGCGCGCTTTCCTCGACGCGGGCGGCACCCTCGTAGATACCTCACCGGCTTTCGGTGATGGCGCGGCAGAAGCACTGCTCGGCTCCTTGCTCGGCTCTTTTTTTGGCGACGACGCCGCTCGCTCCCAGCTCACCATCTGCACCCGCGTAGGTTTCCTCGATAATCCGAGCGGTCCGAGCTATAGCGTGTCGCGGGCCGGTATTGAACGTTCCCTCGCCGCCTCGCTCTCCCGGCTCGCTATCGAGACCGTAGATATCGCCGTAGCCGGTGGCCCCGATGGCGTGACCCCGGATGAGGAAACCGCACTAGCCCTGGCCGGGCTGGTAACCCGCGGCAAAGCACGCTACATCGGAGTATCAGGGTATGAACCCTGGCGGGTGGCGGCTATGCAAACTATGCTGCGGGAACGCCATCTGCCTCCGCTGACCGTGGTGGAAGAAGAATACTCGCTGGTGGAGCGCAGTGTAGAAAGATCCACACTTCCCATGTGTGAAGCTATGGGGATCGGGGTGCTCGCCACCTCAGCACTCGGCCGCGGGGTGCTCACCGGGAAATACCGGCATTCTATTCCCGCCACCTCGCGGGCTGCCTCCGATCACCTGGCTGCTTTTGTGGCCCCCTATTTGAGCGAAGGACCGCGCCGGATCGTGGAGGCAGTGGCGAAAGCCGCTGACGGCTTGAACTGGAATCCCGCAGAAGTTGCGCTGGGCTGGATACTATCCGCCCCCGTAAGCGCGGCGCTGGTGGGCGCACGTACCGCCAGTCAATTAACAAGCCTGCTGGGGGGAACCCTCGCGAGTGGTGAAGAACTTCCCGATCTGGTGATCGAGGCGCTCAACGATATTTCTTAGGAACGGGATGCGGGGGCGTCGTCGTCTTCTTCGTCATCGAGACCGGGGTAATCCTCATCATCGTCATCGTAATCATCGTCTGAATCGTCATCATCGTCGTCCAGATCGTCGTAATCATCGGTGTCGTAGAGGTAATCCTCGGAATCATCATCCTCGTAAAAATCTTCGCTATCGCTATCGAAGACATCCAGCGGTGTTTCGACATCAAAATTCGTGAAGATGACGTCATCGTAAATGGTGTAAGCATCCGCCAGCTTATCGGCGGCTTCCAGCACCGCCGGAGCTTCCGGGTCATCAGCGGTAGTAGCCGCCTGGTGGAAATCCTCGAAAGCACCGATGAGACGGTCAAGCGCAGCGCGCGGATTCGTAGCCATGGCCCTAGAATACCCCGAAAGGCACGCGATTCGCTAACTTCTTCGGCACCGAGCCTCTCCCCAGGCCGGGCCGGGGAACCCCAGCCATGCGAAAAGCCCCGGAATTTGTGTTTTCCGGGGCTTTCTCACCGTGCGCGGAGGGGGACTTGAACCCCCACCCTCTATACGAGGACTAGCACCTCAAGCTAGCGCGTCTGCCTATTCCGCCACCCGCGCGGTGATTGCCATTCAGCACGCCGTGCTGAGCAACAGAGAAGAATCTACCAGGCCCGCGCCTGCTTTTTCAAATCGCAGGCCCGCGCAGAGGTGTGATTCCACTTACGCCTGATTATGCCTGGCCACGCCGGTACTTGTCGTGCGAGCCGTGCTGGTACTTGTTCGGCCCGGGCCGCTACCGTTAAGCCTATGAGTACTCTCTTACCTGATTTTTCGCATGTGACCCCGGCATCCCAACTTGCCACGGTCCTTGATTTGATGGAGCACCAGCGCGGCGTCGTCGCCTCTCTTCTCGAGGTGACGGATGCGCCAACCGTTGATAATTTCCTGCGCCCCTTTGAGCTCTCCGGAGCGCAGCTCGAGGTGGAAGCTTCGATTTTCTACACCTATTGTTCCTCGATTGGCGGGGCTGATTGGGATCGCGTGGAGGCCGAGCTCAGCCCGAAGATGACCGCGCACGAGGACGCGCTCTATATGGATCCGCGGTTGTACCGGCGTTTTGAACAGCTATGCGAGGCGGACCTGGATCCCGAAACCGCCTATACCGCCCGCGAACACCTCAAGCGCTGCCAGCAGTCCGGTGCCGGGCTCGCTGAGGCAGCGCGGGGCGAACTGGCGGCTATCAATAACCGCATGGCCGAACTCTCTACCGAGATCGGTCAGCGTATCGTACAGGCCGGTCTGGATGACGCAGTGGAATTCACCGAAGCCGAGCTCAGCGGCCTTTCCGCTTCCCAGCGGGAGGGGCTGGCCGGGGAGGCCGCCGCGGCTGATAGCTCGGCCGCCTATCTCGCCACGCTGCGTCTTCCCACGCAGCAGCCGTTGCTGGATAATTTGGACGACGCCGCGGCTCGCGCCCGCCTCCTGGAGGCATCCCTGCGGCGCTGCGACGGCCACGACGCGGCAACCGATACCCGCGAATCCATTTTGGAACTGGTGCGGCTGCGGGCTCGGGCCGCCAAGCTGCTCGGCTACCCGAACCACGCCGCCTACGTGGCCGCGAATTCTTCGGCCGGGACGCTCGAGAACATCGATGCGCTTCTCTCCCCCATGATGGCGCCCATCGCCCGCAACGTTGCTGCCGAAGCTGAGGAGCTGGCCGCTTTCGTCAAGGAACGCTGGGGTAAGGACACCTTCACCGCCAGCGATTGGGTGCGGGCCCAGAATCAGGCGCGCGCCGAAAAGTTCAGCATTGATGACGAGGCCCTTACCCCGTACCTCGAACTCGATAACGTGCTGGAAAAGGGTGTTTTCTACGCGGCGAATAAGCTCTACGGGCTGACCTTCACCCGGACCGAAGAGCGCGGGTACACCGATGACGTGGTCGTGTGGAAGGTTGCTGAAGAAGACGGCACCTTCCTTGGCTACTTCCTGGGTGATTACTATGCGCGGCCCGGTAAGCGCGGGGGCGCGTGGATGCACGCCATCGTGCAAAAATCCGCGGAGGGATCCCCCGCTTCGGTTATCTGCAATAACCTCAATATCACCAAGCCGGCTCCCGGCGAGCCCACCTTGCTGAGCTGGGACGAAGTGGAAACTGCTTTCCACGAATTCGGGCACGCCTTGCACGGTTTCCTCTCCGACGTGCGCTGGCCCTCGGTGGCCGGAACGAATGTTCCGCGTGATTTTGTGGAGTACCCCTCCCAGGTCAACGAGATTTGGGCGCGGCATCCGGAGGTACTCGCACGCTACGCTCGCCACTACCAGACCGGGGAAGTCCTTCCCGCCGCCCAAACCGAGGCCCTCGTTGCCTCGCGCGGCTACGGTGCCGGCTTCCGCATGTGCGAAATTGAGCAGGCGGTGCTTCTCGATCAGGCATGGCATCGGCTCAGCGAAGCCGAAGTCCCGGCAAGCCCCGCCGACTTCGAAGCTTTCGAGGAGAAGGCTTTGCGAGCCACGGGTGTCCAGCATGAGCTGGTGCCGCCCCGGTACCGCAGCGCCTACTTCAACCATGTTTTCTCCGGTGGATATTCTGCTGGATACTACTCTTACACCTGGTGTGAAGCCCTGGACGCGGATACGGTGGCGTGGTTCCAGCACGACGCCGCGCGGGAGGGCGATCTGGGCCTCAATCGCGAGGCTGGCGAGAAGTTGCGCCGCGAGGTCCTCTCGCGGGGTAATTCCCGTGATCCGAAGGAGTCCTTCGCGGCGCTCCTGGGGCGGGACGTGGATGCCACCGCGCTGCTCAAGCGGCACGGCCTGGTGGAAGCCTAAGCCCCGAGGTTAGCTGCTTCTTGCGGTTCTGCTGAGATTCCGCGAAGAGCGCGAGGGTTGGCGCGAGGCCCGAACTGTGTGGCGGTTCGGGCCTCGCGTTTTTGTAGGCTTGCTGGCCTGCGTACACTAAAGCCATGCAGGAGTTCACACTAACCACGCCGTCGTACTTTCTCAGCGCTCCGCGCCCCGCGGATGTTCCCGCACTAGCGACGATATGCGCAGATCCGGATATCCAACGCTGGACCACGATTCCGGCCGGGTATTCGCGCTCTGATGCCGAAGCTTTCGTCACGGAGTTCGCGCCGCGGAAATGGGCCGAAGGTTCACCGGTGTGGTTGATCCGCCACACCTCTCAATCCGCGCCGCTGGGATGCGTTCAGGTAGATGTAACGGGAAACGGACGCATCGGCCGGCTCGGCTTTTGGGCCGCCAAAGAGGCCCGTAACACCGGCATGGTGACGGAAGCCGTTCGCGCAGCGCTGGAATATTTCTTTGATAAAACTGATCTTGCCGCCATGCATTGGGATTGCGAAGTGCAAGGTTCAGATATTAATTGGGCTTCGGCAAAGATCGCGTGGAAGCTCGGCTTTTCCTTCCTTGGTATTCGCCCGGCGGTCACGGTAAATAAGGGCGAGGTCTACGGTTTATTCCAGGCAACTCTCCAGCGCGGGGAGGCCATGGAGCCCGCGCACGCTTGGTTTGGGCCCAGTGAAAAGCATCCGGCTTTTTCCGATCCGCGCCGCCCGGAGGATCTGGTACGGCAATTCCACGAAACGTACTCCCTTCCCATCGTCACCGACGGGCCGAATGCGCATCGGCCGCGCCTGCCGATGCGTATGTCCCTTATCGCTGAGGAATTCACCGAATTGGTGACCGCTGCCTACGGTAAGGCGGCTGGTGAGCAGATCAGCGCAGCTTTTGAGCGCGCTGTCGATCTTGATGATGAGAGCCGCGATATCGTTGAGATTTCGGATGCGCTCGCGGATTTGGTGTATGTCATTTACGGGATGGCTTTAGAGCTGGGTATTCCGATGGCCGATGTGCTTGCCGAGGTACAGGCTTCGAATCTATCGAAGCTTGGGGCGGACGGGCGGCCGATCTATCGGGAGGACGGCAAAGTTCTCAAGGGCCCACATTTCTTCAACCCGGATATCCCGCGTGTTTTGGGACTGGCCCCGCACAATTCTGCGGAGCACTCGCGCTAATGGCGATTCGTTCCGGGGCTGTCAGTTTCGGGGGCGCCGGGAGTAGCGTCGTCACCCGGCACCGCGTTCCCGGGGGCAGCTGCGTCGTCGTCAATAATGGCGTCTTCAATGTAATCGCTGAGGCTGGCGGAAAGAATGCTCTGGGATAGCGCGTCGATCCGCTTGGAGAGCTTGCGCTGCTCGCTGAGCCGCTGGGTGCGGGCCATCGCATCAAGGACGGGGATCGCCCGGTCAATAGAATCGAGTTCCGCACGCCAGGCCGCAGCTTTTTCGGCAATTTCCGGGGTATTGGCCGAGGCATAGAGATAGGTGACGTGTTCTTTGAGGATCTCGATGCGGCCGCCCAGGCTACGCGCTTCCCGCTCGTGCGGGTTTTTGCCGGCAAGCTGATGCATGCGGTTCTGAATTTTGGACACAATCTGCGGGTTTTCGCGGATGAGGGCGCGCAGTTGCGGTCCGTAACGTGTGATCACGAAAACGATGGCGGGGCCGATACGACGCGCAAGCCGCAACAGTGCCCGATATTTACCCATAACCTTGTGCCTCCAGATTCTGTGCGGGTGCTGCTCCAGATAGGGAGCAACTTCAGTTATCGTATCGATTGTTTGCGGCGCGGTGCGTTCTTTTCGCTAAGAGGTTTTAAGCGACGACGCCGCTACGCTTGTGCCACAAGACTTCCCGTGCGACTAGCGGAAATCCCGGGAGGGCAGGCTGATCCCGAGCGGAATAGCTGCGATTCCATCCGCGTGGAAAACAGCGGCTCCGCCATCGCGTTCGACCATCCCGCGGATAACCAGGGCGTTCGCGGTTCGTGCGATATCCCGATACTTTTCCCATAGCTGCGGGGTAATGAGGACGTTGAGCATCCCGGTTTCGTCCTCGAGGTTGAGGAAGGTGATGCCTTTCGCGGTATGGGGACGCTGGCGATGGGTAACAAGGCCGGCTACTTTGCACCTCCTTTTTTCCGGATGGGTGGACGCTGCGGCGACGGTGAGAATCCCGCGCGCAGTGAGAGCTGGGCGAATAAATTGCGTCGGATAGGACGTGGGAGAAATCCCGGTGGCGCGCAGGTCTGCATGAGCTTGTTCCACTGCGGTGAGTTCCGGGAGCTCGGGGATCGCACCGAAAGGTTCGGTTCCGGGGATCGCGGGCTGATATATGGTGCCTCGCGCAATATCAGCATTGCTCACGGCCTGGGCGATCCACACGCCTTCCCGCCTGCTCAGGCCCAGGTTGTCGGTGGCTCCGGCGCGAGAAAGGGCCTCGATATCTGTTGTTTTTAACCGGGCGCGCTGCGCGAGATCAGCGAGGTCACGGAAAGGTGCGTGGGAGCGGGCCGTGAGAATTCGCTGCACGGCTGCGCTTCCGAGGCCCTTGATACCGGCGAGCCCGAGCTGGAGGTAACGGTGGCTATCCACGTGGATACGCGGGTGTTCCCGTTTCGGATGCGACTCCGTATCGCATAGTTCTTCCACACTGGCGTGTTCCTGCGAACGTGTAACATCGGCTCGCCGCACCACGATGTGATGCCGCCGGGCATCGGCAACGAGGGATTGTGGGGAGTAAAACCCCATCGGTTGCGCATTGAGCAAGCCCATATAGAACTCTTCCGGGTGGTGGACTTTGAGCCAGGCGGAAGCATAAACGAGATAGGCGAAGGAAAATGCGTGGGATTCGGGGAAACCGAATTGGGCGAAGGCAGCAAGTTTCTCATAGATTTCTGCGCGCACCGCCGGATCTGTAATCCCCTGTTTTTCCATGCCTTCCATGAGGTGACCGCGGAGGCGTTCCATCCGGGCAGCTGAACGTTTCGCGCCCATGGCTTTGCGGAGTTGATCGGCTTGCGCGGGTGTGAAGCCCGCGGCATCGATAGCAATATGCATGAGTTGTTCTTGGAAAAGTGGCACCCCCAGGGTTTTTTCCAGCGCGTTTTTCAGGAGCGGATGGGGATAGGTCACTTTTTCTTTGCCTTGTTTACGCCGAATATAGGGATTGACGGATCCCCCTTGGATAGGTCCCGGGCGGATGAGAGCTACCTCGATAACAAGGTCGTAGAAGCATTCGGGTTTCAGGCGCGGCAAAGTGGCGATTTGTGCCCGTGATTCCACCTGGAAAACTCCGACGGTATCGGCTGCTTGGAGGAGCTGATAAACTTCCGGATCTTCTGCCGGCACATTGTGCAAGCTGAGGGGGCGACCATACGGATCCAGAATTCCACGACGCGTGAGTTCGGTGAAGCTAATACGCAAGGCGGTGAGCATTCCGAGCCCGAGAAGATCGAATTTCACGAGCCCTGCGGTAGCGCAATCATCTTTATCCCATTGCAGTACTGTTCTTCCCGCTTTGGAGGCCCAACCTACCGGGCAAACGTCAATAACCGGCCGGTCACAGAGCACCATTCCGGAAGAGTGAATACTAAGATGCCGCGGGAGCTGCTGTATCCGGGCAGCCAGCGCCGCCACGCGCTCCGGTATTCCGGCGTGCCGAGGCTGTGCGCCGCTATCCGAGCTAAGACTGCGATGGTGGGTTGCCTCTGCCCACTGGTCGATATGGCCCTCCGGATATCCGAAGGCCCGAGCCACATCCCTGAGAGCGGAGCGCGGCCGATAGGATATGACATTAGCAACCTGGGCCGCGTGGGAACGCCCATAGCGCGCGTAGACATGTTGGATGACTTCTTCGCGGCGTGAAGATTCGATATCAATATCGATATCGGGTGGCCCCGAGCGCCCCGGAGATAAAAATCGCTCAAAAAGCATGGAGTGTTTCACGGCATCTACCGCGGTGATCCCCAGGGCGAAACAGACGGCGGAATTCGCTGCGGAACCGCGGCCTTGGCACCAAATATCACGTGAATGGCAAAAGGACACTATTTCTTCAACGATGAGAAAGTATCCGGGGAACCCCAAGGTGGTGATGACCTCGAGTTCGTGCTCAATCACTTCCCAAGCTCGCGGGTATTCCGCCGGTGTCCCGTAGCGTTCCCGGGCTTTGCGCATAACAAGTTCCCGCAACCATGTGGCTTCGGTATAGCCATCCGGAACTGGGAAAGGCGGAAGGTTCGGCGCAACGAGGGAGAGGTCAAAAGCACATTCTGCTGCGATGTGGGCTGCTGCTTCCAGGTAACGTTCGCGCCCGCGGTGCAGAGTACGCAAAGCGTGCCCGGAGCGCAGGTAGCTTCCGGCGGCGGGTAGGTAGGGATCTATCTCATCGAGAGTGCAGCGGGCCCGGGTAGCCGCGAATACATCGGCAATCGGACGGTCTGCGGGACGCGCGTAGTGGATGTTTCCGGTGACCGCCGCGCGAACCCCGGCTTCTTGGGCTAGGGCTTCGAGAAAATCACACCGCTGCGCATCAAGGGGCCCGGCATGGGAGGTGAGTTCCACAACCACGTTATCTTTCCCGAAGGTATCGATAAGTAGGGCTAGTTCCTGCCGGGCTGCGCTGCGAGCCCAGCTGCCTCGCTGGGTGTCAAGGATTCGGCGGAGTGCGCTTTTCCGGCAGCCACCGGTGAGGACGAGAATATCGCCATTATTGCGCGCGAGCTGATCTAGAGTATGGTGCGCGATTCCTTTCGCACCGCTGGCGAGCATGGCGTTTCCTATACTGCGGGAGAGGTGCTGATATCCGGCCGGGGTTCGAGAAAGGAAAACAAGATGGTCACCATCCGGATCCGGGCCTTCGCGCGGCCGGGTACTATTCAGCGTTATTTCGGTGCCGGTGATGGTAGGAAGGCCGGTATCCCGCCCGGCTTGCGCGAGCTGCATGACACCTGGAAAACCATTGTGATCGGTAAGAGCTAGAGCTTCGATACGCAGATCTAAGCAACGTTGTACGAGCTCTTCGGGCAAGCTAGCTCCGTCGAGAAAACTGAAAGCTGAGTGGGCATGCAGTTCTGCATACGGAACATAGGGAGAGCTGCTGATAAAAGTGGTCATGGCTAGATGTAGCTGGCAGCAAGGTACCAGCGCTCCTGTTCTACATAGAGAAGTACAGCCCCGGTGGTGGTGACCACCTGGATATAGGCACGCCGGGTGGCGCGTGCCCACCAGCGCTGTTCACTGACCCAGGGGCCGGCGTAGTCGAGCACCGTGAGGAATTCTTCCACCCCGAAAAGAGCGTGAAGCGATGCGGTGGGAAATCCGGAGCTACCCGTGGATAAGGTAGCACCGCCCGCAGGTGAGGTAGCACCACCGGCTACAGCAGCATCACCCACACATGGACCAGCGTGTTCTGCCGGCAAGACCGCGCGGACAGTAGCGGGAAAGGGATGCCGGCACTCCCCCGGGCAGTGCAGCGCGGTAGTAGCGGCAATAGCGAGTGGCTTCCCGCAGGTACACAGCACAGTTACCGGATAGGGAGTGCGCAGCAGCTGTACCGGAGCAGGTTCGGGCAGCCGGCCCGGCCAGGGAAGCTGAGCCCGGGAGGTATCTACGGCCTGCCCCCAGGGGATTTCTTGCACATCTTCCTCGGGGAGGCGCCCACCCACCCGGCGAGGTACCCGCACGTATTCTTCACCGAGGAGACTTTGGAGGCGGTGAGCCCCGCGAGCGGCCGCCGCATCGCTGGCGGTGCGCGCGCCCCAGAGAGGGGCCGGATGGTTACCCGCTGGGGTAATATCCCGCGCTATGAGCTCTAATTGGGTAATGCCTCCGCGGTTTTCCATGCCGGCCGCATCGGCTTCCACACCGCTAGCACCGCCGGGACTTCCCGCTAAGGCTTCCCTGTTTTCCCGAGGCTGCGCTATCCAAGCGGAGATTTGCCACCGTACCCGATCTACCACATCTTCTTGGGTGAGGAGTTCGAGGTGCCAGCTGCGTGTCATCACTTCTCCGTGTGCGGCACTCGCCCGGATATCCAGGCGAGCAGAGCCAGCCGCACCGGCACGCATTTTTGTTTCGAGCTGCCCGGCAAGATTACGTGCGGCAAACGCCGCGTGCTCCGCGTGAGTGAGAGGCGGATCAAAGGTGGCTACCACGGATATATCACGCGTATCCGGAGTTGATTCATGCGCGGGCAGGGTGCGCGCGACGGCCAGATCCCACATGTATTGCCCGATATTGCCGAAACGTGTAACGAGGGAACGCTGCCCCAGCCCGATAACATCCGCGATAGTGGCGATACCCAGATCACGAAGTAGCTCCACGCAATCGCGGAGCGCCGGACGCGTTGCTGGTGTTGCGACAAGAAGGAAGAGCGAGATCGGTTGACCGGCCAGCGCTTGTTCGGAAGCCCCCGGAGCGATAATGCGCGAAGTGCGAGCTGCCCACAGGCTAGGAAGAGTTCCCTCCGCAATTCCAACCCGGGCTTCGCACCCGGCGGCATCAACAATATCTCCCACAAGGTTTTCACATAAGCGTTCTTCTCCCCCTTCGGTACGCGCCGGCCCCGCCGCTGAAAAGATAACCACCCCCGGTTCCACCAGCGAGAAACGCGCCACTCTATTTGAGATAGCACGCAGCACCGGGTCAAAGAAGCGCAGTTCACGCGCCCTATCACGTTGAATAACGGTGCACTGCGGCACGAGAGATTGCAGTTGCCGAGTGGGCATATCCACGCGAGCACCTTCCCGCCAGGCCCAGACATTGATGTTGGCTACCCGGTGGTGTTCCACGAGTGCTACGGGCGTTTCCCTGGTGGCAATCCCGGCCATTTCCGCCGCGATAATGGGCCAGTTAGGAACCCACACCGTTGCCTGGCGCATTATTTTCCCCCTCCCCCCGCGTATCGCTAACCGGTACCAAACGGAGCCCGCCTCCAATAGCCTGCCCGCGCGGAACCCGAGGCGCCGGAGCAGCTTCGCGTACAGCTGGCACCGCGCGCAGGCCCGCGGCCGGGTGCCAGCCGGTAGCATCCCAGGAAATACGCAGGCGCGCACCGTGCGCGGAGCGGAGCTCCACGGTGATATACGCGACGTGCCCACTTCCGTTGGCCGGGCCCGTCACCGACTCATAGCGCGCATTCACCCGATCACGCACCTGCCAATTTTCCGCAATAAGCAGTGTTTCCCGGCTACGTGCCCGGTGCGCGAGCCTACGCTGCTCCCGCGTATCCACTCGCAGCGCGCTCCCCACAATCACCACGTCGAAAAGATCAATCGCGGCCGAGAGCGCCGCCCCGCTCCGCGCCGGCGGGAGGTAAGGAATAGTAACAATCCGATTGAGATCACTGCCTAACCCGGCGCAGGCTTCCCACCCCATATCAGGAACGCCCAGATAGATGCACCACGCGCCTTGCGCGCTTACCAGGGCAGCCACCAGTGCCAGTGCAATACGCGAACCGCTGACTCCGAGCGTCATTCCCGGGGCTAGACCCCGCGGAAAAAGCGGAGAAAGTTCCGGTGGGAGATCCCACCCGTTCCCGCCCGAATACGGCTGTGGCTTCGGTTGCGATCCAGCTAATCCCACCGCGGATTCCGCGCGGGCCAGCGCGGCACGCGCGGCCGCTAGTTTCTGCGCACCCATAGCACCCCCCCCACACAACATATTAGAACGTATGTTCGATTTTACGATACGGCTTTACTCTACCGAAGGGATACGACACAAAAATCGCGCGTGAAATTCTCAGGCTAGTACCCTGGATAGGTGCTTCATATTGTTTTCTACGAGCCGCGCATTCCCGGTAATACCGGCGCGGCGATTCGCCTAGCGGCGTGCACCGGCGCCACCTTGCACCTTATCGAGCCCCTCGGTTTCGATTTTTCCGATGCCCATCTCAAACGTGCCGGCTTGGATTACCACGACCTCGCGGACCTCGTTATTCACCCGAATTTTGAGGAGTTTCTCACCAGCGCGCCTGCTGCTCGCATCTTTGCTTTTACCGGACATACCCAGAACAACTTCGCCGAGGTCTCTTACCAGCCCGATGACTATCTTCTTTTCGGGCCCGAACCGACCGGCTTACCCGCGCGCGTCGTCGCCCACGAACGTATCACCGCGGCGGTGCGCATACCGATGCTCCCCCACCTGCGGTCCCTTAATCTTGCCAATGCGGCATCCATTGCAACCTACGAAGCCTGGCGCCAGCTCGGATACCCCGGTGCCGCCCAATTTTCCTAAGGTATTTCACCGGCATCCCCGGTGTGATGGCCCGCATCGTATGCACGGCATCTCACGCGAGCTCATCCCAGCGCCGGCCAGGAATCAAGTTACAGGCCTTCCTCGCGAAGCGCCTGATCATATAAGCGCTCGGCTTCGCCAAGTAGTTCCCCGGCGGACATTTCCAGCGCCCGCGCCAATTGGAGCAGCGTCCGTAGCTGCGGATTAGCTGGCTTTCCGGTTTTATGGTCGGAGCGCCCGCTTTCTAGCGATTGCAACGTGGTGCGGTTGAGATTGGCGCGCAAAGCTAGATCTTCTTGCGACATTCCCAGGTTTTCACGCCGGTCACGTACTGTTTTCGCCAGGCGCCACGCGACGAGCGAATCAATTTGGGAACTGTCCTGCACCCTTCCACTTTCGCCGCGCGCAGCACCCTCCTTCCACCGGGTATACCCGGCATTAACAGTAATTATTTTCTCAATGGCCAGCTCTACGTGCCGCTTCTTTGCGCCCCTACCTCAGTCCCGGATGCGCAGCGCCCAGCAAGCTACCGCGCTCGCGGCCGCCACATTGAGAGAATCCACATGCCCGGCCATGGGGATAATAACCCGGGTCTGAGCGCTCGCAACCGTGCGCGCACTCAGGCCGTCCCCTTCTGTTCCGAGAATAAGCGCTACTCGCGAATCCGAGGCCAGCACATCAGCCCGCTGCGCAAAGTCATCAAGAGTTTCGGCGTCGTTTTCCAACGCCAAGGCGGCCGTTAAGAAACCGAGCTCGTGCAATTTTTCGATACTGCGCGGCCAGTCGTGGATCCGTGTCCACGGCACCTGAAATACGGTACCCATAGATACCCGCACGGAGCGGCGGTACAGCGGATCGGCACAGGTATCGGTCACCAGCACCGCATCAACCCCAAGTCCGGCGCAAGAACGGAAAATAGCGCCCACATTCGTATGATCTACCAAGCCTTCTAGAACGACGACGCGCCGCGCCCCACGCCCTGCGCGCGCCCGCGATAGCAGCGTGGCAACATCGGCCAATTCCGGGCGGTGCATCGCGGCTAGCGCACCCCGATGCACTTTGAACCCGGTCACCGCCTGGAGCATGTCATCAGTGCCTACGTAGACAGGGACTCCAGCACCCTCCGCTTCCCAGCCGCAACGTAATAAGCACGCCTGCAAATCCGGTAACCACCGCGGTGAGCTAAGAAAAGACCGCGGCTGGTGGCCAGCTTGTAAAGCCCGCTCGATGACTTTTGTCGATTCGGCCATATACACCCCGCGCTCGGGTTCCAGCAGGCGGCGGAGATGCACATCTGTCAGCCGGAAATAGTCATCGAGTTCGGGAGCAGCAACGTCATCGAGGTAAATCAACACATAGCAAGCGTGCCACCGTGCCGGTGCCAGACACAAATCACCGGAGCTACCCATCGCGCAGAACGCGAGGGTAGCCCCGGTTAGTTATATTGCAGCAAGGCCGCGGCATTACGCCCCAGGCAAGCTTTTTATCTTCGCTTAGTTATGCGGCATCTGGGTGGGATCGGAAACGGAACCGCGGGCATCATCAACCGCGCGATTAGCTTCTCCACGCGCATCGGCCAGCGCCGAATCAATATCCGGGAGGGTGGTTTCCTTGAGTACATCGGCCACATCAGCCGCATTCTCAAAATCTACCCCGGTGGGCCCAGCCGGGCTGGGTTCATCTCCCCCGCCGCTGCGGCCCCCACCAAAGCCCTTCTGCACCGCGTCAAGTGCGGCGGTGAGCTCGGTAGGAACAATCCACAGCTTCGAGGACTGGGAATTGGCGATCTGCGGCAGCGTCTTGATGTACTCGTAAGAGAGCAGCTTCGGATCGGCATTACCCTTGTGGATCGCGTCGAAGACCTGGAGGATAGCCCGGGATTCACCCTGAGCTTTGAGAACGGTGGCCTGCGCTTGACCTTCAGCCTTGAGAATAGCCGATTGTTTTTCACCCTCAGCAGTCAGAATCTGGGACTGTTTAATACCTTCCGCGGTGAGGATCGCGGCACGGCGGTCACGTTCCGCCTTCATCTGCTGCTCCATCGCGCCCTGCACCGTGGCCGGCGGATCAATCGCCTTCAATTCCACGCGCGAAACACGAATACCCCACCGCCCGGTCGCATCGTCAAGTACGCTGCGGAGCTGATCATTAATACGGTCACGGCCGGTCAGCGCCTGCTCCATATCCATGGTGCCGATGATATTACGCAAGGTGGTCACGGCCAGCTGCTCAATACCCGTCATCGGATCGGCAATTTCGTAGGTTGCAGAGTACGCGTTCGTCACCTGATAGTAAATAACCGTGTCAATGGACACGTTGATGTTATCGGAGGTAATAACCGGCTGGGGCGGGAAGGGTACCACCTGCTCACGCATATCGATGCGCTGGCGCACCGCATCGAAGAACGGTACCAGGAAGTGCAGCCCCGGTTGCAGCACGGAGTGGTAGCGCCCCAAGCGTTCCACAACCACCTGGTAGCCCTGCTGCACCTTGATGACGGAACGGAACACCGCCACCACCACCAGGAGAAGGAGTAAGAGGAGGAGCACACCAATAATCGTGCTCGCGTTGAAATCAACATCCATGATTGTTCCTTTGTGCCGCTAGGCGGCCTCGGTGACTTTTCGGTGATACGTGAGTAGATACAACTTATGGTTCTGGGGTCACGATTGCGGTGGCGCCATCGATTGCCTGCACAAGTACGACGCCGCCCTCCGGGATGCGCCCCGCAGCGGTGCGCGCACTCCACTCATCTCCGCCAATTTTCACGCGCCCGCTGCGTTCGGTAATTTCCGTGAGCGCGTAGGCCCGCCGGCCCACCTGCGCCTCCACGTTGCCAACGGCGGCTCCGCGTGGATTGACGTGACGGCGCGCCCAGGGGCGGGCGAAGAGCAAGAGGATAAGAGCGAAAACCCCGTAGGCCACGATCTGAACCCAGAGAATATCTGTTCCCAGAGCCACCCCCGCGGTTGCCAGGGCCGATAGCCCCAACATAAGGAAAGTGAAATCGAGGGTAAACATCTCAACAATTGCGAGTGCCAACCCGGCGATGACCCAAATTTGCCACGTCATTGTTCTCCCTTTCCTGAGAGTTCCGTACTGCCGGTTCTCCGACTCCGGGCCTCTTCGTCCTCTGGTGCCATGCTACCGGACGCACTGCTACCCGGATATACCGAGCCGCACATCGACCGGTGCGGGATATTGGGATATGCCGCGCGCCGGAAATTTCTAACGGGCCGCGCGCGCCGTGTAACGCCCCGCGTTTTCCTCCACCCGCAGCGGGTAATCAAAAACATCCGAGAGCTGCGCTGAGGTAAGAACTTCCGCCAGCGGCCCGGCGGCAACAACGCTTCCGGCTTTAAGCAGCAGCATGTGGGTAAATCCGACCGGGATTTCTTCCACGTGGTGGGTAACCAGCAGCATGGCCGGGGCGTATACTTCCCCGGCCAGTCGTGACAGGGTGCCCAACAGACGTTCACGCCCGCCCAGATCCAGACCCGCGGTGGGTTCATCCAAGATAAGGACTTCCGGATTGGGCATGAGAGCGCGCGCGATACCCAGGCGTTTACGTTCCCCGGACGATAGGTACGCAACCTTACGTTCCTCGAGGTCACGCAAGCCGAGCCGGCGCAACATGGCGCGGGCGCGGGCATCATCTGCGGCGTCGTACTCCTCATTCCACGCGGCCAGGTGCCCGTACGCGGCGCTGCGCACCGCCTGGAAAACCGTTTCGCCACCGGGAATACGAGCATCGATCCCGGCGGAGGTCACGCCCACGGCGCTGCGCAGCTCCCGCACGTCTACCGTGCCGAGGCGTTCGCCCATGAGCTCTACGCTTCCCGAACTGGGGAAGAGCCGCGCGGCAGCCACCTGTATCAGCGTGGTTTTCCCGGCGCCATTCGGCCCGAAAATAACCCAGCGCTCCCCGGAATTAACATCCCAAGATACCGAGCGGAGGATTTCCGTGGCCCCGCGGCGTAGCGTTACATCTTTCAACGACAGCACGTCACCCATGGTTCTAGAATAGCGTGCCGCTGGGGCAGAACTCGTTAGCGCCGCGGATAGTTATCCACGAGTTCCCGGTAGAACTCCATGGTTTTTTCGCCAATGGCTTCCCAGGAGAAATGATCTTCCACCCGGCGCCGGCCCGCGGCACCCATCTGCGCGGCCCGTTCCGGATCGGAGCATACCTCGTTGAGAGCCGCAGCCAGATCTGCCTCGAATTGCTCGGGATTGAGCGGGGTGCCCGTACCGTCCTGAGCTTGTTCGATAGGTACGAGCAGCCCGGTGGCTCCGTGCACGATGCAATCGGGAATCCCCCCGGTTTCGGTGCCGACCACCGGTAATCCCACCGCCATAGCCTCGAGATTAACAATGCCGAGTGGCTCATAGATGGAGGGGGTAACGAAGGTGGTGCAGCACGCTTCCAGGGCAACAATGCGATCCTGGCTGAGCATATCGTCAATCCATACCACGCCCTCGCGTTCGGCCTGCAGCTCGGCCACGAGAGCCTTTGTTTCCTCCAAAATTTCGGGGGTATCGGGAGCCCCGGCGCACAGTACCACCTGGATGCCTTTATCTACCTGGCGGAGCGCGCGCAGCAGGCCCGGCACGCCCTTCTGGCGGGTGATGCGCCCTACGAACATAATGGTGGGCCGGTCCGGATCCAAACCGTAGCTGGCGAAATACCTGCGGGCTTCTTCTTTATCCGCACTGGTTTCCGGGGCCTTCCACGCGTTCAAATCAATACCGTTGTGGATGACCCGCACCCGTTCGGGGGCAATATTCGGGTAGCAGCGCAAAATATCGGAGCGCATCGCGTGAGATACCGCCACGATTCCGGCCGCGGATTCATATGCTGTTTTTTCCAGCCAGGAACTCAAGTGGTAGCCACCCCCGAGCTGTTCGCGCTTCCACGGGCGCAGCGGTTCGAGGGAGTGAGCCGAAATCACGTGCGGAATTCCGTAAAGAATCGAGGCGATATGCCCGGCAAAATTTGCGTACCAGGTGTGGGAGTGCACCAGATCCGCTCCCTCGACATCCGTGACCATAGCGAGATCAACGCCCATCGTACGCACGGCAGCGTTAGCGCCCTCAAGTTCCTTGAGGTAGTCATAACCCTGGAGCGCCACGCCCGCGGGAACATCTTTGTTCTGCGCGGGAGTGCGCGGACCGTCGAAAGCACGCACGTGGATATCAGCGTGCCGGGCAAGCACCCGGGAAAGTTCCGTAACGTGGACTCCCGCGCCTCCGTACACGTGCGGGGGGTATTCGCGGGTCAGTAAATCAATGCGCATGGCTGCCTCCGGCTTCTTCGCCGCCGTCCGCTTCCCCACGAAGCGGATCATGCGTGCGTACTACCCCAAGGGTATCCCACCGCACCGGGAAACACAGCCGTGGCACATATCTATCCACAGCGTGGACCGACGCTCAGCTTGTCCACACGCACCTCGAGAAGTGGGTGTTCAACTTCACGTTTTACGGTACGCTGTAGGCATGAGGAGAGATTTACGCGTTCTGGCCATCGTCCTTGCGGGAGGCGAAGGCAAGCGTCTAATGCCGCTCACTGAAGATCGAGCGAAACCCGCGGTTCCTTTCGGGGGCATTTACCGGCTGATTGACTTCGCGCTGAGTAACATCGTGAATTCTGGATACCTCCAGATCATCGTACTTACCCAGTACAAGTCACATTCGCTGGACCGTCATATTACGAGAACCTGGCGTATGTCCAACCTCTTGGGCAATTATGTAGCCCCGGTTCCCGCCCAGCAGCGGCGTGGCAAGGGATGGTTCTCCGGAAGTGCGGATGCTATCTACCAGTCCATGAACGTCATTGATGATGAACGCCCTGATGTTGTGCTCGTGACCGGCGCAGACAATATCTACCGCATGGACTTTTCCCAGATGATGGATCAGCATGTGGAATCCGGTTTTGATCTGACCATCGCCGGTATCCGCCAACCGCTGGAACTGGCACCTTCTTTCGGCGTTATCGACGTTGATGAAGAAAACCACCAGAAGGTCTCCCGGTTCCTTGAAAAGCCGCAAGATACTACCGGCTTGGGTCTGGAAGAAGCTCCGGATCAGTTCCTGGCCTCCATGGGTAACTACATTTTCAATACCGATGCGCTGGTCGAAGCATTGCAGAATGATGCCTCCGATCCCAGCTCTGCCCATGATATGGGTGGAAGCATTGTTCCGCGTTTCGTGGAGGCCGGTAATTGCGGCGTCTACGATTTCACCTACAACCGCATCCCCGGTGAAGGTGAACGCGATAAGGACTACTGGCGTGACGTGGGTACCATTGACGCCTACTACGCGGCGAATATGGATCTTATTTCCGTTACCCCGGACTTCAACCTGTACAACGAACGCTGGCCGATTCTGACCGGGTACACCGGGTTACCGCCCGCAAAATTCGTGTACGGGCATCACGAACGCCTCGGGCATGCCCTAGATTCCATTGTTTCTCCCGGAGTGATTGTTTCCGGCGGTGAAGTCATCGGATCGGTGCTCTCCCCCGGGGTGCGGGTGAATTCCTGGTCCTCGGTGCGCGAATCGGTCCTGTTGGACGGAGTGAACGTGGGCCGCAACGCCACCGTTATCCGCGCCATCGTAGATAAGAACGTCCAGATCGAAGAAGGCGCGCAACTGGGAGTTAATCACGATTATGATCGCGAACGCGGTTTCTACGTTTCCGAAGGTGGCGTGGTCGTGGTTCCCAAGAATGCGGTGGTGCGCCGCTAAGCACCTAAGTTGCTCAGCGCGTGCCCTGAGCTGCTAGCCGCAGCCAGTATCTGTGCCCGGTATCGGTTTCCGGTACCGGGCACAGGCGTACCCCTAGCCATATTTCCCTGCTTTCCACCTCCGCGAGTGACTCCCGCCGCTTAGGCGAGGGAGACCAACTCCAGGTAGTCGTCGTTCCACAAATCTTCATCTCCGTCCGGGAGGAGAAGCACCCGCTCGGGATCAAGTGCGGTCACGGCACCTTCGTCGTGCGTGACGAGCACGACGGCGCCTTCGTATTTACCCAGAGCAGCTAGGATTTTTTCACGGGATGCCGGATCGAGATTATTCGTCGGTTCGTCTAGCAGCAGCACATTGGCGCGCGAGACCACCAGCATGGCCAGCGCCAAACGAGTCTTTTCACCGCCGGAGAGGACGCGGGCGGGCTTATCGGCGTCGTCGCCCGAAAACAAAAACGAACCGAGCACGGTGCGTAAGCCTGTTTCATCGAACTCCGGGGCGACGTAGCGCAAATTATCCACCACAGTTTTATCAGTATCGATAAAATCGTGTTCCTGCGCGTAATATCCCAGCTTGAGGCCGTGGCCGGGGATTACTTCACCGGTATCCGGTGTTTCCGTTCCGTAAAGCAGCCGCAGCAGCGTGGTTTTACCCGCGCCGTTGAGCCCCAGAACGACGACGCGCGAACCGCGGTCAATCGCCAGATCAACGCCGGTAAACACCTCCAGCGAGCCGTAGGATTTTGACAGGCCCCGGGCCCGCAACGGGGTTTTTCCGCACGGGGACGGTTCCGGGAAGCGCAGCGCTGCCACTTTGTCATCCGCGCGTTCTTCTTCCAGGCCCTCGAGCAGCTTCTCCGCACGTTTCGCCATATTTTGAGCGGCCACCGCCTTCGTAGCCTTCGCGCGCATCTTATTAGCCTGCGCTAGCAGCTGGTCCGCCTTCTTTTCGGCATTAGCGCGCATCTGCCGGCGCCGGCGTTCATCGGTTTCACGTTGCTTGAGGTAGGCCGACCATCCCATCGCGTACTGGTCAAGAGCTGCCCGGTTGGCATCTAAATGCCACACCGCCGTGACCGTTTCTTCCAGCAAATCCACCGAGTGAGAAATCACCACGAAACCGCCCGAATAATTAGAAAGGTAATCGCGCAGCCACAGGAGAGAATCATGGTCGAGGTGGTTGGTCGGTTCGTCCAGAAGCAGCGTATCTGCCTGGGAGAAGAGCACTCGCGCCAGATCGACGCGGCGGCGCTGCCCACCCGAAAGCGTTCCCAGCGGTTGGTTGAGGACACGCTCATCCAAGCCCAGCGCGGCAGCCATCTGGGAGGCCTGCGCATTGGCGGCCCAGCCCCCGGCCGCGGTGAACTCCTGATCGAGACGTACGTAGCGCTCCATAGCTTTTTGCTGGCGCGCTCCGGTGCATTCGGCCATATCCTTTTCCGCTTTGCGGATACGGCGAATCGTGGCGTCGATTCCGCGCGCCTCCAGGATACGATCCCGAGCTATCTGATTCGGATCCCCATCGTGGGTATCTTGCGGGAGGTAGGCAATGGTGCCGCTGCGGTGCAGGGTTCCTTCGTAGTCAACGGCATCAGACGTGGTGCCTTCGCCCGCCAGCAGGCGAGTCATCGTGGTTTTGCCAGCGCCATTGCGCCCCACCAGGCCCACGCGCATACCCTTGTAAACCTGAAAACTAGCGTGCTGGACAAGTTCACGCGTACCGATGCGGATCGTGAGATCAGAAGCCGTAATCACAAGGGCCTACTTTACCGAGAAAACCGCACGCGGGCCGCATTGCTCATCACTCTAGCGCGCTACGGGTGGACCCGGCCGACATATGCCGGCACGCCAACGCGCCACTGGTGCGCCAAGCCCGCACGCGCGACAATGGAGAAGTGATAACAGCTTCTTCCGCACCCGAGCCGAATCCCGGCGAACAGCCGGAGAACCACACCACCTATGTGCTGCCCGTGATGATATCCGTCTGCGCGGCAGCCTGCGTATTCCTCGGGCACGGTCGCCTGCTCGTCCAACTCCTCGCCTGGCTCGGCACGGTAGCTGGCCTGGTGCTCACCGCTGTCACCCTCTCGCGCGAACAACGCGCCACTCCCGGACAGCTGCGGTTCCGCAAGGCTGCCGGATGGAGCTTCCTCGCCTGTGTGCTGTGTGTGATCGTGGCCGCGCTGCCCCTCGGGTACGCCATCGCGCAATACTGAAGCGCGGTTGAGGAAACGCGCACGGGGTGCGCACCGGGAGGGTAGGCTCAACGTCATGAGTGTTAACGACGGCGTGCGCCTCGACGGGGCGAGAGTACAACATCGCGGCCGCGGGCGCGGTACCATCATCGGCGGCGGTATGGGCGTGACCGGCATCATTATTGCCCTGGTGTGGTACATAGTTACCGGTACTCCCCCGCCGGCGGCCCTCTCCCAGGGTGGCTCAGCGCAGAGCAGCTCCGCCCAGCAATCCACCACCTCCGATTTTGCGGACAAATGCCGCACCGGGGCGGATGCCAATGCTTCCACCGAGTGTTTTATGGTGGCGATAGCCCAATCACTCGATACGTTTTGGGAGGGTGAACTTCCTCGCTCGGCTCGCACGTCCTATGAACTTCCCGGATTCGCGCTCTTTTCTGAGGGAGTGAGCACCGGGTGCGGGAACGCGTCCAGTCAGGTGGGACCCTTCTACTGCCCCGCCGATAGAACCGTCTACCTCGACACCACTTTCTTCGACGAGCTGGAAACCAGTTTCGGGGCAGAGAACACCACCCTGGTGCAGGCCTATGTGGTTGCCCACGAATTCGGGCATCATATCCAAAACCTCACCGGGGTATTCGAACGTATTAATCCGCGTGATACCGGCCCGGATTCTTCGCAGGTACGTTCGGAGCTGCAAGCTGATTGCTACGCTGGACTCTGGCTGCATCACGCTGCCAGCACGGTGGATCCGGCCAGCGGAATCCCGATTCTGCAAGCCCCCACCCGGGAGCAGCTCGCCAGCGCGATTGATGCCGCGGCCGCGATCGGCGATGACCATATCCAAGAAAGCGCCGGAATGGATGTCAACCCCGAAAAATTCTCTCACGGGTCATCTGCCCAGCGGATGGATGCACTGACAACCGGCTACGAAACAGGCGATTTCAACGCCTGCAATACCTGGCGTTAAAGTAGCGCCGGTAGAGATAACACGAGCGCCCAGAGTTTTCTGGGCGCCCGTGCGTCGTCGTGCTAAATATTGAAACCGAGAGCACGCAGGTCATCGCGGCCGTCTTCGGTAATGCGTTCCGGGCCCCACGGAGGCAACCACACCCAGTTAATATCCACGTCATCAACAAGATCTTCCGTGGCGATAATAATGCCGTCGGTAATGGCGTCTGTGAGCGGGCAGGCCGGCGAGGTGAGAGTCATATCGAGGTGGAGATGGCGGCCGTTGGTTGTCACGCCATACACGAGGCCAAGATCAACAATATTGACGCCGAGCTCCGGGTCGATAACGTCTTTCATCGCTTCGAGAACGAGATAGGGGTCGACGTCGTCCACCGGGCTATCGCCGTCCGTGTAAATAACTTCGCCGATATGTTCCCCGGCCTCGGTCGGGTGCGGTTGAGGCGTGCTCGTTGCGCTCAAGGTTTCCGCCACGGGCGCTGTGGCCTCGGGCTCCGGCGGGGTTGTGTCCTTCTTCTCCGTCATTGTTCCGGGGTCTCCTTTGTGTTCTGCGACGTATCTTCCGCGGAGCCACTCTCCTGCCCATCGGAGGTGCCGAGGTGGCGAAGAGCTTCGTCAGTGGCTTCACGGACCGCCATCCAGCCCAGCAGCGCGCATTTGATACGCATGGGGAAACGCGCGACACCGTGGAAAGCGGCGGCATCTTCCAGGGCATCCGCGGCGGCCTCGGGCAGCTCGGCCCCGCGGCTATCCATCATCTCGCGGAAATAGCTGTAGAGCGTGGCGAGATGCTCGATGGACTGCCCGGCAACCAGGTCATTCATAATGGAAATCGAGGCCTGGGAAATAGAACACCCCTGCCCCTGCCACGCCAGCTCGGCGATCTTCTCCCCATCCGGAGACAGGCGCACCTCAAGGGTCACTTCATCCCCGCACATGGGATTGACCTGGGTGGACTCCCCACGCGGCCCGGATTGCGCGCCCGCGCCAGCCGCACCCGCGCCGGCCTCCACCGGCGCCAGCTCGCCTTCCCCGTGCCGTTCACGCGCCGCATCGAGAATAATCTGCTGGTAGAGCTCATCAAGTTCGCTCACGTGCCTATCCTTCCGCCCGGAAATAGCCGCGGACCTGGCTCAACGCGTCCAGAAACGCATCGATATCCGAGCTTGTTGTATATATCCCCACCGAGGCGCGCACCGAGGCAGGCACCCCGAAGAAATCGTGAATGGGCTGGGCGCAATGGTGCCCCACCCGCACCGCAATACCGCGCGCATCTAAGAATTGCCCTACGTCATGGGGATGCACACCGGCAACGGTAAAAGCCGCGATCCCGGTACGGCCACCTCCCCCGCGCGGTCCGAGCACCCGGATCCCCGGGATCTGCCCGAGGCCTTCGAGGAGCTGGACCGTGAGCGCGTCTTCATAGCGTGCCACCTTCTCCATGCCGATAGCACTGAGATAATCAACCGCACGCGCAAGGCCCACAATCTGGGTGACCGGTTGGCTTCCCGCCTCAAAACGGGCCGGCGGGCGCGCGTAGCGCGTTTTTTCCATCGTCACCCGTTCGATCATTGAGCCACCAAATTGGTAGGGCGGCAGATCCGCGAGGAGCTCTTCGCGCCCGTAGAGCGCGCCCACACCGGTGGGGCCGTACATTTTGTGCCCCGAAAAAGCAGCGAAATCCACGTCGAGGGCATGCACGTCCACGGGAAGGTGCGGCACCGATTGGCAGGCATCCAGAACCGTAAAAGCCCCCACCGCGCGGGCAGCTTCCACGATCTGTGCTACCGGAGATACCGCCCCGGTCACATTCGAGACGTGGGTGAAAGCAACGATCCGGGTGCGCCTCCCGATAACCCCGAGACTAGCCGGGTCAATTCGCCCCTCGCTATCCAGCTCAAGGCAGGTGAGGCGGGCCCCGGTACGTTCACACAGTTCTTGCCAGGGCAGCAGATTCGCGTGGTGTTCGGCGCGGGTGACCACAATATCGTCACCGCTACGCAACAGGAAACGATCCGCATTACCCCATCCGCGTCCCGCCGTGGCATTCGCTATCGCGTAGGCGATGAGGTTGAGGGACTGGGTGCTTCCGCTGGTCCACACGATTTCCTGGGGTGCCGCCCCGATGAAAGCCGCCACTTTCGCGCGGGCTTCTTCGTAGGCCACGGTGGATTCTTCCGCGAGCAGGTGGCTACCGCGTTTGACCGCTCCGTTGGAGCGTGTATCAAAATCCATCATCGCGTCTAGTACGGCGCGCGGGCGCTGCGCCGTCGCCCCGGAATCTAGGTATACAAGGGCCTGGCCCCCGCGCATCGGCCGGGCGAGGATCGGGAAATCTTCCCGCGCCACCAGCGGGCGCACGGCGCTCACCTACTTCGCCTCCGCTTCGATGTAGCTGTCGTAACCGGAAGCTTCCAGTTCGCTCGCCAGATCCGGTCCGCCGGTGCGCACAATCTTGCCGCCGGCGAAAACGTGGACGTAATCGGGTTTGACGTACTGCAAAATTCGGTTGTAGTGGGTGATGAGCAACAGTGAATTACCGGTGCGTTCATGCACGTCTACAATCCCTTCGGAGACCACGCGCAGCGCATCCACGTCCAGGCCGGAATCGGTTTCGTCCAGGACGGCGATCTTCGGTTCCAACAATTCCATCTGGAGCACCTCGGTGCGTTTCTTCTCCCCACCGGAGAAGCCCACATTGAGATCACGCTTAATGAAATCGGCATCCACGCGCAGTTTCTCCGTGACCTTGCGCAGGGCCTGGGACCATTCCCGCAGCTTCGGAGCTTCTCCGTCAATCGCGGTTTTCGCGGTGCGCAGGAAATTCGAGACAGATACCCCCGGCACTTCGACCGGGTATTGCATGGCGAGGAAAAGTCCTTCGCGGGCGCGTTCATCAGCCGTCATATCGGTAATATCCACGCCGTCAAGCAGCACCTGCCCGGAGGTGATCTCATAGGAAGGGTGCCCGGCCAGCGCGTACGCCGTGGTCGATTTACCCGAACCGTTCGGACCCATAATCGCGTGGATCTCATTATCGCCAATATGTAGATTGACGCCGTGCAGAATCGGCTTGGGGCCTTCGGGGGTAATCACCGAGGCGTGCAAATCAATAATATCGAGAGTAGCCATTACTTCTCCTCAGGTCTTGTGTCCACGTCAATAAAAACGCGGCCGTCGTTATCGCAGGTCAAGGGGTAGACGGGCACGGGTGTGACCGCCGGGAGCGTGAGGGCACGCCCGGAACACAGGTCGAATTCCGCCCCGTGTTTGGGGCATTCGATTGTGGTATCAAAAACTTCGCCGTCGCTGAGATTGACGTCTTCATGGGTACAGATATCGCCCACGGCATGCCAGGTTCCGTGGCAGTCGCGCGCGATACATACAGGTACGACGGCGCCGCTAGCAGCGCGGACTTCCACGCTCAAGGCGCTTTCCGGTTCGAGATCCGCGGTGGTACACACCTGCTGCCAGCTCATGCCTCCTCCCCGTTCCCGGCATCGGCTAAATCGAGTTCCCGTTCGATGGCGTCCATGAGCTTGGTACGCACCGAATCCACTTCGATCTGCTCCACCAATTCCGCGAAGAAACCACGCACCACCAGGCGGCGCGCCACATCCGCGGGAATGCCTCGCGCCATGAGATAGAAGAGCTGCTCATCATCAAAACGGCCCGTTGCCGAGGCATGCCCGGCCCCCGCGATATCTCCGGTGAGGATCTCCAGGTTAGGCACCGAATCGGCCTTGGCTCCCTCGGTGAGGACCAGGTTACGGTTGAGTTCGTAGGTATCCGTCTGGGCGGCCTGCGCGCGAATAAGCACATCCCCGATCCACACCGAATGTGCCTCATCGCCCTGGAGTGCCCCCTTGTAGGTAGCGCGGGATTTGCAATGCGGGGCCACGTGATCCACGAAAATGCGGTGCTCGTGATGCTGGTGGCTTTCGGTGATATAGGCACCCAGCAGCTCGCTATCGGAACGCTCTCCTTCCAGCTCGCACGCGGTGGTCATGCGGATGAGATCCCCGCCGATAGTCACCACGATATGCCGGAATTTCGCGCCTTCTCCCACCCGGATCCGCTGGGCGGAATGCTGGGAGGCGCTACGTTCCTGTTCCTGCACGGAAACGACGGTGAGATCAGCGTGCGGACCCACCTCAATTTCCACAGTTTCGGTGAGATTGCCACTGCCGGTGTGCTCGAGCACCACGGTGCCGCTGGCCTCCGGTGCCGCGGTAATGAGGGTGTGGGCAACGCTCAGTTTTCCTTCCCCCGTGATGTTGGCGACGACGTCCGCGTGCTCACTTCCATCGAGGGTCACGATATGCGCGCGCTGGAAAGCCGACCAGGCGAGGGCAGCCGCCCGGTCGTCGGGTTTCCCGACGGTCCCCAGGCGCGGATCGGCGCGGTCCACTTCTTCCACACGGGCACCGCCCACAACGGTGGCGGTCACGGTGGCATCCCGCACGCCCTCCACGTCCTTAATAAACGGGGCTACCCGATCCATCGGCGTGAAACGCCAATCTTCTTCCTCCCCGGTTCCGCGCGGAATCGGGAACTCCTCCGGATTAAAGGAGGCGAAGCGATCCGAGCGGTCGGCGTGCGCGGTATGGAATCCTTCATCTGCCAGCACCGCCTGGGAATGATCAGTACTGACCATTAGCCCACACTCCCTTCCATTTGCAGATCAATAAGACGATTGAGTTCAAGTGCGTACTCCATGGGCAGTTCCCGAGCGATGGGCTCCACGAAACCACGCACGATCATACCCATGGCTTCCTGCTCAGACAGGCCGCGTTGCATGAGGTAGAAGAGCTGCTCCTCGCTCACCTTCGTCACGGTCGCTTCGTGCCCCATTTCGACGTCGTCCGTGCGCACGTCCACATAGGGGTACGTATCCGTACGGGAAATATCATCGACGAGCAGCGCATCGCAGACCACATTCGATTTCGAGCCGCGCGCATCTTCTGAGACTTGCACGAGACCGCGGTAGGAGGAGCGCCCGCCCCCGCGCGAAATCGACTTCGAAACAATCGAGGAGGTGGTATTCGGGGCCAGGTGCTGCATTTTCGCGCCGGTATCCTGATGCTGGCCGGGGCCGGAGAAAGCCGCGGACAGCGCTTCTCCGTGCGCGTGCTCACCTAGGAGCACGCAGGCCGGGTATTTCATATTGAGGCGTGAACCGATATTACCGTCCACCCATTCCATCGTGGCACCCTCTGCTACGGTGGCCCGCTGCGTAACGAGGTTGAGCACGTTATTCGACCAGTTCTGGATGGTGGTGTAACGGCAGTGGGCGTTCTTCTTCACGATGATTTCCACGATGGCTGCGTGGAGGGAATCTTCGGAATAAATAGGGGCCGTGCAGCCTTCCACGTAGTGCACGTAGGAGCCTTCATCACAAATAATGAGGGTGCGTTCAAACTGCCCCATTGCCTGGGTGTTGATACGGAAGTACGCCTGCAAGGGAATATCCACGTGCACGTTCTTCGGGACGTAAATGAAGGAGCCACCCGACCATACCGCGGTATTGAGCGAGGCGAACTTATTATCGCCGGCCGGGATCACGGTACCGAAGTATTCGCGCACAAGATCTTCATGCTCGCGCAGCGCGGTATCGGTATCCACGAAAATAACGCCCTGTTCTTCCAGATCCGCGCGAATCGAGTTGTAGACCACCTCGGATTCGTACTGGGCAGCCACCCCGGCCACCAGGCGTTCTTTTTCAGCTTCCGGGATGCCGAGCCGGTCGTAGGTGTTTTTGATTTCCGGGGGAAGATCATTCCAGTCGGTAACCTGGCGGTCGGTAGCTCGCACAAAGTATTTGAAGTCATCAAAGTTGATACCGGAAAGATCGGCTCCCCACGTGGGCATGGGGCGTTTCTCAAAAAGACGCAGCGCACGCAAGCGCCGTTTGAGCATCCATTCCGGCTCTTTCTTCGCCGCGCTAATCGCGCGTACCACGCCCTCATCCAGACCGCGGCGCGCGTGCGCCCCGGCGGTATCGGTATCGTGCCACCCAAATTCATAGGCGCCGGACAGGTTCGCAATAACGTGTTCCTGCTGCGCCACGGCCTCCGCAATTGCTGCCTCGTGCCGTGTTTGTGCCATGTGTTTCCTCCCGATTTAAACGCTGTCAGCGTGCAGCGTCACCGTGCATACGTGGCTCCCGGATGCAATGGTTGCCAAGCGTTGCACGGGAACCCCGAGTAGTTCGTGAAAAGCGCGGGTTTCCGCCGCGCATAAAAAGTTATTCCGTGTGGCGACGTCGCGCAGAGGGCAGCGCCCTTGACACAACTGGATCATCTGGCGCGGCCCATCTTGCGTACCCGGAACATCGCGAACCGAAGCGGCGTAGCCATCTTGGGTGAGGGCGCGCGCCAGGCGGCGCAGCCGCTCCGCCGGATTTTCCGTATCCCCGAGCGCATCGCGGTAGCGCGCCACCAAAGCGCGTTCACGCCGGCGTGCAAATTCTGTCACCCCGGCCTCCCCCAGACTTTCACGCAGAAAATCGAGGGCCGCATTTGCCATGGTGTGATAGGAGGTTGCTCCGGCATTCTGCCCGGTATCCGTCGCCACGTAGTAGCGCGCTGGTCGCCCGGCCCGTGCTTCACGCTGCCCGGGTTTCTCGCATTCGGTGATCGCACCGGCATCTTCGAGCGCCACGAGATGGCGCCGCACCCCCGCGGGGGTAAGAATAGCCAGGTGGGCCAGTTCCGCGGCGCTAATGGGCCCGCGCTCCATAATGAGACGCAGAATCCCTTCGCGGGTTGTTTCTTCCCGGGGGCGGATCCCTGCACTTTCTTTGTCAGCCATCTGCATCTCCACCCCTTCCACTGTCCACCGTTCTACACCCTCACCGAGCACTCGTGCGTACCTGAGCCGCAGCCCGAGGTTCTCCCGAATGTCCCGCCGCCGCCCTATCACGTGCCGGGCTGCCATATCTAGGACCTCGCCATTCAATTAAACAACACCGACGTTGCGTAATCTAGTTTGGTCAGCCTAACCGGACGGGAAAAGTCCCGTTCTTACCGGCGCGGATCCGCAGCCCGCCCGAGTTACGCCGGTGGCTGAGACTGCCCGGAGCCACCGCCCCCCCCCCCCGGTGAGCTACCGGCCCCCGGTGAGCTACCGGCCCGAACGCCCCTAGCCGTTAAGAGCGACGTGCCAGGTACGCAAGTACCGCTGCCACCAGCTGCGGATTAGCAACCCGTCCGGCCATAATCGCCTCTCGCACCAGGGGTAGCGGCACCCACCGCACCTCAATTTCGGCCTCTTCATCTTCCCGAGCAAAAGCGGCCGCGACTGGCGCGGGGTTACGAGTGAGATAGACCGTGAGCTGCTCGTTAGTGAAACCGGGCGACGTGTAGAAACGGGTGAGAAACTCCAGTTCCCCGGCCGTATAATCCGTTTCTTCACGCAGCTCCCGGCGCGCGGCATCCATCGGATACTCACCCTCGATATCGAGGATGCCAGCCGGAATTTCCCACAGGAACGAGCGAACCGGAATCCGATACTGGCGGATGAGCAGCACTTCCTCAGCTGCGCCGTCGCCGCTGCCCCGTACCGCGAGCACCGCCACCGCATCGCGGTGCTCCACCCAGTAACGATCCATCCGCGCCCCCACGCTGGGCAGTTCCACCGTGTCCTCGTACACGTTAATGAACGGGGACGTGAGCACATTGCGCCGCCCCACGTGCCGCATATGCGCGGGACAGTACTCGTCACGCAGATCCTGGTACATAAAATTTCCTTTCCCGCCCTGCGCAGGCGTGCGAGCATCAGGCCCGTTTATGCATTAGCCTCGTCGAAAGCAACGGCAATGGCGGGCATTTCTTGGGTCGACGGCGCCTCCGCGTCGCGCGCCAACCGGAGCGCCCGCCGGTCAACGAAGTAGAGCGCCACTCCCCCGATGGCGAGGGTGAGCACTCCCGCCCCGGCAGTTGCCCCCAGCGCCCCAAGGGCACCGTCCCCCCACCAGCGTAGTATTCCGCGCCCGCTGGCATATCCGACCGTGCCGGCTACCATCGCGGCGGGCAGTACGATCCGTAGGGAGTATCCGACGCCCCGCAGCGCCCCGGGGCCTACCGCGCGCCGGATAGCGAAGATGTGGCCAACCCCGCCCACGATCATTCCCACGGACATCGCCACACCGATGCTGATGAGGACCTCGGTGCGTCCGCGCACCCCCAAGCCCGCCGCCCCAATAAGAACCACAACCACCGTCAGCCACGCCGCAGAATTGACAATAATGACCGCGCGGGCCGCCTCCACTGCGTAGAGCACCCGCGACCCGTGGTAAATGAAGGCGTAACCGAGAAGAGCCGGCGCCATGGCCAGCATGGCGGTATCCATATGAGCCACCGGACGCGCCACCGCGAAGAGTGCCTGGGCGGGCTCCGCAACGGCCACCAGCAGTGCCACGCACAGCAGCCCGATATCGAAGACAAGGCGTGAGGAGCGGGCGGTGATCCGAGCCAGGCCCGGGCGCCCGGGGATCGCGGCGGCTTCCGCGAGGCGTGGGAAAACCGCGGTGGCGATCGGAACAGCCAGCACGGCATAAGGAACCATATAGAGCTGGTTCGCGAAAGTGAAAACCGGGTAGGTTCCCACATCACCGCGGGCATTGGCGAAAAGCATGACCGCGATGATCTGAATTTGCTGAGCAAGCAGGCCAGCCAGCCCGGCCGCGCTTAACCGGAGCGCCCGACGCCCTACCCCCGGCGGGAAACGGAATGTGGGCCGCAGGGTGATGCGGCGGAGCACCGGGATGAGCTGGGGAAGGGAAAAGACCGCGACCCCCGCCGTGGTCCCCCAGGCCAGCACATAGAGAGCCGTGCGCGAAATCCGCGCCGGATCGTGCTGCTGGCCCGCGGCTAGCTGCGTGAAAATAAGGAAGGTAATAATAACTGTGACGGAGGAGAGCAGCGGGGCAAGAGCCGGAAGCACAAATTTTTTATGCGCCTGCAAAAGTCCCGTACACACGACCGACAGTCCATAGAGCGGGATTTGCCAGGCGAAAATCCGGAGCAGGGTGGCAGCGAACTCCACGCTAGCGGCAGGCGATCCCTCCCCCAGGAGCACGTCCATAATGGGCCGGGCGCCCAGGGTAACGAGCCCGGCAACCGGAATCCCGATGGCAAGTACCCAGGTGAACAAGGCCGAGGCGGTGCGGGATACCTCCGCGGCCAATGCCTTGGCCAGGAATCCGGAGACCAGCGGAATGACCGCGGCGGCCAAGGCCCCGCCGGCCGCGATTTCAAAAAGCACATTGGGGACGGTATTCGCCGTCGAATAAGCCTCCCCGGCGAGGGAATCCCCCAGCGCCCCGTTTTGCACCCAGGCGCGCACAAACCCCATGGCACGCGAGAGCAGGGTGAGAATCGCTATGGTTCCGGCTGCTCCGAGTGCCGTTCCGAGAACTTTTTTCATGCCCGGCCCGCCTGGTCGAGGGCGCGCAACCACGGATGGGTTGCGATGACCCGCGAAAATGATATTTTTTCACTCGCGATATTAAGGGCGACGACGACGCCCAGCGCCCCGCGCCGCACCCAAGGCCCGCGGCTGGCAAGCGTCCACCCCAGGGCCGCGCCCACCGCATTTGCTCCGGTATCTCCGAGCATGACCGTGCCCGCGAGATCCGCGGGCAGGCAGGCAACGCCGGTACCGACAAGTGCGGCGGCAATAGGCCCGGATGGCGGGTAACTGAGAAGAGAAAAAGGAGCAGCCGCGATCAGGGTACCTTTCCAGGCGCGACCCGGCGCGAGGTCGAGGAGATTAATAAGATTTGCGGTGGCAGCGATAAGCACGGCGCGTTCAGCGCGCAGGGCGAGCTGCCGGGAACGAGACCCGGTAGCACTGATCGGGAAACCCGCTGCCGCGACCGCGCCGAGCCCAATAATCACTATTTTCAAAGCTCCGGAAGTCAGGTGGCCGTGCGCCAGTGCTCCGAGGTGGCCGCGCAACCCCTTGGAGGTTCGCGAAAATGCGCCCTCGTAGAAATCGTCGATATAACCGGCCAGTCCGCCGCTAAGCGCCGCGAGCACGGGATGGCCCGAACACCTGCCTCCGGAGAGCAGGGAGCCCACCGTGCACCCCGTGGTGACACCCGCCACCGCCACCGGGCCTTCCCGCAAACTGACACTGCGCCCATCCTTGGCAGTGCGCTGCCAGGCGGGTGCGGTGCGCCGGGCGAGCAGCTTCTCGGCTGCGCGGGCGGCGGCGTATCCGGCCAGGGCTGCGGCACCCAGGCGCACCTGGTTCCTCCAGAAAGCAGAAAGGGTCATGAACCCATGGTACCGTTACTGCCCTGCCGGAGCCTGCCCACCTTCGGGAGCCTGCCCGCCTTCCGCGGGCGCGGGAGCCGGCGCCGGAGCCTGTTCGGGGTGCGGGGCAGGCGCTGCTTGCGCCGGCGCTGCCGAATTTTGACGCTCCCCAATCGCGCTATCCGCTCCGGGGGCTACCCCGAGGTGGACGTGGCGTTCATGCAGTTCAGCAGCTGCCGCCATGGGAATATTGACATCACCAAGCGCGGTCTGCGCCGAATCCACCGTCGATCCGTTTTTTGCGGAACGCACGGCTCCCAATACCGAGTTTCCGTCTGTTCCCGCTCCGACGGCCACGGCCGGACCGCGTCCGGCAATAGCTGCGAAGGCAGCCTGGTAGGTATCCGTAATATGCGGTGAGGTGGTCGCCTTGTCGGCCGGAACCGGTGCGGTCTCGGCCGGATCCGCGGTGATAAAAACAACCACCTCCGCGGCTTCACTCGGAGCAACCGCCACGTCGATCAGCTTATTTTCCGGGGAGGTGAGAAGAGTGATGAGCGTCGTCGCCCCCGCATCTTCGGGCGCGGAACGTACCACGGTATCCACGGCCGCCCCGAGAATCGCATCCGCGGAACCACCGGCCGGCAAGTCCTTGACATAAGAGCCGAGGTTACCGGAAAGGGTGGAACGGTAGGTGGCGTATTCGGTATCAGTAAAGGCTGGGGCTAGGGTGATTTCACCCGTGATACGGGCACCGGCCGCGGTTAGGCTCTGCCGGGTCTTCTCCACGATGGCTCCGTCCGCGCCGGCCGCCGCCACGATAGCAACGCGCCGGTTGGTTAGCGTTCCAGCATTGAGTTGCTCGCCGGCACCGAGCAGCGCCGTCGACGCCGCATCGAGCTGCGCCCCGCGTTGATCAAGCTCCACGCGCATCTTGTCACGCGATTCACGCAGGGAATCCACCTGGCCGGTGAGCCCGTGCGCGATGGAATTTTGCAGCGGTCCGGCCCCGAGAATCACTCCGATGGCAAGCGCCAAAAACACCGAAACCAGGGAAACGAGATGATACCTAAAATCAACCATCAGCTAACTTTCCTAGAAGAGATTACGGAACCACTCGGCAAGATCCCCGAGGCGAGTGGTGAGCACGGACAGGAAGGTTTGGCCCGCACCGGTGACGGCCAGGGCAGCGAAGAGCGCAAAGACTCCCGCAAGAATGAGGGCGACGAGCATCCAATTCGAGATCGAGGAGCGGTAGAGGCGCGAAACTCCTTTCGCGTCAATGAGCTTGCCCCCCACCACCAGACGGGTAAGGAAAGTGGATGCCATTCCCGCCCGGCCTTTATCGAGGAATTCAAGAATCGTATTGTGCGTGCCCACCGCCACAATGAGCTTGGCACCTTTGGAATCAGCCAGCAGCATGGCAACATCTTCGGAGGTTCCGGTAGCCGGGAAGACCACGTGATCCACTCCCAGATCCTCCACCCGTTTCTTACCTGGTGCGCGCCCATCGCGATAGGCGTGCACCACTACCTCAGCACCGCAGCGCAAGGCTTTATCGGAAACCGAATCCATATCGCCCACGATAATATCCGGGGTGTAGCCAAGTTCCAGAAGCGCATCGGCCCCGCCGTCCACCCCGATCATAAGCGGGCGATTTTCCCGGATATAGGGGCGCAGGGCGCGCAGGTCTTCACGGTAGTCGTAGCCGCGCACCACCACGAGCACGTGGCGGTGCTCCATGGACGTACGGATATCGGGAATTCCCACCCCGTCGAGGATAAGACCCTGTTCCTCGTTGAGATATTCGAGGGTATTGGCGGCAAAAGCACGCAGTTGCACGGTCATGCCCGCGCGGGCGGCCTCGCTATCGCGAGCGATGCTCTGCGCGGTTTGCAAGGTGCCCTCCGCAATAACGCGCCCGCCTGCCACCACGCGCGCCCCGTCAATATCGACCCACTGGCCCTCGGAGATATCCATAATTTCTGGGCCGAGGTCATCGATAAGCGGAATACCGGCTTCTTCCAGAATCGCCGGGCCAAGATTCGGGTAGCGCCCCGAGATAGACTTCGCGGCATTGAGCACGGCAACGGGCTGCGCGGCCACGAGGTTTTCCGCCGCCACCCTATCCAGATCTGTGTGGTTAATAATCGCTACATCGCCGACTTGGAGACGACGAGTGAGATTTTTGGTGCGCGCGTCCACCCGGGCCGGACCGGCCAGGGTTCCTTCCGCAACGACCTTCTTTTTTCGCCATAACTTCGATGCCACAAGCTTTATAGTGCCACACTCGCGGCCTTAAGTAGCTCAGCGGCGTGCGCGCGTGCCACATCGGTATCGCTGCCCGAAAGCATGCGCGCCAGTTCCGCTTCGCGTTGCGGCCCGGTGACGTCACGCAGCTCCGTGCGTGCGGCACTTTCTTCAAGTTGTTTCACGACGACGAGTTGGTGCTCGGCACAGGCCGCGACCTGGGCGAGGTGGGTAACAACAATAACCTGGGCGCTGCCGGCCAGTTTTGCCAGTCTTTTCCCGACCGCGGTGGCGGCACGGCCCCCAATCCCGGCATCAACTTCGTCGAAAAGGAAGGTGTGGCCGCGCTGAGCGCGCCGCGCCGCCAATCCCACTTCGAGGGCGAGCATAACGCGCGAGAGTTCACCACCAGAAGCGCCCGATGCGAGCGAAGAGAGCGGAGCACCGCGGTGAGCGGCAAGCAAAAAAGTGACGGAATCCGCACCGCTTGGACCGGGATCCGCGGCGCTCACTGCCACGGTGAAACGGGCATCGGGCAAAGAGAGTTCGGGAAGTTCCGTTTCCACCGCGCGGGCGAGTTCTTCCCCGGCAGCGGTACGCGCCGCCCGCAGGGCTGCTCCGGCTTGTTCCAGGGCAGCATGAGCTTGCGAAAGCTCTTTTTCAAGACGTTCCAGGGTAGCTGCCGGGTCATCGAGGTTTTCTAGGCCCTCTCGGGCCTCAGCGGCAGCCCGCAGGATTTCTTCGCCGCTCATTCCCAGCTGTTTGCGCAGTCCGGCCAGTTCGGAGCGACGCGAATAAATGGTGGAGAGCTCCTCGGGTTGGGCTTGGGTGCAACGTGCCAGTTCCGCAATCTCGGTGTGGATATCCGTGATATCGGCTTCGGCGCTTTCCAGGCGTTCCCGGAGCTCCCCGAGCTTGGTATTCGGCACATCCGGGCCGCTGAGCTCAAGGACGCGTTCGAGTTGTGCACCCGCACTTCCCAGCGCGGATATAGCTCCGTTTTCGGTATCGCTCCCGCTCAGGGCTTCAGCAGCCGCGGAGTAGGCCCCGTACATTTCCACCGCATTTTCGAGCACCCGGGCGCGCGCCCGCAGGGCTTCTTCCTCACCGGGCTGGGGATCGACCGCCTCAACTTTGTCAAGCAAGGCTCGGTAGGCTAAACGCTGTTGCGCAGCACGCTGCGCCCCGGCCCGAAAGGCATCGCGAGCTTCCCGGGCTTCCCCGTAGTTTTTCCATGCCTGCTCCCACGCTTTTTTCGCCCGCGTAACGGCTTCCCCTCCGAATTCATCGACCGCCGCGCGCTGCTGGCTGGGGTTCCCCAGCCGAATCTGATCGGATTGGCCGTGCACGGTCACAAGTTCGGCCGCGATATCGGTGAGTACCGCAGTGGGAACCGAGCGCCCTCCGACGAAGGCACGGGAACGCCCTTTCGCGGGAATATGCCGGGCAATAATCACGGCGGCGGTATCGCCGTCCACGTCGTACCGCCCCCCGGCCTCGGTGATGCGTTCCAGAAGCGGAGAAGCGGCGTCCACGAGAAACGTTCCTTCCACTTCCGCTTGGGCGGCCCCGGCCCGCACACGCGCCGGATTTGCTTTCGCTCCCAGAAGCAATGTCAGGGAGGTTACCGCCATGGTTTTTCCCGCCCCGGTTTCCCCGGTCAGCGCGGTGAGCCCGCGAGACAGATTAAGTTCAGCTTCCGCAATAACACCGAGATTGCGGATGCGTACCTGTTCGATCATTCCCGTACCTCACGCTCGCGCCAGCCGCGCACCGGTAGGTGGAAACGTGCCACCAAACGCCCGGAGAAAGGTGTTTCATTCAGACGGGCGAGCTTGACCGGACGTTCCCCACGCACCGCGGTAATCACGGTTCCTTCGGGTGCTACAAGCCGACGCCGCGAATCACAAGAAACCATAGCCTCATCGCGCAAAACCCGTACTTCCAAGGTTGAGTAAGGGCTGACCACAAGCGGACGGGTAAAAAGCGCGTGGGCTGCTACCGGAGTGAGAAGGAGTGCCTCCACGCTCGGCCATACCACCGGTCCGCCAGCTGAGAAGTTGTATGCCGTGGAGCCGGTGGGCGTTGAGAGTAACACCGCATCAGCTTTGAAAGCGGAGATTTCGCGCCCGTCCACCCCGATGGACGTTTCTATGAGACGCGAGTTAAAAGCCTTTTCCACCGAGACTTCGTTGAGGGCCCACTGGACGTTACAGGAGCCATCCGGGCGCTGCACATGCACGTCAATGGTCATGCGTTCGGAAATAACCCAATCGCGCGCGGCGATTCTTTCCACGACGGCAGGGAGCTCATCGGGTTGCGCTTCGGAAAGAAAACCCATATGCCCGTAGTTGATACCGAGGATAGGCACCCCGGTGCTGCGACCTAACTCAGCGCCGCGCAAAATCGTGCCGTCCCCACCCATGACGAGGATAAGATCCGCATCGCGGGCACCCGCCAGGGTTTCACTGGTGTCCACCCGCACGCCGCGGTCTTCTAGGGCGACAATCGCATCGTGAGCGGCGCGTTCCATCTGCGGTGGTAACGTGCGATTGACGACCAGGGCGACTTTTGGTTCTGCCATCGAATGCCTCCCCTCTCCCAGGTATCCTACCGCGCTACCGTGCTGGCCGTCCTTGACCCGCAGGCCCGGCTTTCACCGCGGCCCGCACACTTTCTTCGAGGTTCTCGCCTAGCTGATCGGTAGCATTTTTCTTCATATAAAGAAAGTATTCAACGTTCCCCGCCGGTCCGGGCAGGGGCGACGGCGCGATCGCTTGCAGCGCCAGCCCCGCGGCACGGGCAGAAAGGGCGACGTCGCACACTGCCTCCACGTGGTACTCCGGATTTCGTACCACCCCGTGCGCACCGATTTTCTCCCGGCCTACCTCGAATTGAGGCTTAACCATAAGCAAAAAATCGGCCGTTGGCGAACTCGCCGCAGCGAGCGGGGCAACGAGGAGTCGCAAAGAAATAAAAGATAGGTCCCCGACAACCAGATCGGGAGCAGGCGCGACCACCGCGGGCTCCAGGGTACGCACATTCGTGCGTTCCAGCACGGTGACGCGGGGGTCTTCACGCAGCTTCCAGGCTAGTTGGCCATAGCCAACATCCACGGCAACCACGTGGGCGGCACCGCGCCGCAGCAGCACATCGGTGAATCCGCCCGTGGAAGCACCCGCATCCAGGGCACGGACTCCCTCCACACGCGGGCCGGCATCCCCGAGATACTCGAGGGCGCCCAGGAGTTTATATGCTCCGCGGGAGACGTAGCGATCCTGAGCCGCTTCTTTGACCAGAAGTGCCTGGGCCGGATCCATCTGCCGGGCGGGTTTCGTTACCTCAGCTCCGTCAAGGAATACCTGACCTTCACGAATGAGCACCGCGGCATCCTGGCGGGAGCGCGCGAGCCCACGCCGCACGAGTTCCGCGTCAACGCGCCGTAAACGCCCCATAGGCTCGCCTTTCTGATTTAGACCCGCGCCCGGGATAGGCGCCGGCCGAGTTCGGTGTGAATCGCCTCCAGCTGTTCAATCTGTTCGGGCAGATCAAGCTCGTTGAGATTCTCTAAGGCCGCCTCAATATTGAGCGGAGCGCTCGGGCGCGGTACCGTTCCTCCAGGTGCCGCGGCTCTTTCCTGATCCGTCATCGCCGCTCCACGATGATGTCCTCGAGCGTGACATTTTCGCTAAGCCCACGATCACGGGCCTCCCATACCGCGTGCACCGCGGCCCGGTAGGTGTCCAGCCCCAGGTGGGGCCCACATCCATCGGAGGTGACCAGGCGGGCCGCTGCGCCGTCGTTACTATGATCAACCTGTGCCCAGGATGTGCCCGCAACCCAGCGTTCACCTTCCCGATAGATCTCCGGGTAGTCCTCGTTGAGGACCCGCAGATCATCACCGAGATAATCGGGGCGTTCTTCCTGCGCAGCCAGCATAATATCGCGGGCGGAACTTACTCCGGTAAGCACGTGGAGGCTGGCGATACCTGCGGCACGCGCGCCGCGAATATCGGTATTGAGCCGGTCACCGATAGCGAGGGGACGGCTGGCTCCGAGCATCTCCATCCCGATGGCAAAAATCGCGGGATCGGGTTTGCCCGCGGAGAGCGGTTTCACCCCGGTGGCGTTAACTACTGCAGCCACGAGTGAGCCGCAGCCGACCATAAAGCCCCGCTCCATGGGGAGAGTCGCATCGAGATTCGTAGCAACGAAAAGGGCACCGCGGCGAATAGCCAGGGCCACTTCCGAGAGCGCTGCCCAGTCAATCGTCGGGTAAAACCCCATAATGACCACGTCCGGATTATCATCCGCGGATATAACCGGAACAAGGCTGGTTTCACTCACCGCACGATGCAGACCGTTACCCCCGATAACGAGGGCTTTTGCTCCGGCCGGCACCCGTGACGCGGCGAGCCGTGTGCTCGCCATCGCGGAGGTGAGCACCGTTGTTGCCGGGGCTGAAATTCCCACTGTCGCGAGGTGCGCGGCGACTTCTTCCTGGGTACGCGAGGCGTTATTGGTAAGGAAAAGCGGGCGCATTCCGGCCGCGATGGCGCGCCCGTAGGCATCGGCAGCGTTGGGGGCCGGATCGGTGCCCAGATAAACGACACCGTCCAGATCGAAAATCACGCCGTCAAAATGAGATACCAGACTCACCATTACTCTTCTTCTGACTCCGGCTCCGGTTCCGAAATGGCCTGCGTCTCGACCTCAGCTTCGTGCGCCAGTTCAGGTTCAGCTGCGGTTACATACGCCGGTTCCGTCTCGGATTCCGTATCAGACTCAGCTAGCGCTCCGGCCTCAGGCTCTGCTTCCGCTACCTGTTCCGCTTCCGTTTCCCCGGCTACGTTCGTATCGGTTTCTAATTCGGACGCGTCCGCTGCGTCGGACTCAGGGTCCTCCGCGGTGAACAGCTCGACTTCACCTTCGGCGTTGTAGACCGGGTTCCAGCGGGCCCGCAGCTCGTCAGCCTCTTCCACGCGTCCTAGCTCTTCGAGGCGATCTGCTTTAATGAGCTCAACGCGCGCGCGCAATTCTTCATCGAGGTTCTCGACCTTGATTTTCTCCAAAACAGCGAGTCCCGCCTCAGAATCTCCCGCGTCCGCGCGGGCGCCGGACGTCACCAGTGCCAATTCCAGCGTGGTGGCGGTATTGAGCCGCTTGAGCGGAATTTCGGCAATAAAGGCGAGAGCCTTTTCGGGCCGTCCCAAGCCACGCTCGGAATCAGCCTCGAGGGCCACATGCGAGTAATCATCGGTCATACGCCGATACGTGCGCAGCTCACGCAACGCTTCGGAATATCGGCCGGTCAAGTAGGACGTCAATCCCAGCGCCTCGCGCACAATATCGATGCGCGCCGCGTGCCGATAGGCCGCTTTGGCGTGCTCGTAGGCGAGTTCCGGGTTCTGGTCCATCATCGATCCGGCATAAACCAGGTGCCGTGCCACATTCTCGGACACCGCCGGCGCGAGAACTTTAAGCTTACGCCGCGACTCCGCTGCAAGATCCTGCGCATTGACGGTTTCGGGAACGAAGGGATCCTTCGCTCCACCGCGACTGCGCCGATCATCCCGCCGCTTCTTATCGTCCTCGCGATGCCCGCCACGGTCCTCGCGGCGCCGATCATCCCGGCGATAGTTATCGCGACGGCGCTCATGGCGGCGCCCGTCGCCACGCCAATGATCGTCACGCTCAAAACGGCGCCTGGCATCGCCCTGGTCGCGGCCCCCGTAGTTGTTGTTATCGCGTGGTTCATCTTCGTTGGTACGACGACGATCTTCGCGTCCAGAGCGGTCATTGTAACGATCATCGCGGCGCCCACTGAATCGCTTATCCTGGCTCCGGCGGTCTTCACGCCATTGGCCGCCGCGGCCTGCGCGCCGGTCGCGACGATCATTGCGGCCTTCGCCGCTCCGATCCCAGGAACCTCGCGACTCGCGTGATTCGTTTGAATCCCGGTCGTTCCAATCGCGCCGGTATCCACGATGGTCCTCACGGTCACGGCGGTTATGGAATCCGCTCTTCTGCCCGTGTTCACCGTGACCATCTTGGAATTCGCCTCGACGGTTCCACGACGAGCGCCGGTTGCCACTATCGCGCCCACCATAGGAATCTCGCGATTCCCATGACTCGCGATCCTGGCGCCGATCATCACTGCGGCCTCCGCGCCGATCACCTTGATGCCGGTTCCACCGGGATTCACGGTTATCCCGCCGCCGTGATCCGCCACGGTGATCATTCCAGGCATCGCGAGGATCGCTCCAATCGCGTTCCCCACCGTTTCCCCCAGATTCACGCTGCGAGGATTCGCGCGGTTGCCGTGCCGAGCGCCATTGTCCTCTCGGACGGTCGTCTTCGGAGCGTGCGTCGCTCCACTCTTCGTGGTCAGACATTTTATTCCTCGCAGTTCGATTGTAAAGAATCACGATGCTGTGCTTATTTTAGGCCGACTTCAGCTCGGCCGCGCGCTGAGCAGCCAATTTTGGCGCGCAGAGATTAATAAAAGTGTGGGGTGTGTTCTATGCCCTATCTAAAAAGACATAAACACACCCCACACACAATAAGAAACATGGCGGCAGCAACCTACTCTCCCACACCCCACCGAGTGCAGTACCATCAGCGCAAACAACCTTAGCTATTAAAAAATTTTTTTGGGGGGGGGGTTTTACGTGTTGGGCCGGGCCCTAAATTTTTTGGGGCGGGGGTGGTTCCGGGCGGGCGTAAACGGGGGGGGGGCCCACCGCCCGGCCCCCCCCACCCCCCCCCCACTAGTTACGCTGTGCAGTGTGCGCGGCTCTAGCGCTTGACGCGCGCCGAGCCACCGCGGGCGAGGTTCTCTACCTCGGCGCGGGTAGCCATGGTGGTATCACCCGGCGTGGTCATGGCGAGGGCGCCGTGGGCGGCCCCGAGTTCCACTGCCTTCTGGACATCACCGTATTCCATGAGCCCGAAGATAAGCCCGGAGGCGAAGGAGTCTCCCCCACCCACGCGGTCAAATATCTCTAGGCCATCACGCTGGGTGGCCTGCACGAAGCCCTGGTCACGCTTCCATGCCACTGCACCCCAGTCATTGATGGTTGCCGAACGGACCTGGCGCATCGTGGTACCGATGGCCTTGAAGTTCGGGAAGGTTTCTGCCGCCTTCTCAATCATCTTGTGGAAGGATTCCACCTGGAGGTTATCGAGGTTCTCATTTGCACCTTCGATTTCCAGGCCGAGGCAGGCGGTGAAGTCCTCTTCGTTACCGATCATGACATCCACGAAGGGTGCCAGGGACTTATTCACTTCCTGCGCGCGGGCCTTTCCACCGTGCAGATTCCACAGCGAGGGACGGTAGTTGAGGTCATAGGACACGACGGTGCCGTATTCCTTGGCCTTCTTAATAACCGCCAGCGCCGTTTCCGAAGCTTGCTCCGAGAGGGCCGCGTAAATCCCGCCGGTGTGCAGCCAGCGCACCCCAAGCTCGCCAAAGAGGTAATCGAGATCGATATCCTCCGGGGTGAGCTGCGAAATCGCAGTGTGGGCCCGGTCGGAACAGCCGACCGCTCCGCGCACGCCGAAACCGCGTTCGGTGAAATTGAGACCGTTACGAGCCGACTGGCCGATGCCGTCGTCGTCGACCCAATGAATAAAACGGGTGTCCAGACCGCCGGTGAGGATCAGATCCTCGAGCAGCAAGCCCACTTCGTTACGTACCAGGGAAGTGAGGATCGCACCGCGCTTCTGGAAAGCGCGCCGCAGGCCGCGAGCCACGTTGTATTCGCCGCCACCTTCGGAGGCAGCAAACTGACGCGTGGTGCGGATACGCCCGGCACCCGGATCTAGGCGAAGCATAACTTCACCCAGGGAGACAATATCGTAGGTGGTTTCCTCGGCGGTTTTAATCGTCAGGGCGTCGCTCACTTGCGAATCTCCTTAGCTAGATCGGATGCTTCTTGGGACAGACGGGTGATCTCCGCAAAGTTCCCGGAGGAAATCAGGTCGCGCTTGATCATCCACGAACCCGATACGGACAGGATCGCCGGATCGGACAGCCACTCGGCCATATTCGCGAGCTTCACACCGCCCGAAGGCACGAAGTAGGTATTCGGGAAGGGACCGCGCAGGGCCTTGACCATGGGCAGCCCACCCGCTTCCCCACCGGGGAAGAACTTTACCGCGGTGGCACCGTACTCCAGGGCCATCATGATTTCCGTAGCGGTCTGCACACCCGGAAGGTAGGGAATTTGGCGTTCGGCTGCCACATCGGCAACACCGGCGCTCCAGCCCGGGGACACGAAGAACTTCGCGCCCAGGTCCGCGGCGGTTTCCGCCTGGGCCCGGGTGAGCACCGTTCCGGCACCCACCGTCATTCCCTCGATATCGCGCATGGCTTTAATGGCTTCCCCACCGGCAGCGGTACGGAACGTCACTTCGGCGCAATGGATACCGCCGGCGACGAGCGCGCGGGCCGCCTCGGGTGCCTGCGCGGCATCATCGATCACCACAACGGGAACAATGGGGTGGGTTTCCAGGAACGGACGAACGTCTGGAAGTTGCTGAGACACTACTTTGCCGCCTTCTTCATCTTGTCGATGCCGTCCCACAGCCCGAGGAGGTACTGGGTGCCCAGTGCCCGGTCATACAGCGGGTAGCCGGGGCGGCCTTCTTCGCCCCAAATCATGCGGCCGTGATCGGGACGCACGTAAATATCGGGGCAGGTATCGTAAATGGCTTCCACCGCGGCCTGCATATCGAGGTCGCCGTCCGCGGACCAGTGGGCCGCTTCCTTGAACGTCTTCTCCCCGAGGTACTTGACGTTACGCAGGTGGGAAGCGGCGATACGGCCACGTTCGCCCACGTAGCGCAGGATCTCAGCAACGTTATTGGACGGGTTGGAGCCGAGCGAGCCGATGCACACGCACAGGGAGTGCATCGGGGAATCATTGAGAGCCAGGATTTCCTTGATGTCATCCAGGCTCTTGTAGGCACGCGGAATACCGAAGAGATCCCAGGCCGGATCATCCGGATGGCAGGCCATCTTAATGCCGACCTTTTCACAGGTGGGGATGATGCCGTCCAGGAAGTACTTCCAGTTTTCGCGCAGTTTCTCCACCGTCATATTCTGGTAAAGCGCCATGACTTCATCCAACTTGGCCAAGCGTTCGGGTTCCCACCCGGGCAGGGTGAGGCCGCCGGACTCTTCGGCCGTCTTATTGACGATATCCTGCGGGGTCATGCCTTCGATTTCGGAGTGATCGTAGTACAGGCAGGTGGAGCCATCCTCGTTCACGTGAGCGAGCTCGGTGCGCAGCCAGTCAAAGACCGGCATGAAGTTGTACACAACTACCTTGACGCCGAATTCCGCGAGGTTTTCCAGCGTGGTGCAGTAGTTCTTGATGTACTCGTCACGGCTCGGAAGCCCGAGCTTGATGTCCTCGTGGACGTTGACGGATTCGATGATCTCGCATTCAAGCCCGGCTTCGTGGACCTGGTCGATGAGGACCTTGATTTCGTCCTTTTCCCAGTTCTCCCCCGCCGCCTTGTAGGACAGGGTTCCCATAATTCCGGACACGCCCGGAATCTGCTTGATGTACTGCAGCGGAATCGGGTCGTGACCTTCGCCGTACCAGCGGAATGTCATTTTCATTAGTTGATCTCCTCGTGAATAGTGGCACGCACAGCGCCGGGACCGGCAATGAGCTTGGTAAACAGAGCTTCGACCTTCTCCGCCAGCGGAGTGGTATACAGGTCGAGGCCGAAGATATTGGCATTGGACAGAATGGGCTTGAGCACGGCGTGAGCGTCAACGCTTTCACCGAGCTTAATTCCCTTGAGGTGCCCCTGGAGTTCTTCCAGCAGCGGATCGGAAGACGGCGTGAATTCTTCGCCATCGTCCGCGATACCGAGCAGGTACCGTGCCCACACCGCGAATACGAGCGGGATCACGCGCAACTTGTCCATATCCAGACCGCGGCGCTGATACTCCTGCAGCGTGACACCGAAACGGATCGGAATCTTCTGCGAGGTATCCATGGCGATACGGGCCGGATTGTCCGGCAGCGCGCTGTTGGGGAAACGCTCTTCGAGGACTTCGCGCACGAAGTCCTTCGGATCGATGATCCCCGGATCGGTTACTACCGGCATCGCTTCATCATAGGCGAGGATATTGACCATCTTCGCCAAATCGGGATCGCGCATTTCCGAATCAATGGTCGGGAAGCGCATAACCGTACCGGACACTGCCAGTGCGGTGTGGAGCGGATTGAGACAGGTGGTGACCTTCATCCGCTCGAACTTATCGCAGGTTTCACGATCGGTGATGTACACGCCGTAGTCCTCAAAAGGCGGGCGTTCGGCCGCGAACTTATCTTCGATAATGAGGTATTCGGTGGGTTCGGCGTTGACAAACCCGGCAATCGGGGTGCGCCCGAGGTGGTCAATACCCATGTCGGTAAAGCCAAGACCGGTGAGGTATTCCGAAACTTCTTCCGAGGGCCGCGGGGTGATCTTATCGATCACGGAAATCGGGAAAGCAACCTTGGTGTCATCACTGACCCAGTCCAGGAATTCCTGGCTGAGTGCGCCGCGCTCCACCCACCCGCGGGCAATTTGCAATATCGAATCGCGCAGCTTATCGCCGTTGTGGGAGAAGTTATCCGCAGAGATGAAGTTAATGGGTGCTCCGCCCGCCTGGTAGCGATGCGCGAGGAGCCCGGCCAGCAGTGCCATGGTGTTTTCATGGTTAGCGTAAGGATCCGAAGCGATATCCGCGCGGGTAGCTTCGGAGAGTTCACCCTGGGAATCCTGAATAACATAGCCTTTTTCGGTAATGGTGAGAGTTACCGTGGTCATCTCCGGCTTGGTGAAAATCGAGACGAGCCGGTCAAAATCGCCGTCGCGGCGGGTGGCCAGGCCATCAGCCAAGCCGGCGATAACGCGGGTATCGCGCTTGTCCCCGGAAAGAATAACGCCCAGGGTCAGCAGATCAAAAGCTTCGAGCTGCTTTTCCATTTCAGCGGGATCCATGGGAACCACACCGGTAATCGGCCAGTACTTGCCGTCTGCAAGCATGTCATCCGCAATGCGAGCCAAGAAAATCCGGAAAATATTACCCGGGCCGATATGCAACCAGCGCGGGTTGGTGCGCGCGCGCTCCTGCGTGGCGGCCACATCAAAAGCCGGAACTTGAATACCGGCCGCTTCGTAATCACTCGCGTGGGAAAGCGAGCTGAGATTGAGTTTCATATACATCACCTTTGATAGTTGGATCGGGACGGCTCCACGTGCGATCCACCGGCGGCCGCCCCGCAGGATCGCCGGCATGCGCCGCGTTCCTACCGTGAGGTCACCCGGTGAGTGAACACCGCTCCCGATGTCACCACCCAGTATTCCTTTATAAGACGACGAACCGGCCAGGCACCCCCGCACCCGTATGTTTCTTTACGTGAAACGCCCGTTCGCACGTATGAAATGATTGTACCTCATTTTCATTCCGGACGGCACCCCTGAGCGACGTGTGAAGTATTCGGATTTCGGGCCTTTTCTTATTCAACACTGACTGTCTGATGCTCTCATTTCCATGTTTCACATATTGAAATCCCGCGGTATAATTTTCCCGGCCTGCAGTTATACCCTCGTTGAGTAAAGGAGCTTGAGGTGTCCGGTACTTCCCCTGAGGAGCGCGCTCCGCTCTCCTCCATTGATCGTGCATTGCTCGTTGTCGAGTTTTTAGCACGCCGCGGACCGGAAGGTGCCCCCCTCTCCGATATCGCAGCCGCGGTAGAGTCCAATAAGGCCACGGTCCACCACACTCTGCGTTCGCTGCGCTACCGGGATTGGGTGAACCAGGATCCCGACAACGGTTACTACTTCCTCGGGGACGGCGTCGATCCGATCATTCGCTACACTACGCGCACCCAATTCGTGGTGGACCAACTCCACCCGGCCCTGGTTGCTATTTGCCACCGCTTTAACGAGTTGGTGCACCTGGGCAAGCTATCCGGTCAAGTTGTCACCTACCTAGATAAGGTGGAGCCAGACCGGCCCATTCGAGTGGTTTCTTATATCGGGCGTAATGCGCCGGCCGTCACCACCGCGCTCGGGCGTGCCCTCCTGGGCGCGAATAACGTAACGGGCGCGGAAATTGACTGGTACCTGAGTGTCCCCACCGACACTCCCCCTACCCGCGCCGCTATCGAAGAATGTATCGAGCATGTGCACCGCTACGGCTGGGGTATGGAAGTGGAAGAAAACGAAGCGGGGATTGCTTGCGTGGCGGTTCCCGTGGATTTGAAAAATGGCGAGCGGGTAGCGGTATCCGTCACCGCACCCGCCGAACGCCTGGGTGCGGCAACACGTGAAGCGGTGGCTTACGGCATCGCGGAAGAAATCAGCGCTATCGCCGGCTCCACCGGCGTGAGCGTTCCGGAGGTTCTACTGCCGCGCTCGGCGCGCTAGCCGGAGCGCCGTAGGCAGGGACAGCGATGGGAGCTTTCCTGCCGCGGTCCCTGCCGGTGGTGGAAGTACGACGACGCCGCTAGCTGCGCCGTCGTACCCATCTCCGCTACTTCTTGCGCCGTTCGCGCACCCGAACCGAAATTTGAAGCGGGGAGCCTTCGAAACCGAAAGTGGCCCGCAAGCGATTTTCCAAGAAACGCCGGTAGCCTGCTTCGATGAAGCCGGTGGCGAAAAGCACGAAACGCGGCGGACGGGTGGAAGCCTGGGTGCCGTAGAGGATACGCGGCTGCTTGCCTCCGCGCACCGGATGCGGGTGCGCGGCCGCCAATTCGCTGAGGAAAGCATTGAGTTTGCCAGTGGGAATACGCTGGTCCCAGGATCGCAGCGCAGTGGTCATGGCGTTGGAGAGCCGATTGGTATGCCATCCGGTTTTTGCCGAAAGATTGACGCGCGCGGCCCACTGGATCTGAACCAGCTCCCGCTCGAATTCGCGGTCAAGTTCGAAGCGACGTTCGTCATCCACTTCGTCCCATTTATTGCAGACGATGACCAGGGCGCGCCCAGCGTCAATCACCTGCTGAATCACCCGAATATCCTGTTCGGTGAGCGGCTCTGAGGCATCGATGAGGGCGAGGGCCAGTTCGGCTTCCGCCAGCGCGCGCTGGGTGCGCAGATTCGCGTAATAATCCGCCCCGCGAGTTTGGTGAACCCGTCGGCGAATTCCAGCGGTATCAACAAAAGTCCACGGGGTACCGTCTAGCTCAATGACTTCGTCAACAGGATCGCGAGTGGTTCCGGCAATATCACTCACCACGGCGCGGGTTTCCCCAGCTAACTGGTTGAGCAGTGAGGACTTGCCCACATTCGGGCGCCCCACAATCGCGACCCGGCGCGGGCCGCGGTGAACGGGACGTGCCGGTACCTCGCGTTCCGCGGGAAGCGCACCGATGACCACGTCGAGAAGATCCCCCGAGCCACGCCCGTGCAGGGCGGATACCGGGTACGGCTCCCCCAGCCCTAAAGACCACAGATAAGCAGCATCCGGTTCCTGCTGGGGCGAATCTACTTTATTGGCCGCAACAATCACGGGCTTGCGCGAGCGGCGCAGTACCCGGACCAGAGCTTCATCGGTATCCGTCATACCCACGGTGGCATCCACGACGAAAATAACGGCATCGGCCTGGTCAATGGCAATTTCGGCCTGCAGGGCAACATCGCGATCCAGACCGGCAACGTCACGTTCCCAACCGCCGGTATCCATGAGGAGGAAGCGGCGATCCGCCCACTCGGCTTCGTAAGATACCCGGTCACGGGTGACGCCCGGAACGTCCTGCACCACGGCCACCCGCTTACCAACAATGCGATTCACCAGGGAGGACTTGCCCACATTCGGGCGCCCAATAACTGCCACCACGGGTAGCGCGCGGGCAGCCACCTGCTCCTGGGGTTCCTCACCGGCCAGGAGCGCCAGATCGGCTTCGTCCAGATCGTAGGCGTCCAGACCGGCCCGGAGTACGCGTTCGGCATCGTCCGGGGTGGTCCCCTCCGTGCTCATATCACGGTATTCCTCAGTCATTCCTGTTCCTTTCGAGAGCCCTGTGCCAGCGCTCGCACCGCGGCTACCACGTCCGCAATACTCATCTGAGAAGAATCAATTGTAACGACTCCATCGCGATCTTCCAGGAAAGAAGCGACCGTCGAGTCCTTCGCGTCCCGCTCGCTCACTTCCGCGCGGGTAGCTGCTAGGGCAGCGGGCGCTACGCTTCCGCGTACCTCCCGGGCCCGCCGTGCCAAACGTGTTGCTTCCGATGCGGTGAGAAGAATTTTTGTGGGCGCATCGGGGGCGACGACGCTGGTGATATCGCGCCCCTCCACCACAATGTCCGGGTGCGCTGCAATAATGGCCCGCTGCCGGGCAATGAGTTCGGCTCGCACCTCAAGATTCACGGCCACCTGGGAAACTACCCGGGAAAGCTCCGGAGCACGAATAGCGGCGGTTATATCTTCACCTTCGCAGCTAATCACCTGTTGATCGGGATCGAGGGGCATCTCAAGTTTCATTGCCCGCACCACGGCGGTCACGGCCGGCTCATTAGTGAGCTCCACGCCGGCACGCTGCGCGGCCCAGGCCGCGGCGCGGTACATTGCCCCGGTATCCAAGTAGCGCAGCCCAAGTTCCCGGGCAACCTGGCGGGACACTGTGGATTTACCCGAGCCGGAGGGTCCGTCAATAGCAATGGGATACCCCGCAGCCTCGGGGCGTGGGATGCCCAATGTGCCCATCTCACTCATGCTCTCCTCCTTCAATAAAAGCTTGCCACTGGCGCGCGGCGAGAGCTCCGGTGAGATCCCGGGCAGCGGCCGGAGCTACAGATAACCGTGCCCGCCCTACTTTTTGGGACACGGAATGTTCAAGAGAAAAATCTTCAATATTCACGCCGATTTCACCCACCTCGGTGAAGAGGCGGCCCAATTCACCAGGGCGGTCCGGAACCAGGACGGTTACTTCGGTGTAGCGCTGGGGAGCTCCCCCATGTTTGCCGGGGATACGCGCTACCCCGCGCCCACCTGCAGCGACCACCGCGGCAACCGCCCGGGCCAGCCCGGGTGCCCGCGCCGCACCCGCGGCCGCTTCGAGAGCACTCGCCAAGCGCCCGGTACGCTCGGCAACATCGCGAAGAACGGGAGCAACCGCCGCGCAATTACAGGCGATAATCGCGGTCCATAGCTGCGGATCCGAATGGGCCAACCGAGTCATATCGCGTAAACCTTGGCCGGCGAGGCTCAGCTCGGTAGCTGCGGCGTCGTTCAACGTGCCCGCCAGCAGGGACGACACCAATTGTGGAACGTGACTGACAAGGGCAACGGCACGATCATGCGCGTTTGCCTCCACAAGAATCGGCATGGCTCCGCAATCCAAAGCCAGGGTGCGCAAACGCACAATATCTTCTTCGCGGGTCTCCGGGCGCGGGCAGATCACCCACGGGCGGCCCTCAAAAAGATCGGCATCCGCGGCGATCGCCCCGGAACGTTCCCGACCTGCCATGGGATGGCAACCCACGTAGCGGGCTCGTTCGGGATGCGCGGTAAGGCGATCCGCCACCACAGCCTTCACGGAGGCAACATCGGTGACAAGCGCGGTGGGGAAACGATCCAGGGCCGTGCTCACCACCTGCGCCGTCACATCCGGGGGAACCGCAACCACCACGAGGCTCGGCTCCCAGGCATCTTCCGGCGGCTCCTCCCCCGCCCCCAGATCACGGGCGAGGGCCGCCGCGAGCGGAGAAGCATCCTCCAGATACACCGGGATATCGCGCAGCCGTAGCCGCAGTCCGAGGGAAGCGCCCAGCAACCCCGAACCGATAATAAGGACCGGACCGGCGCGCATCACATCCCTACCGAATGCATGAGGGCCGAGAGCTCACTTCCTGCGATAACCCTGCTTTTACCGGGGCGCAACCTCCCGGCATCAATAGTGGCGAAACGGGTGCGCACCAGTTCCATAACGGGGTGTCCCACTTCTTCCATAATGCGACGCACAATCCGATTGCGGCCCGAATGCAACGTGAGTTCCACGATGGAATTGCGCGGCTGCGATTCCCGCAGTACGAATTTATCCACCCGGATGGGGCCGTCCTCCAGGGTGATGCCCTTTTCCAACACTCGCGCGAGGCCACGCGTCACCTGGCCTTCCACTCGCGCCACGTAGGTTTTGGGAACCTCGTACGAGGGGTGGGTGAGCCGGTGGGTGAGTTCGCCATCGTTCGAGAGCAGAATAAGGCCCTCGGTATCTTCGTCCAGGCGCCCGACGTGGTAGAGCCGTTGCTCGTATTTCTCCACGTACTGGGCGAGGCTCGGGCGGCCCATATCATCATCCATGGTAGAAACAACCCCCGGCGGCTTGTAAAGCGCGACGGTCAGCAGATCGGGTTTCACGGCGATTGGCATACCATCCACGTGGATGGTGTCACGTTCGGCATCTGCACGCGTTCCCATTTCGGTCACGACGGCGCCGTTCACAGCCACCCGCCCCTCGGCAATGAGCGCTTCGCAAGCGCGCCGGGAACCCACCCCCGCGTGGGCCAGGATCTTTTGCAAGCGTTCTCTCATCTTATTTCTCTTTCCACATCATCAAGGTCGGTTGCTTCGGGCAGATAGGGCGCCAGCGGAGGCAGGTCATCCAGGGAATTCATACCCATGGCTTCGAGGAAATACGGGGTGGTCACATACAGCACTGCACCGGTGGACGGTGTAGTGCCCGCTTCTTCAATGAGGCCGCGAGTGGCGAGCGTACGAACAACTCCATCAACGTTCACACCGCGAATGGCCGCGATCTGGGCGCGGGTAACAGGCTGCCGATAAGCGATCACCGCCAGCGTTTCCAAAGCCGGCGTGGATAGTTTACCCGATTGTCCGCGGGTCACGTGGGCAAGAACAACGTCCGATACTAACGGATTGGTGTAGAAACGCCACCCCCCTCCCGCTTCGCGCAATTCGAATCCGCGCGGGCGCCCACTGCGGTACTCCCGCGCGAGATTTTCTAATTCGGTGCGGGTATCGGCTTCGTTCAGACCCACCGCCTCGGCAAGAGTACCGAGAGGAACCGGAGCGGCCGCCACAAAAAGCACCGCCTCAAGTGCGGTGGCGGGGCAAAGATCAGCCACAGATTCTCCTTTAAGCTTCCGGATCCGGAGCGGCACGCGCACAGTGCTCGCCCTGATGCCCAGTCTAGTCGCTGCTCAGCGCGCTGGTTGGCGACACTTCGCCGTATTCCGCGGCAACGTCGCCCGCACCGGCCGCCCCGCGATCATCAGCCGGCGTGGGACGCAGCACCAGCGCGCCCAAAGGCTCATCCTGTTCGGCGGCTATCGCGCCCCGACGTAACAATTCCAAGACCGCCAAGAAACGGGCCACGACTACCTGCACCGATCTAGCGTCGGAGCAGAGCTGCGCAAAAGTGAAAGACTCGCCACCCCGAAAACGTTCTTCTAGGTAGGAAATTTGACTGGCAACCGGAACAACCGGGGAGTGCAAATGCTCCAGGCGAACCACCGGCTCGGAAGTATCACGGGTGAAAGCACGGGCAGCCAGCAGGGCCAGATCCATGACACCGAGCGGGAGGCGCACCTCCGGAAGCGCTTTCGCGTACATTTCCTCGAGGGGAACATCGCGGCCCACCCGCCGCCCGGTTTCCTCCAGGCGTGCCCCGAAATCCCGAGCTACTTCTTTAAAAGCTCGGTACTGGAGCAGCTTGGCGAAGAGAAGATCGCGCTGTTCAAGGAGCTCCCAATCCTCTTCTTCGCTTTCGTGGCGTGGCAGCAAGCGCGCTAGTTTCATATCGAGGAGGGTGGCGGCCACGACCAAAAATTCTGAGGTGGTAGATAGATCTACCTCCGGCCGAGACCGAATCCAGGCGATGAACTCATCCGTCACTTCCGCCAAGGCCACCTCGGTAATATCCAAGTTTTTCTTGGAAATCATGGAGAGTAGTACCGAAAATGGCCCCGAATACACGTCGAGATCAACGTCAAAATCGGAGGAGACATCAAAAAGGGTGGTCACGCCCACTCCCGCTTAGGCACTCTGACCGCGGGCAATCACTTCGCGCGCCAACTTCCGATAAGCTACCGCACCCGGGTGCGAGGGCGCGTATTGGGTGATAGGTTCTCCGGCCACCGAGGCATCGGGGAACTTCACGGTACGGGCAATATAGGTGTGGTAGACCTTGTCCCCGAATCCTTCGTGCACGGATCTCATCACATCGCGCGAGTGGAGGGTACGCATATCCACCATGGTGAGGAGGACTCCGTCAATGGTGAGCCGCGGATTAAGGCGATCTTGCACCCGGCCGATCTGTTCGGTCAGCAGTGCTACCCCGCGCATGGCAAAATATTCCGCCTCTAACGGGATAATAACTCCGTGTGCGGCAGTGAGGGCATTGACAGTGAGGAGGCCCAGGGAGGGCTGGCAGTCAATAATGATGACGTCATAGTCATCGAGAACCGGGCGCAGCACCCGGCTGAGAGCCTGTTCGCGTGCCACTTCATTAATGAGCACAATTTCGGCAGCGGAAAGGTCAATATTGGCCGGGACCACATCTAGGCCCTCCACTTTCGAATGCTGAATAATTCCCCGCACATCCGGTTTCGCGGCAATAAGTTCGTTATAAATGGTGCGATCCAGCGCGCGGGCATTAATACCAAGACCGGCAGAGGCGGCGCCCTGCGGATCAAAATCCACAATGAGAACGCGCCGTCCATACCCGGCCAGCGCCGCGGCGAGGTTAATCGACGTTGTTGTTTTCCCCACGCCACCTTTTTGGTTCGACATCGCAATAATGCGCGCCGGGCCGTGTTCTTTCAAGGGCTCCGGTTCGGGAAAATCCACGTTCTCAGTTTCAAAAAGCGCGTTCTGTTCGGTCACATCTCTAGGGTACCTAAACTCGGAGGACTTGCGGTGCCATTTCTGGCGAAGAGCGTAGAACGACGCCGCCGCGCCTACCCCGCTTCCTACTCGCTGCGCAGCGCCCGCGGGTGCGAGGTGGCATACACCTCTTTGAGCACGTCGGGGGAAACCTGGGTATAAATCTGGGTGGTGGTCACCGAGGAATGCCCGAGCAGCTCCTGAACCACCCGCACATCCGCGCCGCCCTGGAGAAGGTGAGTAGCAAAAGAATGCCGCAGCGAATGTGGGGAAACATGCGCGGTAAGACCGGCACGCTCGGCAGCCAGGCGAATAATGAGCCAGGCGCTCTGGCGGGAAAGTACCCGCCCGCGGGTATTGAGGAAGAGCTTGGTCACTCCATTCCCGCGGGCGGCAAGCTCCGGGCGGGCTCGGGTGATGTAGGCATCCAGTGCTTCCAGGGCGTAGCGCCCCAGCGGCACGACGCGTTCTTTGCGGCCCTTACCGAAGAGTCGAATCGTGGCGGTATCGGTATCGATATCATCTGCGCTAAGCCCGAGTGCTTCGGAGATCCGCGCTCCAGTTCCGTAGAGAACCTCCAGGAGGGCACGGTCGCGCAGGCCCAGAGGAGGCGGGGTGGTCCCAGCTTCCTCGATCATGGCGGTTACTTCGGCAATTGTCAGGGCTTCGGGTAGGCGCGTGGGAAGTTTCGGGGGGCGCACCCGGCTAGCCGGATTAGCCGGGCTAGCGCCGTCGTCGTATAAAAAAGTATGAAAAGCCCGCACCGCGGTCACGGCCCGCGCAATAGAAGCCGGGGCCATACCGGTGAGCGTTTCGGAAAAGGAGGCGACGTCCTCCTCGCGTACCTCAGCGGGGTTGGTGACCCCGCGGGAATCGAGGTGCGCAAGATATTTACGCAAATCGCGCCGATAAGCGGCCACGGTATTGCGCGATAAGGCACGTTCGACACCGATATGGGCGAGGAACTGCGCAACAGCGCGCTGCAAGGGTGGGGTGCCGGGTTCAGCCATTTATTCTCCTTCGCGGGTGCGCGGTAGCCGCGCGGTAGTGACGCGCGATAGCTAGGCGCGCAGGGTCTCGCGCCGGGCGCGAACGGAGGTGCACCCCGGGCGCGCGAAACCCGCGTGACCAGTAGACTAGTGCGTGGCACATCTCATGTAACCACAACCTTACGTTAGGAGAATTCAATGGCGAAGCTCGAATGGTCGCAGCTCGATCAGCGCGCCGTGGACACGACTCGGCTGCTAGCCGCAGATGCGGTGCAAAAAACCGGGAATGGGCATCCTGGAACGGCCATGTCCCTGGCTCCGGCGGCATATTTGCTCTACCAGCGGGTCATGAACCACGATCCGGCGGATTCTGCGTGGGTGGGTCGTGACCGTTTCATTCTCTCGGCCGGGCATTCCTCCCTTACCCAATACAATCAGCTTTTGCTAGCCGGCTACGGCCTCGAACTCGATGATATTAAGGCGCTGCGTACCCTCCACTCCAAGACTCCCGGCCATCCCGAATACGGCTATACCAACGGTGTGGAGATGACCACCGGGCCGCTGGGGCAGGGCCTGGCCTCCGCGGTGGGATTCGCGATGGCCTCTCGGCGCGCCCACGGGCTTTTTGACCGGGATACCCCGCTCGGTGAGTCCGTATTCGATCATTTTGTGTACGTTATCGCCGGTGACGGCTGCCTCCAGGAAGGCGTGACCAGTGAAGCCTGCTCGCTGGCCGGCACCCAGGAGCTCGGAAATCTTATTCTCATTTACGATGACAACCGCATTTCCATTGAAGACAATACCTCCATTGCTTTCAGTGAAGATGTGCTGGCCCGCTACGAAGCCTACGGATGGCACACCCAGCACGTGAATTGGATTAAGGAGGATGGTTCCTACCAGGAGGATGTCCAGGCGCTCTACGATGCGATTCTGGCTGCTCAGCAGGTGACCGATAAGCCTTCCATTATTAAGCTCTCCACCATTATTGCCTGGCCGGCGCCCACCAAGCAGAATACCGGTGCCTCGCACGGTTCTGCCCTGGGAGTGGAGGAAATTCGCGCCACCAAGGAAATCCTGGGCTTCGATCCGGATATTGACTTCCCGCTGGAAGATGACGTGCTCGCCCATACCCGCAAGAATGCGGCGGCGCGGGCGGCCGCGGCCCGTAAGGATTGGGATGCGCGTTTCGAAGCGTGGCGTGCTTCCCATCCGGAAGAGGCCGCGCTGTACGATCGTATCCGCGCAAAGAAATTCCCCGAGGGTTGGGAAAAGAAGCTGCCGAGCTGGGAGCCGGATCCCAAGGGTATCGCCACCCGCGCGGCCTCCGGCGTGGTGCTCAATGCCCTCGCTCCGGTGCTGCCCGAATTGTGGGGCGGTTCGGCCGATCTGGCGGGGTCGAATAACACCACGATGAAGGGGGAACCGTCCTTCCTGCCCGCGCATCGCTCTTCGACGATGTTCTCCGGTGATATTTACGGACGCACCCTCCACTTCGGTATCCGGGAATTCGCCATGGGCGCGATCATTAACGGAATTACCCTCGATGGGCTTACCCGTGCCTACGGCGGCACCTTCTTTGTGTTCTCCGATTACATGCGCGGTGCGGCCCGCCTCGCGGCCATTATGAATATCCCCTCGATTTTTGTATGGACGCATGATTCGGTGGGCGTGGGCGAGGACGGCCCCACCCACCAGCCCATTGAACACCTGTGGGCCTACCGCGCCATCCCGCGCCTCAATATTGTGCGGCCGGCTGATGCGAACGAAACCGCGGCCGCGTGGCGCGGGGCATTGGAGAAGGTCGACGGCGGGCCTACCGGCCTCATCCTTACCCGGCAGGGCGTGCCGGTTCTGGAAGGGACCTCCACCGAAGGCGTCCTCAAGGGCGGCTACGTGCTGGCAGACTCCCCCACCGGGACCGTTGACGTGCAGCTGCTCGCCACCGGTTCCGAAGTGCAGCTGGCAGTGGCCGCCCAGCAGAGCCTCGCGGAGCAGGGAGTGGGTGCGCGCGTTATTTCGCTGCCCTGCCTGGAGTGGTTCGAAGCTCAGGACCAGGCCTACCGTGATGCGGTCATCCTCCCCAACGTCAAGGCACGAGTCTCGGTGGAAGCCGGTGCCACCTTCGGTTGGGCCGGCTACGTCGGGGATGCCGGGCGCAGCGTGGGTATCAATACCTACGGGGAGTCCGGGCCCGGTGGTGCACTCATGAAGGAATATGGGATGACCGCCGAGCATGTGGTCTCCGCTGCTCTCGAATCTATCGAAGCGGCGCGCGCCTAAAACGCAGGCGCCTCGCCCGCTGGCAGTAGTGTCTTTTCGCGGGCGCATATCAGTGACGGTCGCGCGGTCGGATGTCCCGGCCGCGCGACCTTATTGCCCCACAGCGGACTTTCGTTACGCTCGACGGCTCAAGCGTCTACCATAAGACAGGCGCATATTCTCGCCCTCTTTTTCACGACAGGAATTTTATGGTTGCTCCTACTTCAGGTAATCCGCTCCGTGCCGTCACCGACCGCCGCCTCCAGCGCGTGGCCGGCCCCTGCGGCATCGTTCTTTTTGGCATCACCGGTGACCTGGCGAACCGCAAAATTCTTCCTGCCCTCTACGACCTCGCGAATCGGGGGCTGCTGCCGCCGTCGTTCTCCATCATCGGAGTGGCGCGCCGTCCCGTAGACGCGGCCCGCAGCGTCGAAGCGGCCATCCGTCAAGGCGCCCAAACCCCGGTTATCTCCACCACTCTGGCCCAGATTCTTGACGGGTTGCGGATGGTCGAAGGCCAGTACAACGACCCGGAGCTCTATCGCGCTCTCGGGGCGACCATGGCGGATGTGGATGCCACCCGCGGTACCGGCGGTAATTTTGCTTTTTATCTTTCCATTCCGCCTAGCCTTTTCCCGGTGGTGACCCAGGGCCTCGCTACCGCGGGACTCAATCGCGGGGCGCCGGGCAGCTGGCGCCGCGTGGTTATCGAAAAACCGTTCGGGCACGATATGGCCTCCGCGCGCGAACTCAATGCTTCGGTCAGCGGGGTATTCCCCCACGATTCGGTTTTCCGCATCGACCACTATCTCGGTAAAGAAACCGTGCAGAATATCCTCGCGCTGCGTTTCGCCAACGAACTGTATGAGCCGCTGTGGAATTCTTCCCACGTGGACCACGTGCAAATCACCATGGCGGAGGATATTGGGATTGGCTCGCGCGCCGGATATTACGACGGTATCGGAGCCACTCGCGACGTGATTCAAAACCACCTGCTCCAGCTGCTGGCCCTCACCGCGATGGAGGAGCCGACCTCGTTCCACGCCGATGCCCTGCGCGCGGAAAAGGAGAAAGTCCTCGAGGCTACCCATCTGTTCGGGAGCCCGGCCGAAGCGTCGGTGCGGGCACAGTATTCGAGCGGATGGCAGGGCGGCCAGTGGGTGCGCGGTTACCGGGAAGAGAACGGTATCCCAGCCGACTCCGTGACCGATACTTACGGGGCAATCGCCCTGGGAATTGAGACGCGGCGCTGGTCGGGAGTGCCTTTCTACCTGAGAACCGGTAAGCGACTCGGGCGGCGCGTGTCAGAAATTGCGGTGGTCTTCCGTAATCCGCCTTTCCTCCCCTTCCCAGATGTGGCCGGGCTAGGGCAAAACACCCTGGTTATCCGGGTGCAACCCAATGAAGGCATCACCTTTAAATTTGGTTCCAAGGTGCCCGGCTCGGAAATGCGGCTGCGCGACGTCACTATGGACTTCGCCTACGGTCACGCTTTTACCGAGTACACCCCGGAAGCTTATGAACGTCTCATTCTTGACGTGCTGCTGGGAGATCCGCCGCTTTTCCCGCAAACCCGGGAAGTTGAGGAGTCCTGGCGGATTATCGACCAGGTGGAAAACTATTGGGATGCCCACCCGGAGTCCCTGGAAACGTACGCGCCTGGGTCTTGGGGTCCGGCCGGTGCCGATGCCATGCTCGCCGCCCACGGCCATGCCTGGCGCCGCCCCTAGCCGCACCTGTTCCGTGCCTGACAAAGATCCGAGGAAACTTCATGATTAACCATATTGCCGATACCACGTCTGCCCAGGTGGGCCAGCAGCTTGATCAATTGCGCGGAACTTCTGGGGTAGGAGCCCTCGGGAGGGTCCTCACGCTCATTATCGTGGCGCATACCGAGGGTGGGGTGCGTGATGCGCTTGAGGCCGCAGCTGGAGCGTCCCGCGCGCACCCTTCCCGGATTATCGCAGTGCTGCCGGTGGCTGGCGAAACCGCGCGGCTCGATGCGGAAATCCGTACCGGATCGGAAGCCGGCGCTTCCGAGATCGTTATTTTGCGCGCGCACGGGGGCGCCGCGGAGAACGTGGATACCTTGGTCACTCCACTGCTGCTCCCCGATACCCCGGTGGTGACGTGGTGGATTCAAAATATGCCGGAAAACCCCGCGGCTACCGCGGCCGGACGCATCGCGCAGCGCCGTATTACCACCACCCGCACCGCAGATCACCCAGCCCTGGCCCTTCAGCACCTTTCCGCTAATTATGTTCCCGGGGATACTGATCTGGGCTGGGCCGGCACTACCCTGTGGCGCAATTACATCGCCTCCATGGTGGACGAATTCCCGAGCCGAACCGTTACCGGCGCGAAGGTCTGGGGGCGCCCGCACCGCTCCTCGCTTTTCTTACTCGCCGCGTGGCTGCGCCTGCGCCTAGATGTCCCGGTGGAGATAGAGCCGCAGGAGGGTGCTCCGATTACCGGCGTGGAACTATTCTTGGACGACGGCGCAGCTCTCAGCCTGCATCGCACCCCGGGCAATGACCACGGCATCATGCTCCGCCCGGGCCGAGCTCCCCAGGAGGTTGCTTTGCCAGTGCGCAGCTTGGAGGCGATGCTCATTGAGGATCTGCGCGATCTCAATCCCGATACCGCCTACGGTGATGTTTTAACCAAGGGACTGCCCCTACTGGATTATTCTCCCGCGGATGTGGACGTCTAGAAAGCCCGGATGTAGCGTCTAGAAGGCGGCATGCGAAACGGGGCCGGTACGTGCATACGCACGTACCGGCCCCGCCGCTTCTTAACTATCTAGTTCTAGACGCCCACCTTGACGATGAGGCCGATGAGGATAATAGAAATTCCCCAGATGAGGGCCAGCACCACGGTGATGCGGTTGAGGTTACGTTCGGCTACCCCGGAGGAACGCATAGACGTGGAAATACCACCACCGAACATATCGGAGATTCCGCCACCCTTGCCTTTATGCAGCAAGATGGAAAGCGTGAGGAAGATGCTGGTGATGAGCATAAGCACTTCGCAGGTAATGAGCAAAGCTTTCATTTCCAGTCCTTTCGAATGCTTCGTGCACCCGGAGAGTAATAGAGTCCTTGGTTAGTGTACCTGCTGATGCCGGCCAGCGGGAAATAAAACGTGCGGGGTGGGAAGAATCCCACCCCGCACGCGAGGGCCAGGGCGATACTCCTTGGGTGATCGCTCTTAGCCGTTATCGTTCTTAGCCGCGGAACATCACGATCTTCGCGAATTCCTCCGCCTTGAGACTGGCGCCGCCCACAAGGGCACCGTCAACATCAGGCTGGGCCATGATCTCCTGGACGTTAGCAGCCTTGACCGATCCGCCGTACTGGATGCGAACCGCAGCAGCCGCTTCCGCACCGAAGTTTTCCTCGATGCGAGCCCGGATCGCGCCGCAGACTTCCTGGGCGTCTTCCGGGGTGGCCACTTCGCCGGTGCCAATAGCCCAGATGGGTTCATAGGCGATAACAAGCTTGGCTACATCGGCAGCCTGGAAATCGGCGAAGAGTTCGTCGATCTGGGAAACGACGTACTCGACATGCCGGCCTTCCTTACGCACCTCGAGTTCTTCACCGCAGCAGACGATAGGCGTCATGCCAGCGCCCAGAACCTTGTGTGCCTTCTTGCCGATGAGTTCATTGCTTTCGCCATGGTAAGCGCGCCGCTCCGAATGGCCCACGATGACGTAGCTGCACCCGAGCTTGGAGAGCATCGAGGTGGAGATTTCACCGGTGTAGGCGCCTTCGTCATGCACGGAGACGTCCTGGGCACCGTAGGCGATGTGCAACTCATCTGATTCGCACAGGGTCTGGATGGACCGCAGATCGGTGTAGGGGGCAAAAACCGCCACATCTACATCACCGTAGGTGAAACCTGCATCATCCAGGGTCCACGCGACTTTTTGCACAAGGTGGGTAGCCTCGAGATGATCCATATTCATCTTCCAGTTACCCGCCATCAGGGGGGTGCGTGCCATTAATCCTCCAGAACAGCGATACCGGGCAGGGTCTTACCCTCGAGGAATTCGAGGGAAGCGCCACCGCCGGTGGAAATATGGTTGAACTTCTCTTCGTCGAAACCGAGGATGCGCACGGCAGCCGCGGAGTCACCGCCACCAACAATGGTGAAGCCTTCAGCATCCTGCATGGCCTGGGCTACGCCCTTCGTGCCCTCAGCGAAGGCCGGGAACTCGAAGACGCCCATGGGGCCGTTCCAGACGATAGTCTTCGAAGAGGCGATCTTCTCAGCGTATTCGGATACGGTTTCCGGCCCGATGTCCAGGCCCATGCCGTTGGCGGGCATATCGGAAGCGGAAACGATTTCGGATTCCGCGTCCTTATCAAACTTATCAGCGACGACAACGTCAACCGGCAGGAGCAGCTCCACACCCTTATTGGACGCGGTTTCGAGGTATTCGCGAGCCTTATCGATCTGGTCATCTTCGCACAGCGAGGAGCCGATCTCATAGCCCTTGGCGCGCAGGAAGGTGAAGGCCATACCGCCACCGATGAGGAGAACATCAGCCTTATCCAGGAGGTTCTCAATCACGCCGATCTTATCGGAAACCTTGGAGCCGCCGAGCACCACGGTGTAGGGACGTTCCGGATCCGCGGTGGCCTTGGACAGCGAATTAATTTCCTTGGCAACGAGTTCACCGGCAGCCGAAGGCAGCAGCTTCGCAATATCGTAAACCGAGGCCTGCTTGCGGTGGACAACACCGAAACCATCGGAAACGAAGACATCTGCCAGCGCGGCGTATTCCTTCGCGAGAGCTTCGCGGTCAGCATCGACCTTGGAGTCTTCGCGCTTGTCATAGCGCACGTTCTGAAGCAGCACGATGTCGCCGTCATTCAGCGCGTCAATCTTGGCCTTGGCATCCGGACCTACGGTATCTTCCGCAAGGGGAACCTCACGGCCGAGGAGTTCGCCGAGGCGCTTGGCTACCGGAGCCAGGGAGAATTCCGGTTTCGGCTCACCCTTCGGGCGGCCCAGATGCGCGGAAACGATAACCTTCGCCTTGGCGTCGAGAAGCCGCTTGATGGTGGGCAGCGCGGCGCGGATACGGCCGTCATCGGTAATGCGATCCCCGTCCAGCGGAACGTTGAAATCGGAACGAACAAAAACCTTCTTGCCGGTGAGGTCACCGAGCGATTCAATAGTCCTCATATTTTTCCTTTCGCGTAGGGAAGCCCGTGCGCGCTAGCGCACGCACGGGCTTCACATCAGCTCATCGCTTGATCTTTAGAGCTTGCTCGCAACGAGGTTGGCAAGCTTCACGAGGGAAGCAGCGTAGCCGTATTCGTTGTCATACCAAGCGCCGATCTTGACCTGGCCGTCCATCACCTTGGTGAGGCCGGCATCGAAGATGGACTGGTGATGATCACCGATGATGTCCGAGGAGACGATGGGATCCTCGGTGTAAGCGAGGGTGCCCTTGAGGGCGCCTTCCGAGGCTTCCTTCATCGCGGCGTTGATTTCTTCCACGGTGACATCGGACTTCTCAGCTTCGAAGGTGAGGTCCGTCAGGGAGCCGGTGATGGTGGGGACGCGCACGGCGTAACCATCAAGCTTGCCCTTGAGTTCGGGAAGAACCAGGGCAACGGCCTTGGCCGCACCGGTGGTGGTGGGGACCATGTTCTGCGCGGCCGCGCGGGCGCGACGCAGATCCTTGTGCGGGCCGTCCTGCAGGTTCTGATCCGCGGTGTAAGCGTGGATCGTGGTCATCAGACCCTTCTTGACGCCGAACTTGTCCACGAGAACCTTCGCCACCGGGGCGAGGCAGTTCGTGGTGCAGGAAGCGTTGGAAATAATATTGTGCTTGGCCGGATCGTACTGATCGGAGTTCACGCCGATAACGAAGGTGGCATCTTCACCCTTCGCCGGGGCGGAAATAAGAACCTTCTTGGCGCCGGCTTCGATATGAGCCTGGCAAGCTTCACCGGTGCGGAAGCGGCCGGTGCACTCGAGAACGATGTCAACCTCGAGTTCCTTCCACGGGAGGTTGGCCGGATCCTTTTCAGCAAGAACCTTGATCTTCTTGCCGTCGAGCACGAATCCATCTTCGGTTGCTTCAATCTCCACGGGGAGGCGGCCGCCGGCGGTGTCATACTTCAGCAGGTGGGCGAGAGTCTTGATATCGGTCAGGTCATTGACCGCGACGATCTCGAAATCCGCACCCTCGGCGAGGGCTGCGCGGACAGCGGCACGACCAATACGGCCGAAGCCGTTAATAGCAACGCGTACAGTCACTCTTTATCCTCCTCACGCGCCAGCTAGCGCGTTTCCAACTCGACTTCTTGTCTTTGAGAAGTCCGTCCGAGAACTTCTCTCGGAACCACTGACTATTCTACCGGTCACGTTCGGCTGGGGCTAATGCCAGTGGGAAGGAGCTTGCGAACTTTGGCACAGAGCGAAACTCGACAGCGGCATAACACGCCCTTAGTCCCATTTTTGATTGTTATTTTTTTCGACGACGGCGAACGCGCTACCGCGCGTTAGGACATTGCCCCGTGCCCCGCCGCCCGCACCGCGGCCATAGTGTCAGGAATGCCCAGTTCCTTGGCCCGCTTATCCGCCATAGAATTCAAGCGACGCAGCCGCCCGGCCACGGCATCCTTGGTGGCGCGCGGCGTGAGCTGCTCCCCGAGCAAGTTGAGGGAATCTTCCGGGTGAGCGATGCGGGCTTCACCGGCCGCCCGCAAATTCTCGGGTACATCCGTGCCGAGAATTTCAAAAGCGCGCTTGACCCGGATCACCGCGATGACAGCGGCATCGGCACTGCGGCGCATATTTGCGTCGTCGAAATTAGCAAGCCGGTTAACCGTGCCGTGTACTTCCCGTTCCACGCGTAGCTCTTCCCAGCGCAGCACAGCATCATTGGCACCCATCCGGGTGAGCATATCGGAGATAGCTTCTCCCCCGCGGATGTCGATACGGTGGGCTCCGCGTGATTCGCGCACCCGGTAGGGAATATCGAGGCGTCGGGCCAGCCCTCCCAGGGCATAGGCAGCCTCCAAGCGCGGGCAAATAATCTCAAGGGAAGCATTGCGCCCGGGTTCCATGAGGGTGCCGCGCGCGAGGAAAGCTCCGCGCCAGGCCGCTCCCGCATCGGCTTTTGAGCCACCGACCACCGCGGGAGGTAGCCCTCGTACCGGCCGCCCGTGTGCGTCCAGGAGGCCGAGTTTCACCGCAATGCGTTCGGTGTTCTCTGAAGAGCGCACCAGGAAACGTTGCCCCTGGCGCATCTGCGAGGAAACCGAAAGAAGTTCCGGCTCCACGGAGAAAAGCTGGCGCACCAACTCCCACAGGCGTTGCGCGGTCGGCCGGTGGCCCACCTCGGCCACCAGTTCCAGGGTACGCGAACGCACGGCCAATCCCCCGCCGTACCGGAACATCGCGGTGAGTTCAGCCAGGGCGGCGGAAAGCGAAGCCGGCGTAACGGTGGCTAGTTCATCTTTCACCGTACGGGTTAACGCGGACACGACTCCCCTTCCTTCTATGGTGGGACCGCTACTCAGCAGGGAATATCCCGGTTGTGGATTCTTCCGTGCGCGGGAGTTCCCGGTTTAGGAATCTCCTATGACGCCTTCGAAGGCATCCCGATAGGCAGCGGCCAAACGTAGCGCATCGTGACGTGCGCGATTATCGCCCATTCTAACCTGTCGCAGCATGAGCGTGGCCCCGATACCTTCGGCTTCCGCTGCGACTTCACCGATATCATCCACGCTGCGCGGATCGGCCACCACCACGTCAATACGCAGATCCGGGGCATGGCGAGCGAAAGAACGAATATGGTCCGCGGCGCTCATCCCCCATGTTTCACGCTCATTACGAAGATTGAGGGCAAGAACCCGGCGGGCCGGGGAACGCACGAGGGCCGCGTGTAAATCCGGAACCATGAGGTGGGGAATAACAGAGGTGTACCAGGATCCCGGTCCAAAAACGATCCAATCGGCCTCGTCAATAGCGGCAACCGCTTCGGGTTGGGCGGGAGGATTCTCTGGAATAAGGCTGACGTGTTCCACTTTTCCGCGAGCCGTTGCCACCGCCACCTGCCCGCGGTAGAGCTGGGGGCCGTCTTCCTCGTCGATGACCCGTGCCTCAATCTCCAGGGGAATAGGAGACATGGGCAGCACGCGGCCGTCAATGCGCAGCAGCTGCCCCACCCAGTCAAGACCGGAAACTGTGCTCCCCAATTGCTCCCACATGGAAACAATGAGGAGATTACCCATGGCGTGCCCGTTGAGGGGACCTTCGGAAGAGAATCGGTATTGGAGAACGTCGCGCCAGGTCTGGCCCCATTCGCCGTCGTCACACAGCGCGGAAAGGGCCATGCGCAAATCTCCGGGTGGAATCACGTTGAATTCATTACGCAAGCGCCCCGAGGAGCCGCCGTCGTCCGCAACAGTAACCACGGCGGTGATATTTTGGGTGATGAGCCGCAGGGCCGAAAGCGAAGCGTATAGGCCGTGGCCGCCCCCGAGGGCGACGACTCGCGGGCCGCGACTACCGCGCCCGCCCATTATTCACGCCCCAAATCACGGTGAATTGTGCGTACCGAGTACCCGGCGGCGCGTAGCGCCTCGGATACCGCTTCCGCGATAGCCACCGACCGGTGTTTTCCACCGGTGCAGCCAATCGCGATCGTGGTGAAAGGTTTGAGTTCGCGGGCGTAGCCGGCCAGGATGGTGTGGATGAGGTGAGAGTATTCCCGCACGAAAGCCTCGGCACCCTCCTGCTCCAGTACGAAATGGGCCACGGGCTCATCGTGGCCGCTCAGGTGGCGCAGCTCGGTAATCCAGTAGGGATTGGGCAGGAAGCGCACATCGGCCACATTATCAGCATCCAGGGGCAGGCCGTATTTGAAACCGAAGGACATGACCGTTACCCGGGTCGCTTCTGTTCCGGAGGTTTCCCCCACGAGGTGGCGAATTTTACGGGAAAGATCGTGCACGGACAGCCGCGAAGTATCGATAACGGAATCAGCACGATTGCGCAGAGCCGCCAGGAGTTTGCGTTCCGCGGTGATGCCGTCGAAAAGCCGACCGTGGCCCTGGAGCGGGTGGGGCCGGCGCACGCTTTCATAGCGGCGCACCAGGGAAGCATCATCGGCATCGAGGAAAATAATGCGATAGTTAATACCGCTCGCGGTGAGATCCGCAAGAACTTCCAGGAGCTCAGCGAAGAATTCCCGGGAGCGCACGTCCACCACCGCGGCCATGCGGGTCACTTTTCCATTACCGGAGAGCAGCCCCGCCAAGGCGCTGAGCATGCGCGGCGGGAGATTATCCACCACGTACCAACCCAGATCTTCCAGGGTGGCAGCCGCGCGGGATCTGCCCGCCCCGGACATTCCCGTGACAATAATGATTTCCGGAACGTCGGCCGGTGCCAGCTCAGCTGTACAATCGGCTGCCGGAACAACGGCGGGGATACGGGACGTATCGTTAATGTCGCGGGTGTCACTCATATCTCCATCATGCCACAAAGACCCGCGAGCTACTCCTCCCCGAGGGCTTTTTTAATCGCCGCGGCGAGCACCGGGCCAATGCCCGCAACTTCCGTGAGTTCATCGAGGCTAGCCTCCCGGATCCGTTTAACCGAGCCGAGAGCACTCAGTAGTTTCTTTTGCTTAGCCGGCCCCAGCCCCGGAATGGCGTCAAGCGCGGAGCGAGTCATCGCCTGACCCCGTTTCTTGCGGTGGAAAGTAATGGCGAAGCGATGCGATTCATCGCGCAATTGCTGGAGGAGGCGCAACGCCGGTGAGGTGCGCGGGAAGATAACCGGGAATTCTTCGCCCGGGATCCACACTTCTTCCAGACGTTTTGCCAGGCCCACCACCCGCACATCGGCACCCAGCTCATCGACCACCCGCTGGGCGGCGTTGACCTGGGGAAGCCCGCCGTCCACCACGAGGAGGTCGGGGCGGTAGGCAAAACGGGGCGGGGCAGCGGTGGCGGTATGCGCGGCGCCCTCATCTTCCACTCCCCCGGCATCGGCGGCGTGCGCTGCGGCGTCGTTCAAACGGCGCAGCCTCCGGCGCAACACTTCATCCATCGCGGCGGTATCATCCCGAGCACCCTGCCCCTCCGGCCCGCGCACGATGAAATGCCGGTAATCAGAGGTTTTCTTGAGGCCGTCCTCGAATACCACCATGGATCCGACCTGCTGGTGGCCCTGGGTATGGGAAATATCGTAGCCTTCGATGCGCAGCGGAGCGCGGTCTAAATCCAGCCCGATGCGCAGCTCTTCCAGGGCTTGGGAACGCACCGTAATATCGGCGGCGCGCGCCAGCTTATTGCGGTCAAAAGCCTGTTTCGCATTCGCGTGTACGGTATCCGCCAGCTGGGCTTTCGGCCCGCGCTGGGGGCGCTTGAGGTGGACCGGACCGCCGCGGCGTTCGGCAAGCCAGCGCTCCAGCCCCGCGCGATCCGAAGGGAAAACCGGTACCCAGATCTCCCCCGGGATGGCCCCGGGTGGCACGTGGTCACGATCATCCACGGAGGTTCCGGCCCGCACGGTGCGATCCCCCTGGGTACCTACCCCACGGTAAGCGTCGTATTCGGGATTTCCGTATATATGGAGGAGCAGGGCGTTGATAATATCGGCTGGTTCGGTGCCTTCTGTTTCCGTTACCCAGCCGCGCTGCCCGCGGATTCTTCCGCCCCGCACATAAAAAATCTGGACCGAAGCATCAATTTCATCGGATTCTAAGCCGATAATATCGGCGTTAAGATTTGAATCGAACACCACAACATTACGCTCGGTGGCGGTGGTCATCGCCGTGATTTCATCGCGTAGTTTCGCGGCACGTTCAAAATCTTCGACCGCTGCCGCTTTTTTCATGTCCGCGGTGCGGGCACGAATAAAATCACTGCCATCTGATTCCATGAATTTTACGAATTCTTCAGCGACGGCGCGATTCTCCGCGGCACTCACCAGCCCGGCACAGGCACCGTTACACAGCCCGATATGAGTATTGAAACACGGTTTGCCGGTGCGCTGCCCCCGCCGGAATTCCGCATCGGAACACGAACGCATGGTAAAAACGGGCAGCAGAGCATCGAGCACTTTTCGGATCGCCCACACCTTCGTATACGGCCCGAAGTACACGGTGCCTTTGCGGTGTTTTTCCCGGGTGATATAGGCCCGCGGAAACTCCTCCCCCAGCGATACCGCCAGGTAGGGATAGGACTTATTGTCCCGAAACATAACATTGAAGGGCGGTTCAAATTCCTTAATCCAGGAATATTCCAGGGTGAGGGCCTCAATCTCGCTCCCCACCACCACCCACACCACATTGGTAGCGGTATGCACCATGGTGCGAATACGCGGGATGAGGCGTTCGGGCGGCTGAAAATAGTTCTGGAGTCGGTTGCGCAGATTCTTCGCTTTCCCAACGTACAGGATGCGCCCTTCCTCGTCCACAAAGCGGTAGACACCCGGGTCCGTAGGGATAGACGACGGCGCCGGGCGATAGCTGCGCGGATCAGCCACGGCTCGTCACCTCCACTTCTCCTCCAGGAGCGGACGGAGGAACTGCCCGGTATAGGATTCTTGCACCGCGGCGATCTGTTCCGGAGTTCCGGTGGCGACGACGGTGCCCCCGCCGGCGCCACCTTCCGGGCCCATGTCAATAACCCAATCCGCACATTTAATGACATCGAGATTGTGTTCGATAACAATAACGGTATTGCCTTTATCCACGAGAGATTGCAGTACCAACAGAAGCTTGCGAATATCCTCAAAATGCAGGCCCGTGGTGGGCTCATCCAGGATATAAACCGTGCGGCCGCTGGAGCGCCGGTGCAGTTCCGAAGCGAGTTTCACGCGCTGCGCTTCCCCGCCGGAGAGCGTGGTAGCCGATTGCCCCAAACGTACGTAGCCGAGACCCACCCGTTCCAACGTGGTGAGATAGCGGGTGATATTCGTGATGGGATCAAAGAATTCCGCAGCTTCGTGAATGGTCATATTAAGAACTTCGGAAACATTCTTCCCGCGGTACTTCACTTCCAGGGTTTCCCGGTTGTACCGGGTACCGTGGCAGACCTCGCAGGGAACATACACGTCGGGAAGGAAGTTCATCTCAATTTTCACGGTGCCATCGCCCTTGCAAGCTTCGCAGCGCCCGCCTTTAACGTTAAAGGAGAAGCGGCCCGGCCCGTAACCGCGCACCTTCGCCTCCTGGGTTTGGGCGAAGAGCTGGCGCACTTTATCCCATACCCCGGTGTAGGTGGCCGGATTCGAGCGCGGGGTGCGCCCAATCGGCGACTGATCCACGTGCACAACCTTATCCAGGTCCGCGGCCCCGGTGACGTCGCGGTGTCGCCCGGGCACGGTATGGGCACCGTTAAGCTGATTGGCCAAGGAGCGGTACAGAATCTGATTGACGAGGGTAGATTTCCCGGAACCGGAAACCCCGGTTACCGCGATAAAGGTGGAAAGAGGGAAGGATACCTCCACGTTTTTAAGGTTATTTTCCCGTGCGCCCCGCACCGTGATTTTCCGCTCCGGATCAACGGGGCGGCGCTGCTGCGGCGTCGTAATACTGCGTTTTCCGGAAAGGTAAGCACCGGTCACGGATTCTTCGCATGCGCTGAGACCCGCAACATCCCCGGCGTAGACAACGTGCCCACCAAATTCTCCGGCACCCGGGCCGATATCGATAACGTAATCGGCGGTGCGGATTGTTTCTTCATCGTGTTCGACGACGATAAGGGTATTCCCCAGATCGCGGAGTTTGACAAGAGTGCCGATGAGTTTTTCATTATCGCGCTGGTGCAGGCCGATGGAGGGTTCGTCTAGAACATAGAGCACACCCACGAGCCCGGAACCAATCTGGGTGGCCAGGCGAATCCGCTGGGCTTCGCCACCCGAAAGTGTGGAGGCTCCGCGCGCGAGGGTGAGATACGACAGCCCCACATCCACGAGGAAACCCATCCGCGCCTGGATTTCACGTAATACCTGCGCGGCGATCTGGGCCTGGCGGGCATCGAGTTCCACCGAGTCAAGAAAAGCTTTGGCATCATCGATGGCCAGGGAACACAGCTCGAAAATATTGAGGTTTCCGATACGTACGGCCAGCACATCCGGTTTGAGACGCGCGCCGTGGCAGGCCGAGCAGGCAATCTCCCGCATATAGCCTTCGTAGCGTTCCTTCGACCAGCTGGATTCAGTTTCCCCGTGCTTACGTTTCACGTAGCCGAGGACTCCCTCGAATCCGGTGGCATAGGTTTTTTCCCGCCCCCAGCGGTTGCGGTACTTGACGGTGACCTTGTAATTATTCCCTTCCAGCAGGGCCTTGCGCGCCTTCTTGGGCAGATCCTGCCAGGGAGTATCCACATCGAAACCGAGTTCTTCCCCCAGGGCTTCCATCTGGCGAGTGAAGAAATCCTGGTGGCCGGTCCACGGAGCAATCGCGCCTTCGCGCAGGGTTTTTTCCGGATGTGGCACCACGAGATCCGGATCCACTTCGAGGGTGGATCCCAGCCCGTCGCAAGCCGGGCAGGCCCCGTAGGGAGCGTTAAAGGAAAAGGTGCGCGGTTCGATTTCTTCCAGGGCGAGGGCGTGCCCGTTCGGGCAGGAGCGGTGCTCGGAAAAACGCCGCGTGCGTTCGTCACCTGCGGCCGCGTCCACGAATTCCACCACCATGAGCCCGGAAGAAAGCCCGAGTGCCTGCTCCACCGAATCGGTGAGACGGCTGCTGATACCTTCGCGCACCACGAGGCGATCAACGACGACGTCGATATTGTGGCGCAGCTTCTTATCGAGGCTGGGCGGGTTATCCAAGCGGATATCTTCACTATCCACCCGAGCGCGGGTGTAGCCAGCCTGGGCGAGATCGGTGAAAACATCCGCGTATTCGCCCTTGCGGTCACGCACGACCGGGGCGAGAATCTGGAAACGGGTGCCTTCCGGGTAGGTGAGAAGCGTATCCACGATTTGCTGGGCGCTTTGAGCGGTGATTTTCGCCCCGCATTCCGGGCAGTACTGCACCCCGGCGCGCGCGTAGAGCAAACGTAGATAATCATAAACTTCCGTGACCGTGCCCACCGTGGAGCGCGGATTACGGTTGGTGGATTTCTGATCGATGGAGACCGCCGGGGAAAGGCCCTCAATAAGATCCACATCCGGTTTATCCATCTGACCGAGGAACATACGGGCATAGGAGCTCAACGACTCCACGTAGCGGCGTTGCCCCTCGGCAAAAATGGTGTCAAAAGCCAGGGAGGATTTACCCGAGCCCGAGAGCCCGGTAAACACAACGAGTTGATCGCGGGGAATATCCACCGTGATATTACGGAGGTTATTTTCCCGTGCGCCCTGAACATGGATAACATCACTCACCCGGCCAAGCTTACACGGTTGAACACAGGTTCGATAACCGGATGGTGCAATGTTCACGCTAGGCTGGTTCCCATGGCAACTAACCGAGCACACAATCGCGGGAATGACCGAGAGCATAAGGGAATCCACCGGGGCGCCCGTCTCCTCCGCTACCGGCCCGATCCCCTGGTAGCCGGAATTATCCTGGCGATGATCGCCGGGCTGCTGATCCCGGCACCCAGTACCCTGCGGGCGCATCTGGGAACCGTCTCGGACCTCGCGGTTGCCTGCGTATTCCTGGTCTACGGGATGCGGCTGCGTACCCGGGATGTACTGGCCGGGCTGCGCAATATTAAACTGCAGGGCCTGGTGTTCCTGTGCACCTACCTGATTTTTCCGCTCCTCGGTTTCGCCCTGGGCCACCTGGTTGCGCCGATCTTAGGGCCAGCTTTTGCCCTCGGTTTCCTCTACCTGGCTTTGCTCCCCTCCACTATCCAGTCCTCGGTAACGATGGTCTCCATCGCCCGCGGAAATGTTGCCGCTGCCGTCACCTCCGCTACGGTCTCCAATATCGCGGGAATTTTCCTCACCCCGCTGCTCGTCCTACTTTTCCTGCACGTGGAGGGAGCTTCGGCCGGATCCATTAATTCGGTGCTCCTCAAGCTGCTCCTCCCCTTTATTATTGGGCAGTGCCTCCAGCCCTGGGTCGGCACGTGGTTCCGCGCTCACCCGCGCCTGGTGCGTACCGTGGATAACAGCTCCATTATCCTCATCGTGCTCTCCTCCGTGCTCAATGCCACCGCGGAAGGCGCCTGGGTCGGGGTCACGCTCTGGACGATCCTCGGCCTCCTTGCCCTGTGCTGTGTGCTCCTGGCAGCAATGCTATGCGTGACCTGGTGGCTAGGAGGCTTGGCGCGGATGAGTGTGGAAGACCGCATCGTGGTGCTCATGTGCGGTTCGAAGAAATCATTGGCAACGGGGCTCCCGATGGCCAAGGCACTGTTTTCCCCGGCCACGGTTGCCCCGTTGTCCGTCCCGGTGGTTATTTTCCACCAGTTACAAATTTTTGTGTGCGCGATTCTGGCGCGCCGCCTGGCGCGGCGCCTCGCAGATTAGCGCGTTGTGCTTAGCGGGCGCTGTTGCCAGTTGCGCCGTCGTCGTCGTTCTTCTCTTTACGCGCAAGGGACCGCGAGCGGAGCAGGGACGCCACCACCGTCACCACGATAATGACAACGATAACGAGCAGTGAGCTCAGCGGCGTGAACTCGAAGAAGCCTGCGGCGATATCGTAATGGTGCAGCGCCTCGAAAATGAGTTTGAAACCGATGAAGGCGAGGATAGCTGCCAGGCCGAAGTGCAGGTACACGAGGCGCTCCAGCAGCCCATCCACCAGGAAGAACATCTGCCGCAGGCCCATGAGGGCGAAGGCATTAGCCGCGAAAATAATGAAGGGCTCGGTGGTGAAACCGAAGGAAGCCGGGATGGAATCCAGGGCGAACATAAGATCAATCCCGCCGATGGCAATAATGCATAGCAGCAGCGGGGTGATATAGCGTTTGCCCTCGCGCTTCACGATGTAGTGATCGCCGTGGTAATCCTCGGCCACCGGGAGGGTACGGCGCGCCAGGCGCACGAAGAAATTATCGGCTTCCTCGCCCGTCGGCTCGCTATTCGAGAGGCCTTCTTTGACCTGGGAGAACGCGGTCCACAGCAGGAATGCACCGAAGAGGAAGAAGGACCAGGCCAGGGATTCCACAATGACTTTACCCAGCAGAATAAAGAGGAAACGCAGGCACAGCGCGATAACAATGCCCCAGAACAGCACTTTCTGCTGGAGGGCACGGGGCACCGCGAAGGAACCCATAATAATGATGAAGACGAAGATATTATCGACGGAGAGCGAATATTCCACGCCCCAGACGCTGAAGAATTGCAATCCGAAGGTATCCCCGTGGCGCCACCACAGGTATCCGCCCAGGCAAACGGCCAGGAAAATGTAGAAGAGCAGGAAACCTGCCGATTCTTTCATGCTGGGTTCATGCGGTTTACGCACGTGGGATAGCAGATCAAAGGCAAAAATACCGATAACAACGACGAATAGCAGAATCCACTCGGCCATATGGACCGACATCTGCTCGGGTGTGCTCGTAAGCGGGAGCAAACCCGTGGCATATGAAAGCATGCAATACCCTCCGGATGGAATGACCGGAGGTCTCTTCCCACCCGCCACGCGCCTAGCTGCGGCAGGTCTCCGATCCGGACGACCCGGGTGGGTCTCGTGTTGACGAATCGGTGGTTGACGGGAATACTCCCCTCCACGAGTGCACACTTTACACGATGGAAAGCACCGCCGAGCCGCATTTCATGCGCGGCTCGCGTGCCGAGCGGAGGCGCCTGCGGGTGCTAGTGCGGGGGCTCAGGCGCGTTTCCCGCGCGGGCATTTTACTTTTGTGCCTGCTGGGAATGCCACAACTCGCTTTTTAGGTCTTTGATTTCATCGCGGTAACGCGCCGCGAGCTCAAATTGGAGCTGTTCTGCGGCCGCGTGCATCTGCGCGGTGAGCTCGGTGATGAGCTCACGCAGCTCTTTCCCGCCCTGCGCGCGGGCAATTTCCGCTTCCGAGGCCCGCGCCTGGGCATGCGCGGGCTCTTGGCGATACCCGCCGGCGAGCAGCTGCTCGGTATCCACATCTTCCCGGGCGAGCATATCGGTCACGTCCGCAATCCGTTTGCGCAGCGGTTGCGGATCGATCCCGTGCTCGCGGTTGTAGGCAAGCTGCTTCTCCCGGCGCCGATTCGTTTCATCAATAGCCTGCTGCATATTGGGGGTAATGCTATCTCCGTACATATGCACTTCCCCGGAGACGTTACGGGCCGCGCGCCCGATGGTCTGGATAAGTGAGGTGGTCGAACGCAAAAAGCCCTGCTTATCAGCATCGAGGATGGCCACGAGGGAAACTTCGGGAAGATCCAGTCCCTCACGCAGCAGGTTAATACCCACGAGCACATCGAATTTGCCGAGGCGCAATTCCCGCAGCAGCTCCACGCGGCGCAGGGTATCCACATCCGAATGCAGATACTCCACCCGCACCCCGCGATCCGCCAGGTACGCGGTGAGATCCTCAGCCATTTTCTTCGTGAGAGTAGTGACGAGCACTCGCTCATCACGTTCGGCCCGCACCCGCACTTCCTCGAGGAGGTCATCGATCTGACCTTCGGTGGGCTTGACTTTAATAAGCGGATCCACCAAACCGGTGGGTCGAATAATTTGTTCGACGACGCCGTCCGCTTGCTCAAGTTCATATTTGCCAGGTGTCGCGGATAGGTACACGGTCTGGCCGATGCGATCAAGGAATTCCTCCCATTTGAGAGGGCGGTTATCCATGGCGGAAGGCAGTCGGAAGCCGTACTCCACGAGGGTGCGTTTACGCGACATATCTCCCTCGTACATGGCCCCAATTTGGGGCACCGTCACATGGGATTCATCAAGGATAAGGAGGAAATCATCGGGGAAGTAATCGAGGAGCGTATTGGGGGCGGTACCCGGCCCGCGCCCGTCAATATGCCGCGAATAGTTCTCAATACCGGAGGTTGTTCCAATATTGCGCATCATCTCAATGTCATAACTGGTGCGCATTTCCAGGCGCTGCGCCTCAAGGAGCTTGTTATGCGCACGCAAGTATTCGAGGCGTTCGGCTAGTTCTTCCTCAATGGAACGGATAGCGCGTTCCATCCGCTCGGGCCCGGCCACGTAATGGGAGGCCGGGAACACATGCGCGGTATCAGTGCGTTGAATAACATTCCCGGTGAGCGGGTGGAGCAGCGAGATCCCGTCAATCTCATCACCGAAGAATTCAATGCGGATAGCCAATTCTTCATACACCGGGATGATTTCCACGGTATCGCCCCGCACCCGGAAAGTGCCGCGCGTAAAGGCAATATCGTTGCGGGTGTATTGCATGGAGACGAAGGTGCGCAGCAGCTCGTCGCGATCCAGGTGCTGACCCACGTGGAGTTGCACCATACGATCAACATATTCCTGCGGGGTACCCAGGCCGTAAATACAGGAAACGGAGGCCACTACCACGGTATCCCGCCGGGTGAGGAGTGAATTGGTGGCTGAGTGGCGCAGGCGCTCTACCTCATCGTTAATGGAAGAATCTTTTTCGATAAAGGTATCGGTTTGAGGAACGTAAGCTTCCGGCTGGTAGTAATCGTAATAGGAGACGAAGTATTCCACCGCGTTATTCGGCATAAGCTCACGGAATTCCGCTGCCATTTGCGCGGCCAAGGTTTTATTCGGCTCCATAATAAGCGTGGGGCGCTGTACCTGTTCAATGAGCCAGGCGGTGGTGGCCGATTTTCCGGTGCCGGTGGCTCCCAGCAGCACCACGTCTTTTTCACCGTCGTTAATACGGCGGGTGAGTTCGGCAATCGCGGCGGGCTGATCTCCCGAAGGGCGGTACTCGGAAATAACCTCGAAAGGCTTATCGCTGCGCACAATCTCAGAATCAAGAGCCATAGTGGCGAGCTTACTAGCCTCGCCCGGCTCGCGGTACGAAATACGCCAGCGGCCGGACAGGTACCCGAGGTTATGGTCGAGTTGCTGTCCGGCCGCTGGGCGCCGTCGTTATCCCACGTATTGAGCGTGGCGAGAACCGGCGTTGAGCTACACACTAGCCGAGGTGCTCCACGGTGGCGTGCAGGGTGAGCGTGGCGCTCTCCCCCGGGGCAAGCTGCGGGGCGCCTTCGCGCACTCGAGTTGCTTCCACGCACACAAAATGCTTCCAGGCATCATCGGGCATATCCGCATTCGCGGCCGAGCCCTTCGTACCCGGGTTCCACACCACCGATTTATCGGATTCTTCCGAGCGCAGGGTGATCTTGCGGTGTCCGCCCGCGTCCACGAGCACGATATCGCCCGCGAAGGGGTAGAAACGATCAACGGTCTGGCCTGCGAGTTCCTCAAAGGGGCCGGCCGGGAGCTGCGCGTTATCGGCAAGGCGATCAATACCGCCCTCCTCGATGCCTTCAATACGAAGGGCCTGCGCATCCACCGCCCAGTAGGCGTGGAGGGCCAGCTCCGGGGTGATCGTTTCGGTGCCGGTATTGGTGGCGCTCAGCCGCACCCAAAAATCACTGCCCAGGTGCACGGTGTAGCTGAGCTGAAGAGAATCAGCCAGCTCACCGCCCAGGGCACTGCCCGCGAGGGTGAAGTTCGCCTCCACCGCGGTGGCATCGCCGCGCACGGATTCGAGGGTCCAGTCCTGGATACGAGCCCAGCCGTGCAGGCCGTTATCCGAAGGCCCGAACCACGGGGCTACCACCGGGATACCGCCCCGGATAGGAGTGCCCTGCGTGAGGCCGGATAGCTCGCTCATGTAGAGGACGTCCTCGAAGCCAGCCGGTTTCCAGGAAGCAACGTGGGCGCCGTAGGGGAAAACGGTACCGGATACGGTATCCGTGTTAATCTCCAGCGCGCTCAGGTCCCCACGGGTGACGAGGCTGACGCCGGCGATAGCTTGCTCGGCAAAGGGAATGCTCTGCGTCATGTGTACTCCTTGATTTTCTTGTAATTGTGCGATGCGGGCGACCATACCGGCCGCCCGCACCCGCCTACTCATGCTCTAGCCGAAGAACGGCGAGAGGCACATTACGTACGCCAGCGAAACCAGCGAACCGGAGGCGAGCAGGCCGCCCCATGTCTTCAGAGTGTCCTTGATGGACAGGTCGAAGTATTCCTTGAAGAGCCAGAAGGAGGCGTCATTAATGTGGGTCATGAAGTTGGAGCCCGCGGCGGTGGCGAGTACGAGCAGCGTGGGATCCACGCCCGCCTGCATGACGCCGGTGGCCGGGTCGATAACAGCCGCACCGATAATGGACGCGGCGGTCATGGCGGACACCACGCCCTGGCCGGTGGCCAGACGGATAAGAACCGTAATGAACCAAGCCATGATGTACGGCGATACCGCGCCCGCGCTCATGAACCCACCGATGTAATCGCCGATGCCGGAGTCAATAACAACCTGTTTGAAGGCGCCACCGGCACCGATAATCATGACAACGCCGGCGATAATCGACACGGCCTTATTGAACTTGTCCATAACCCATTCGCCCTTGTGCCCACGCTGAATACCGAAGAGCAACATGGCGAGCACCAGCGCCACGGACATGGCAACCGGGGAGGAACCAAAGAAGTTGAGCCACTGGCCCAGCAGGGATTCTTTATCCACCCAAATATTGGCGATGGTCACGGAGATCATGATGATGGCCGGGCTGAGCGGCACGATGAGGGAAACGAAGAAGGACGGCGGATTGACCGCGGCTTCCTTATCATCCGCATCGCCGGACATGAACTTCGGCACCGGGCGTTCGAGGTTGCCGAGCACCTTGGGAAGCAGCACGCCGCCCACGATCACCCAGAGGATTGCCATGGGAATACCGAGGAGGTAAACCATGCCGGCGTCCGCGTGGTACTGATCAATGAGCGCCACCGGGCCGGGCTGCGGCGGGAAGATAGAGTGAGCAACCGTGGTGGCGCATACGGCGGGAATAGCCAGGCGCAGCCACGGAACCTTCGCTTCTTGAGCAATGGAAATAACGAGCGGAGCGATCATCAAGAAGGCGACTTCGTAGAACATCGCCAGGCCGAAAATAAGACCGATAATGATGACCGCGATACGCACGAAGCGCAGTCCAAAGCGGCGGATGAGCCCCGATGCCAGCACGTGAGACGCACCGGAGTCCACCATGAGGCGGCCGATAACTGCACCGAAAACAACGATAATGGCGAGCGAACCCAGCGTAGAACCAAAACCGGTGGTGACGGTCTTGAGGGTTTCCATCGGGCCCATGCCATTGCACAGTGCCACCACAACGGCGGCGAGCAAGAGTGCAAGCATCGAATTCACCTTGAAAACGATGTTGAGCACCAGCATCAACGCAATGCCCACGAGCAGCCAAACAATTGGCATAGCTTTTTAACCTCTCAATTTTTAGGCCCCATCGCCGCGCATCGTTGCTTCGTGGCGACGAGACGTACCATATAGCGAAACGGTCATTTCACTATTTGTAAATGGTACTCCCTCTTACGCTGAGAGTAAACACGGAACGGGTCACGTTTTTACTTGCTTTTACCTTGAGTTTTCTACGACGACGCCGGCGCCTGCGGCGCCACCAGCCACCTATCCGCGCACTCGGCAACGAGCTTTTCCAGATCCTCACGTGTTCCTGCATTATGAATCCAGATATGAGCGAGGGCCCGGCGGGCCTCATCATCAGCCTGGGTGTGCATCCTGGCCCGTGCATCCGCTTCGCTCATTCCCCGGCCCCGCAGGTGCTCCAGGCGCTTTTCTTCCGGTGCGGAGACGATCATCACGCAATCGACCTCGCGATCACCGCGGGTTTCTACCAGGAGGGGTACATCGTAAACGGCCAGCTGGCCCGGGTGTGCGCTAGCGAGGATCTCCCGAGCCCGCGCGATGATAGCGGGATGGGTGAGGACTTCGAGCCGGTGACGGGCCGCCGGGTTGGAGAAGATATGCGCGGCGAGGGCGGCGCGGTTGAGGGCACCGTCGTCGTTTAAAATACCCGAACCGAAATCGGTGGCGAGTTGCGCGAGGACTGAACTACCCGGGGCGGTGACCTCCCGGGCAAGTGCGTCCGCATCGGCAATAAGCGCGCCGCGCTCACGCAGCACGCGAGTGACCGTGGATTTGCCGGCGCCGATTCCACCGGAGACGGCCACCCGCAGGGCACGCCCGCTGGGATAGGAGAAGGTGCGTAGCTGCTGTGCGCTGGCTGCGCCAACTCTTAATTCTTTCACCATCCCAGCTTAACAATGCGTCCCGCGGAAAGAAAACGCCGCCGGCGCTCCCCCCGAAGAGGCACGCCGGCGGCGTTACTAGGTGCTACCAGCGGTAGCGTATGCCTTAGTTGTTGGTCAGCTTCTCGCGCAGGGCCGCGAGAGCTTCATCCGCATCCGAGTCGAGCGAGCCGCTCGGTTCGGAAGTGGAGCTGTAGCTGGCCGGGATATCCGCGGCCGGTTCTGCGGCGGCAGCAGCCTGGGCGCCGGCAGCAGCATCGGCTTCGAGCGCGGCAGCAACCTGGGCCTTGTGCGCTTCCCAACGGGCCTGGGCCTGGGCGTATTCGTTCTCCCATGCCTCGCGCTGAGCTTCGTAACCTTCGAGCCATTCGTTCGATTCGGGATCGAAGCCTTCGGGGTACTTGTAATTGCCGTTTTCGTCGTAATCAGCGGCCATGCCGTAGAGCGAAGGATCGAAGTCCTGGGAGTTCGGATCCACGCCTTCGTTGGCCTGCTTGAGGGAAAGCGAAATACGACGGCGATCCAGATCGATATCGATGACCTTGACGAAGACGTCGTCGCCCACCTTGACAACCTCTTCCGGGGTGTCGATGTGGCGCGAAGCCAGTTCGGAGATGTGGACGAGGCCTTCGATGCCGTCCTCCACGCGCACGAAAGCGCCGAAGGGAACGAGCTTGGTCACGCGACCCGGAACGATCTGGCCGATCGCGTGGGTGCGAGCGAAGGACTGCCAGGGATCTTCCTGGGTGGCCTTGAGGGAAAGCGAGACACGCTCGCGGTCCATATCAACATCGAGAACTTCCACGGTGACGGGCTGGCCGACTTCGACAACCTCGGACGGGTGGTCAATGTGCTTCCAGGAAAGTTCGGAAACGTGGACGAGGCCGTCCACACCGCCGAGGTCCACAAAGGCACCGAAGTTGACGATGGAGGACACGAAGCCTTCGCGCACCTGGCCCTTCTGGAGCTGGTGCAGGAATTCGCCACGAGCCTGGGACTGGGATGCTTCCAGCCACGCGCGGCGGGAAAGAACCACGTTATTGCGGTTCTTATCGAGTTCGATGATCTTCGCCTCAAGCTCGCGGCCGATGTAGGGCTGCAGATCGCGCACGCGGCGCATTTCAACGAGCGAAGCGGGAAGGAAGCCGCGCAGCCCGATATCAACAATCAGACCGCCCTTGACAACTTCAATGACAGTGCCGGTAACGACGCCATCAGCTTCCTTGACCTTCTCGATTTCAGCCCAGGCGCGTTCGTACTGTGCGCGCTTCTTCGAGAGGAGGAGGCGGCCTTCCTTGTCTTCCTTCTGGAGGACAAGGGCTTCTACCTGGTCGCCAATTTCGACGACATCATCAGGGTTGACATCGTGCTTGATCGAAAGTTCCTTGGAGGGAATAACACCCTCGGTTTTGTAGCCAATGTCGAGCAACACTTCGTCATGGTCGACCTTGACAACGGTTCCTTCGACGAGGTCACCATCGTTAAAGTACTTGATCGTCTTATCGACGGCGGCAATAAGTTCTTCCTCGGAGCCGATATCGTTGACGGCAATCTCGGGGAGAGTCGAAGACTCGGGGGTGGTATTAGTCATTAACTGATAACTTCCGGACACTATTGTGAATATTTGCTTGGGACCGATGGATATCGGCCAGTGTGGCGGGTGCTCACACCAGTTCTCCATACTACGCGGAAAAGCCTAGCTCATGCAAGGCATCCGGGTCCTGAAGCTACGGAGTGTGAGCGCCCCGATCTAGTGCGCGGCTAGGTGCGCACTTAATGCGCGGCTAGTGCGCGGCCTCGCGCCAATTTGGGCCGTATCCCACACCCACCGAGAGAGGCACCCGCAGCTGTGCTGCCCCGGCCATTTTTCGGCGCACGATTTCCTCCGCTGCCTCGTGCTCACCGGGCGCCACTTCCAGCACAAGTTCGTCATGGACTTGGAGGAGGACTCGGCTGCGCAGCCCCGCCTCGCGCAGCGCTTCCACCACGGCCACCATCGCGATCTTGATGATATCCGCCGCGCTGCCCTGGATGGGAGCGTTAAGAGCCATGCGTTCGGAGGCCTCGCGCAGCTGCCTGTTCGTGGAGCGTAGCTCGGGAAGATAGCGCCGCCGCCCCAGCAGCGTTTGGGTATAGCCGTCTTGGCGGGCTTTCGCCACGAGGGAATCGAGGTAATCACGTACGTTCCCAAAGCGCGCGAAGTAGGCGTCCATGAGTTCTTGAGCATCATGGGCTGAAATATGGAGCTGACGGGAAAGCCCGTAAGCAGAAAGCCCGTAGGCCAGCCCGTAGCTCATCGCTTTAATACGGGAACGTTGTTCGCTACTCACCTCGCTTTCGGGAATCCCGAAGACGAGGGATGCTACCGAGGAATGCAGGTCTTCGCCCTCGTTAAAGGCGGTGATCAGCGCTTCATCGCCGGAAAGCGAGGCCATGATCCGCATTTCGATCTGCGAGTAATCCGCGGTCATCAGCGCCGCATAGCCTTCGGAAGGAATAAAAGCAGAGCGGATCTGGAGACCTTCGGCCGTGCGCGCGTGAATATTTTGAAGATTCGGGTCGGTAGAAGAAAGCCGCCCGGTGGCAGCTACCGCCTGCTGGTAGGTAGTGTGGATTTTTCCGTCCGCCCGGGTGTTACGCTGCAAGCCCTCGACGGATTGCCGCAATTTAATGGCGTCGCGGTGTTCGAGGAGCGCCCCGAGGAATTGTGTTCCGGCCACGGCTTTATCGTCCTCGCGCGCGGCGATGCGCACCGCAAGATCGGCCAGCGCTTCCGCATTCGTGGTGTACCCAGATTTGGTTTTCCGGGTGGTGGGCAAGCCGAGTTCCTCGAAAAGCACCCCCTGTAATTGCTTGGGGCTGGAAAGATTGACTTCGTGGCCGATGGCATCATAAGCGAGCCGGGCCGCGGCTTCCACGCGCCCATCGAAATCTTTTCGCAGTTTTTCTAGGTAGGGAGAATCCACGGCAATACCGGTGTCCTCCATCTGCGCGAGCGTGCGAGCCACGTCCATTTCCAGGTCGAGCAGAGCGCCATCCTCGCCGCGCATGTTCAATTCCCCGAGCAACTTATCGGAGAGCGGGCCGAGGAGTGCGGCGCGCTCGGCCAAAGGATCGGCCTGTCCGTCCAGCCCGGGCAGCACTCCCCCGTCCCCCAAATCAACGCCGAGGTGCCGCAGCGCAAGATCGCCGAGGTCATAACTGCGCTGATCGGGATAGAGAAGGTAGGCGCACAGCACGGTATCACGTACGACGCCGCGCAATTCGACGCCCTGCCCCCGCACCCGATGCCAGGCTTCTTTGGCGCCGTGCACCACCTTCGGGGCATCAGATTCCAGCCAGGCACGCACCTGGGCGGTATCGTCGTCGTTCATAGTGTGAGTATCGAGCAGGAGTGCGGCCGTTGCCGTTCCAATCGCCAGTGCCTCCACGCTCCCCGCACCCGGACTAGCCGGGCCCGCCAGTTCAAGACCGTACACCGGCGCATCGGAGTGCCGGGCGAGCCATTCGCGTACCCCGGATGTGGTGATCTCCAGGCCGGTGAGGGTAAAACCGGCACTCGTATCGGTTTCGGTGGTGCCGTCACGTGCCGGTAATTCTGCCAGGACGCGCCCGCGTAGAGTGTCAAAATCAAGAGTGTCAAAAAGCTCGTGTAACGCTTCTCGTTCCACTCCGCGCGGGCGGAATTCCTCAAGGTTCTCTCCGATAGGAAGGTCACGCACGAGGGTATTGAGGGAGCGATTCTGGCGAACCTGATCCAGGTGCTCGCGCAAAGAGGTACCAACTTTTCCGCCGATATCATCCGCGCGGCTGAGAATAGTATCGAGGTCACCGTAGGTGGCCAGCCATTTTGCCGCGGTTTTCGGGCCGACCCCGGGGACTCCGGGAATATTATCGGCGCCCTCTCCCACGAGTGCAGCCAGGTCAGCATAACGTTCGGGGCGCACCCCGGTTTTCTTTTCGATACCGGCCGGGTCGAGAGCCTGCATGGCCGAACGCGGCATGGGATAGAGCACGGTGGTGTGCTCGTCAACGAGCTGGTAAGAGTCTTTGTCACCGGAGGCGATATAGACATCCGCTCCCTCTTCTACGGCGCGACGCGAGAGGGTGGCGATAATATCGTCGGCTTCGTAGTCCTCATAGGTAAGCCAGGTAATGCCGCAGACATCAAGAACGTTTTTAATAACATCGATTTGTCCGGCGAATTCTACCGGTGTGGGGGCCCGGCCTCCCTTATAGTCCGGATAGACGCGGGTGCGGAATGTTCCTCCCGGCAGGTCAAAGGCCACGGCGATGTAATCGGGGTGGTAATCACCAATGATTTTAAGCAGGGTGGAGAGGAAACCGTAAACCGCATTGGTGTACTGCCCGCGATCGGTGAGGAAATTCTCTGCCCGCAGGGCATAGAAGGCGCGGAACGCCATGGAATGGCCGTCAACAAGAAGGAATTTTTTTTCACTCACCCCTCTAGCCTACGCGAGATAGCAAGCAGGCGCCCACCGGAGATCCGGTGAGCGCCTGGCTGCACGAGTATGGAATGATCAGCGCGAGCTCAGCCGCGCCATGCGTGCACCTGGTGGCTAATTACGCCCGCCTACCTGTTCAATCACAGCATCGGCCACTTCGCGCATAGTGAGGCGCCGATCCATCGAGGTCTTTTGAATCCAGCGGAAAGCTTCCGGTTCGGTCAGGCCCATCTGCGATTCCAGCAAGCCCTTAGCCCGATCCACCCGCTTGCGGGTTTCAAATTGCTCGGCCATGGTGGACACTTCGTTTTCGAGCGCTTCGATTTCCTGATTACGCGAGACCGCGATTTCTACCGCGGGAATGAGATCAGCGGGCGTGAACGGCTTGACCACATAGGCCATCGCTCCGGCGTCCCGTGCGCGCTCCACCAGGTCACGCTGCGAGTAGGCGGTGAGCATGACGATGGCCACGCGGTGTTCTTCCAGAATGCGATCCGCTGCGGTAATGCCGTCCATCCCCGGCATCTTCACATCCATGACAATAAGATCCGGTTCGAGTTCACCGGCTAGTTCAATAGCGGATTCGCCATCGCCAGCTTCCCCGACAACCTCATACCCGGCATCTTCCAGTGTTTCAACGATATCGAGGCGAATGAGAGTTTCATCTTCAACGACAAGAACCCGAATAGCTTCTTTGTTCTCCGCGGATTGCGCCGCTGCGTCCTTGGCCATCATGACCCCTTCGACCGGCATGCCGGATAGATTGAACCAATGTACTGCGTGCGATGTTGCACCTGCATCCACACTGAAGTGTTCTCTGACCTTTGAGAGAATGATGACCGGCAACGGGATTCACGCGCCCCTTACCATGCTGTCAGACTGCGCGGTGCAGAGCAAACACCGGGACAGAGATTCCCAGCGAACTTCAAGGTTATCGCCGCGGTGCTCCCGGAGGGACTCGAACCCTCACGCCTTGCGGCGCTGCATTTTGAGTGCAGTGTGTCTACCAATTCCACCACAGGAGCTTACGCGTGTGCTGACATTACCAGCGGGATCACCAGGATCACCGCGGGTGATTGTGCAAACGCAGAGAATATTTCACCATACCCGCCACCAAATTTCAAATGAGGTGACGCAGAAAGTTGGAATGGGAGCGGGTGCCCGCCCGACCTATGCCGGCAGGCACCCGCTCGCCTTTCCTGTGCTAGCCGCGCATCCGGCACGCCTAGCGCAGTTCGCGAGTTTTAGGCAACGCCCGTTTCTTCACCGATCTTGTGAACACGCAGGGTGTTGGTGGAGCCGGCTACGCCCGAAGGCATCCCGGCCACGATCACCACGCGGTCACCGACCTGGGCGCGGCCCAGTTCGAGAAGGCGGTCTTCTACCTGCTGCACCATCTCATCCGTGGTGGCAGCGGAGTGATCCACCGTGTAGGTTTCGCTACCCCACAGCACGGCGAGCTGATTGCGCACCTTCTCCGAGGGAGTGAAGTTGATAATGGGCAGGCGGGAACGGTTGCGGGCCACGCGGCGGGCGGTATGCCCGGTTTCCGTAAAGACCACAACGGCCTTGACGCCCAGCGCTTCACCGATGTCCAGCGCGGAGCGGGTGAGAACGCCGTTGCGGGTGCGATGCAGGGAAGAGAGCTGCGGGATCTGCTCCAGGCCGTGTTCCTCCGTGTAGGAAACGATAGAGGCCATGGTCCGCACACATTCGATCGGGTAGAGACCCACCGAGGTTTCCCCGGAAAGCATAACGGCATCCGCACCATCCAAAATGGCGTTGGCGCAGTCAGAGGCCTCAGCGCGGGTAGGCCGCGGGTTCTGGATCATGGATTCGAGAACCTGGGTGGCGAGAATGACCGGCTTGGCGCGCTTGCGGGCCAGCGAAATGGCTTCCTTCTGCACCAGCGGAACCTGCTCAAGGGGCAGTTCCACGCCGAGGTCACCGCGGGCGACCATAATGCCGTCGAAGGCCTGGACAATATCATCCAGGTTGGCAACCGCCTGCGGCTTTTCGATCTTGGCGATAACGGGGAGGCGAATACCCTCTTCGTCCATGATGCGGTGGACATCGTCAATATCCTTGGCATCACGCACGAAGGAAAGTGCGATGAGATCCGCGCCGTAGTTGAGGCCCCAACGCAGGTCCTCTTCGTCCTTTTCGGACATGGCGGGAACGGACACCGCCACGCCGGGAAGATTAATACCCTTGTTATTGGAAACAGGGCCGGGGACCTCCACGCGGGTGACCACGTCAGTGCCGTCCACAACTTCCACAACGCGCACGGAAACCTTGCCGTCGTCAATCAAGAGCACATCACCGGGGTTGCAATCGCCCGCCAAGCCCTTGAAGGTGGTGGAGCAAATATCCTTCGTGCCGGGGATATCGCGGGTGGTAATGGTGAAGGTATCGCCCACGTTCAGCTGGACCGGGCCTTCGGCAAAACGGCCGAGGCGGATCTTCGGGCCTTGCAAGTCAACGAGTACCGCAACCGGGGTACCCAGTTCCTTCGCGGCGGCGCGCACATTATCAATGCGCTTTTCGTGTTCTTCATGCGAACCGTGGGAGGCGTTAATACGCGCCACGTTCATGCCGGCTTTAACAAGTTCAAGGATTTGATCGTAGGTATCCGTAGCCGGACCCAACGTACACACAATTCTAGCTCTACGCATGTTTCCTATCTTACCCGAGCGCCCTGTTTCCCCATCGGGACTCAAGGCACTCGTCCTGGTAAATATGCACCGTTATAAGCCCCGCTAGCGGAGCTCATCTTTACGCTAGCGCACGGCTCGCGCAGCGGCGTCACCCGTTCACTGAGCGGTTACCCACGCCCTCGTCGGATTCGCTTGCCGCGGCGGCAGCATCACTATCGCGTGCGGCCCCGGGAGTCTCCATTTTTTCGGGCACGACGGCGGCCGCGCCGGCAGCGGCGGCGTCGTTCTGCGACATGTCAGTTCCCTCAGTTTCCGGCTCGGGGCGGGCCCGCAACCACACGTGATCGCGAGAAGAATCACGCAGGTAGGCGCGTCGCAGGATAAAGAGGGCGATGATCCCGCCGAGCAAAACGAGAAGCGATGTCCAAACGTTGAGACGCAGACCAGCAACGAGGTGCGCCGGATCGATACGCAGGTTTTCAATCCACACTCTGCCGAGAGTGTAAGCGATAACATATGCGGCAAAAAGCTGCCCGGCCACAAGGTGGAAGCGTTTTTCCAGGAGAAGGAGTACGACGGCGCCACCTAGGCACCACAGGGATTCATAGAGGAAGGTGGGGTGGAAGAGCTGGTCGGGTGGGAAACCGGCCGGGCGGTGTGCGGCATCGACTTCCAAACCCCACGGTAGTGCGGTGGGGCCGCCAAAAAGTTCTTGGTTGAAGTAGTTACCCAGGCGGCCGATGGCCTGGGCGATGAGAAGCCCCGGGGCAAGAGCATCCGCGAAAGGCAGGAGCCGGACGCCGTTGCGGCGGCACCCGATCCAGGCACCTACGCCGCCCAGCGCAACTGCACCCCAGATGCCCAGGCCGCCGCCACGCAGGTCAAAGACTCGCCACGGATCACGGCCCGGGCCGAAATACAGCTGGTAATCAGTGATCACGTGGTAGAGCCGCCCGCCGATAATCCCGAAAATAACCGCCCATAGCGCGATGGAAAGCGTGACGTCGCGGGTCGCGCCCTTCGCAACGTAGCGCCGCTCCGTCAGGGCATACGCGACGATAATCCCAATGACGATAGCAATCGCGTAGAACTTGATAGAGAGGGAAAATGCGGAGGTCTCGAAAAGCACCCATTCGGAGTGCTCGGGAGCCGGAATAGCTGTTGGTATCATCGTGTCCCTTCTTGTGCGTGGGCATGGGGCGGATGCCCGAGCCCGGGTGCCTGGGCGGTATATTCGGTCGCGTCAACGGCATGGTCGCTCACGTGCGCGATGCGTTCGGCCATGAGCAGCGCGGCCGGATGCCGCCCCGCGGTTGCCATGCGAGCCACAAGCCCGACCGGATCATCGGTTTCGAGGAGGGCCCGCCCTACGATAACGCACCCCGCACCGTGCCGCGCCGCGGTGAAAACATCTCGGGGACTACGCACCCCGCGCCGCACCACCCGCACGCAGGTGTAGGGCAACTGCTCGAAAAGCTGCGGATAATCTGTGACGGAACGCGAATCTGCGACGACGACGCGCGCCGCGCAGCCAATCGCACGAGTTATGTCACTTTCGGATTCCACTTCCAGGCAGGGTTCCATGCCGAGGGATCGCGCGCGTTCCACCAGTGCCTCGAGTTCCACATCGGAGAGGATGCGCGGGGTAAGCGACACAGCATCCGCGCCCGCCGCGCGCGCCCGCAAAAGCTGCACGGCGGAGACAGTGACATCGCGGTAGAGAAGCGGGCCCACTCCGATGGCGCGGGCGCGGCGCAGCGCCGGCAGGCCAAGCCCTCCGGGGATAACCGGTGCGGTCACGGAGATAGCAGCCGCTCCCCCGCCGCTCAACGCTTCCGTAAAGGCTTCGATATATTCCGGGGCGGGGGCAGGGTTTCCGTCCAGGCTGCGGATTTCCCCGATAACACCGATGGGACGCTGCGGACTGGGCGTGAGCGCACGGTAGAACTCGCGCGGTGCAGGAGCTGCCTGGACGGCGCGCCGCAGCGCATCACGCTCCTGGTCCGGGACCTGCCGAGCTGCGGCCCGCACCCGCTGTGCTACCTCATCAATAAACCATGCCACTGTGCCTCCCGCTCTCGGTGAGCTTCGCTCCGCGTGCCGGTTATGACATAGAGTACCCGCACGGGATGACAAAAATGACGCAGGAATAGGCGGGAGCAATGAAAGAAGGTGCGGACGGCCTGGATCTCCTTGCAGCCCTGGTGATTCGCGGGAACGGTAGGCGGATCTACGCCATTGACGGACGCAGCGGGGCGGGGAAAACCCAGCTATCGCGGGCCCTCGCGGCGCGACTACGGGAGAGCGGGCTGGCGGTCGAGATTCTTGAGGTGGAACGTTTCGTACCCGGATGGGACGGCTTGGCCCGTGGCGTGGAGCGGGTAGCCCGGGAGATTCTGGGGCCTTTTCTGAGTGGGGAAAGCGTGCGGGTGACACCGTGGAATTGGTATATGAGCTGCTACGATGCTCCGGTAACGGTGCCGGCTGATCAGTTCACCGAGGTGCTGCTGCTGGAAGGTTGCGGGGCGGCTTCCGCGGCCTGTGCCCCGCTATGCACGGCAACAATCTGGATGGAATGTGAGGATTCTCTCCGGCTGGCTCGGGTACGGGAGCGCGAAGGTGATCCGAGTGGCTGGTGGGATATGTGGGCCACCCAGGAGCGTGCGTTGCTCACAACAAGAGATGCCCCGGCCCTGGCACACGCGGTGGTGCGCTGGGATGCGGGGCAGCTACACGTGCAGATACGCGGCTCTTAGGCAGCCCCGGCACGAATCTGGGTGAGGGCCCGGCCCGTGGCCAAAATATCAACAATGGCAACGAGGTCGGTATCTCCGCGGGCTTGGCTGGCTGGAATAAGAATCATGACACGCGAACCTACCCGCTGATCAACTAAACCTTTGCGCATTCCATCCATGAGATCGCCCATAGCCGCGCGCACCGGCCCCGATGTCCAGCTGGAATCAACCGTTTGCCCATTCGGATCCACGAGGAAGTAGTTGAGCACAAGTTCGTCCGAGGCGGCTACCTGCTCACCGCGCCCGAGCACGAGCGGCACCACCGCGAATTCCGGAATGGGCCCGCCACCCCCGGTCAGCACGGGTGCCACGCCTTCGCCGCTTGCTAGCCCCGGCATTCCGGCCGGCGGCGTGGCCGGTGGAGGCGCTGACTCCCCGCGTGCATTTGTGTAGAGAATATCGACAATGACGATTTCTATCGCACCGGGATCTCCGGCAACTAATTCTTCTCGCTGGATGAGCAGGCGGCTGCCTTCCCGCTGCCCGCTGATGTAGGGGGCAAGTTCCCCCACTCCGGCTTGGCTCACGGTGGCGAGAGTGATCCCGCCGGTGGCAAAGCCTTCAACCGGAGCTTCGGTACGCGAGTCGAAGGAGGTAATGCGAGCGAGGACCGGGCTGCCTTCGGCCAGTTCCACCCCGTCTCCCGGGATGAGGACATCATGGCGCACTCCGTCAACATGGAGATTTCCACTCACGGAGATGGTCACGGGAGCTCCGAAAGCACCTGTAACATCCACGCTTCCGGGGGTGCCGGGCTCGCGGTGGCCGCTACAGCCCGCTAGCGCGGTAGCGGCCACCGCGAGGCCCGCCAAGATAGCTCGGTATCGCACGGGGTAGTTCACGCGGTGATCTCCTCGATAAGCGCCTCGACCTCGGGGTTTTCAGTGGCGAGTGGGTCGTTGAGGACCGCACTGGAATTCCCATTGGCCTCCATGAGGCGCAGGGTGGACCAGTCCACCGCCACATCGCGCCGGGCTTGCCGTGCAGCGGCCAGGAAACGCCCCCGCAGTGCGGCCCGGGTGGTGTGCGGCGGGGTCGTCATCGCTGCGGTGGCGCGTGCGGGCGCGATAACCCGGCGCAGAAGCCCGGATTCTTCCATCCGGTCGCGCAGACCTCCTTCGGTAATATCGTGATATGCCAAATCCAGGCGTGCCACGCGGGTATCGCAGAGTTTCGCCCCGGTGCGTTCCCGGTAGCGGGTGAGGAGGGCGAGTTTGGCAGCCCAGTCGATTTCGGTGGCAATAGCGCTCGGATCACGGCGTTCCACCGCGTCAATGGCGCGCTCCCACAGCTCGAGGAGATAGCGCCGGGTGGGGTCGAGCTCCGCCAGGTATCCTTTCCGATCCAGGTGGTTCAGCGCGGCTTCGTACATCCGCTGCTGTACCGAAATCGGATCGGTCAATCCACCACTGGCCAGTTCCAGATTCGCCCGCCCCGATAGGTCCGCGCCCGTGATCCGGATGGCGTGCATGGGGTCGGCGAGCTCCAGGTCCGGAAGGATAGCTCCTTCTTCCACGAGGGTGAGGAGAGCTTCGGTGGCCGCAACTTTGAGGCCGGTTGTTGCCTGGGAGATATTGGAATCCCCCACGATGACGTGCATGCGCCGATAGAGTTCCGCATCAGCGTGGGGTTCATCGCGGGTGTTGATCATGGGTCGGGACCGCGTGGACGCCGAAGAGATAGCCTCCCACATTTGGTGGGAGCGCTGGGAGAACTCATAGCGAACCTGCCCGTCTTCCCCGCGGTGCAGGCTACCGGCTCCCGCTACGATCTGCCTGGTCACGAAGAAGGGGATGAGCCGAGCAATGCGCTGGCGGTAGTCAGGGCGCCGGTGCACCATGTAGTTTTCGTGGCAGCCGAAAGAATGCCCCTCTGAATCAACATTGTTTTTCAGGAGGTGGATGGCCCCAGGTACGCCGTCGTCCTGTAGTTTTTCATTGGCGCGTTTCGCGAGCCGCGCAAAAATGAGTTCGCCGGCGCGGTCATGCGCGAGGAGATCGTCAATGTTGTCACATTCGGCCGTGGCATATTCCGGGTGTGCACCCACGTCCAGGTAGAGACGTGACCCGTTTTCTAGAAAAGTGTTCGTGGACCGATGCACGGCAACTACCGGCGCGAAGAGTCGCTGTGCGGATTCTTCGGCGTCCAGCGGTGGGCGTGTACCGCGCTGCGCCGCGCAGGTGATCCCGTACTCGGTCTCAATGCCCAT